>CAKQED010000016.1:0-39187 GCA_934229835.1 uncultured Oribacterium sp. | reverse complement strand
ATTTTACACCAAAGCCCCGGTTCAGTTAATGAGCCAGGGCTTTTCTTTTGCGAATTTTGCGTGAGCAAGGGTGGGCTTAATAATCTATAGTCATTCATGCACTAACGATGGGTGGGCTCACGCAAAAGAGCTGCCGCACCATTTAGTGCGACAGCCCCTTCTAGTTGAATTACCTGTTGCGTCAGCCTTACATGCATCAGGCGCGTGCCTCTTCTGCGGCAGCACGTACCAGTGAAAGATCCTGCTCGGTTGCGAGCGTGCAGTCTGCGCCCAGGATGAAGCCCTTCTTTCCGAAGCCATCGATGATCTTTCTCGTCTCTGCCCGAACTTCATCCGCGTTTCCATCGGTAAATACGCCATGACGATTCGGAAGACCGCCCATGATGGTTTTTCCGCCAAACAGCGCCCGACCTTCTTCGAGTGAGTACGGTGCTTCATAGACGCCCCAGTTGACGACATCCGCGAAATCGGGATAGCCATCACGATATCGCTCCATGTTCAGCCCATTCTTACAGATGTGCAGGAAGCAGTAGCCACCGGCATCCTTGATGGCCTTCATGACCTGCAGGTCGAACGGCTTGATCCACTTCTCAAATTCTTCATCCGTGAAGAAGCAGTGCTCGCCACCCAGTGCTGCGTAGTACACCGCATCGGTGCCGGCTTCGATGTAGGCTCTGGCCAGATCACAGAGAACATCGGTGATGCGCTGCATCGCAGACAGCATTTTCTCTTCATCCCAGCGCAGGAAGTCGACCTGCATCTGTCTCGCTGCGAAGTAATTGACACCGGCCTGTTCGATCGGATGGATGCCGGACGCACAGATGCCATGCAGTGTGCCCATGGTGAACACATCCTTATCGCAGCCGGCCAGAATCTTCTTTGTGAGCGCCATCTGATCACGCATGAAATCATCCTCCATCGAGAGCGTCGGGATCAAACGATCATAATCCGATGGACTGTGGATCTCACCGAATACAGGAATCAGATTCTCGTTCATGATTTTACAGATATCGGTATCCGTCTCCTGGAAAAAATCAAGATGAGCCTTCACGCAGGCGTCGCCCCTTTTTGCTTCTTCCGGAAAATGGATGGAGAAGCTGGAAGGAATACCATCCAGCGCCTGCTGCCGGATCGCTGCGATTACACGTTCTTTTTTTGTCATATCTTTACCTCTTTCGTACATTCGTTTTCAGTAAAACGGTTATCAGTAAATTTGTTATCAGAATAAGCTCAGGCAAAGCGCCGGACCAGCGCTTTCAGCAGTTCCACGATGGCCTCCATGCCCTGACAGGAGACGAATTCGTGCCGCCCATGTCCGTTGTGACCGCCGGTACAGAGATTTGGGCATGGAAGTCCCATATAGGAAAGTCTGGACCCGTCGGTACCACCACGGATCGGGTCCACGATAGTATCCATGCCGATGTCCGACATCGCGTCCATGACATGAGAAATCAGTTCTTTATGGTCCTTCACCTTTTCGTACATATTGAGATACGACTCCTCGATGCGGACGTCACAGGTTCCTTGACCATACTTCCGATTGATAAAAGTGACTGCGTCCTGCATGAACGCCTTTCGTTCCTCGTATTTCGTGAGATCGTGATCACGGATCAGATACTGGAGGACAGCGGTTTCTGTGCATCCCTCCATATGATCGAGATGATAGAAGCCTTCCCTTCCTTCGGTACATGCAGGGTTCTCGAACGCTGGCAGCAGAGCATGGTACTCCATAGCGACGAGCATGGCAGAACGCATGACGCCCTTTGCATATCCGGTGTGGGCGGTGATGCCGTGGAAGGTGAGCGTAGCAGAAGCTGCGTTGAAATTCTCATAGGAAAACTCACCCGGACGTCCGCCATCGACCGTATAAGCGTATGCAGCACCGAGCTTTTCCAGATCCGTGTGGTCTGCGCCACGACCGATTTCCTCATCGCAGGTAAAATGAATACAGATGCGTGGATGCGGGTGATCTGGATGAGCGATGAGAAATGAAGCGAGCTGCATGATCTCCGCGACGCCGGCCTTATCATCGGCACCGAGCAGGGTGGTTCCGTCGGTCACGATCAGATCCTGCCCGAGATAGTCCAGGAGCTCCGGATGCTCGGCGACGCGGGTGACGATATTTTTTTCGGCATTCAGGACGATATCGCCGCCATCATACTTCTTTATGATTCTTGGTTTGACATCTTTTCCGGACATATCCATCGCCGTATCCAGGTGAGCAATCAGGGCTAGTCCCGGTGCCGAAACACCCTGTGATGCAGGGATATGCGCATATACACGTCCGGTTTCATCGCAGCAGGCATCTGAGATGCCGAGCGCCAGCAGTTCTTTTACCAGTTCGTTTGCAAGTGTAAGCTGTCCTGCAGTAGAAGGGATAGCCGAAGACCTGCTGTCGGACTGTGTATCTAAGCTTACATACCGCAGAAAGCGGTCAACGACAGTTTTATCTGACATAGAATCCTCTTTAAATAAAAAAACGGATAGTTCTATAACTACCAGTTCACATGAGTTCTCTATTCAGGATACGCAATCTGACACTAAGTACTTTATATGCATACTTGGTAAAAGTCAATAAGTGAAAAACGAAACATGAAGGAGAATTTGATGCTTTTTTTGCATTCTTGCCTTATATTAAGAAAAAATGCACAAACAAAACAAAAAATTATTCAAAAACATAGAAAATATTGACATTTGAACTATTAGTGATAATATCAGTAATGTAACTATTGTCATACTTGAGTTCTCGGATACGCAATCATGATAGCTCGAAGGATATCGAATCGAAACATGGAGGTCGATAAAAAATATGCTGAAATACACGTTGAAGCGGCTGTTGATAGCCATCCCGACATTCCTGGGCATTACCGTTCTGGTTTATCTGATCTCTGAGCTGGCACCGGGCGGCCCTCTGGAGATGATGGTGAACGATCCTATGGCGACGAAGGAAACCATAGAAGTTCTGAAAGAACAGATGGGACTGAATGATCCGGCAATCGTACAGTATTTTCGATGGCTTGTGAACTTATTACATGGAAATCTCGGTACTTCGTATCGTAATGGTTTACCGGTGATGGGACAGGTGCTGGAGAAGCTGGGACCGACATTGATCCTGACGCTGTCCTCGACACTCTTTTCTGTACTGATCGCAGTTCCGCTCGGCGTGATGTCTGCGTATAAGCCATACTCTGCATGGGATTATATTTCCTCAGGGCTTGCATTCGTGGGCGCTTCCACACCGACGTTCTTCACAGGACTCGTGCTGATCTATATCTTTTCAGTAAAGCTCGGTGTTCTGCCGATGGGGGGCATGTATGACGCCGGTACACATACCGTCGGATCGATGCTTCATCATCTGATCCTGCCATGTCTCGTTCTTACGATCTTCAACATCGGAAGTCTGCTTCGTCAGACGCGTGGCAGCATGATGGAGGTTTTCAATGAGGATTACATCCGGACGACCAGAGCGAAGGGTCTGACAGAGCCGAGAGTCGTACTGGTACACGGTCTTCGAAACGCGCTGATTCCGGTGGTGACGGTGCTCAGTACCATGATTCCGTTCCTCTTCGGTGGAGCCGTCGTTGCAGAGCAGGTCTTCGGCTGGCCGGGACTGGGTAGTCTGATGGTCCAGTCGATCAATGCGAGAGATTATCCGATGATCATGGGCATCACGGTGGTGATCGCCGCAGCGGTTCTGATCGGTAACGTTCTGACAGATATCGTGTACTCTCTACTGGATCCGAAGATCAGAGAAAGCAGGTAAGGGGATATGGCATATACAACGACAGCTGCTGTAGAAAAAACAGAGAAAAAAGATTCTTATTATCGTGATGTGCTGAGACGATTCCAGGCGCATAAGCTGGCGAGGCTGGGTGTCGCGATTATTCTCGCGGAGGTTCTTCTGGTGATCATTCTTCCGATGGTCATGAAGCTCGACCCATACAGCTCAGATATCCTGGCATTTAATTCTGCACCGGGACCTGGGCATCTTCTGGGAACAGATGATACAGGACGTGACATCTTTGCGCGACTGATCTATGGAGGTCGTGTATCGCTCCAGGTCGGTCTGCTCTCTGCCATCGTCAGTATGATCATCGGCGTTCCACTGGGACTGCTCGCTGGTTACTATAAGGGAATCTGTGAAACAATCATCATGCGTGCGGCGGACATCTTCATGTCCTTTCCGTCCATGATCCTGATCCTCGTCCTTGTGGCACTCATCGGACCATCCGTCTGGACGGTTACCTTCGTGATCGGTGTTCTGGGATGGACGGATTTTGCGAAGCTTATCTATGGAAATGTACTGTCTGTCCGTGAAAAAGAGTATGTGGAGTCCGCAAAAGCGGTCGGTACGAAGGATCTCCCGATCCTCATAAAGTACGTGATTCCGAACGCCTTTGCGCCGATTCTGATTAATTTTACCTTCCGGACCGCACAGGCCATCATTCAGGAGTCTGCGCTCAGTTTTCTGGGCATGGGTGTTCAGCCACCAGAGGCTTCCTGGGGTAACATTCTCTATGCGGCGCAGTCGATCACGACGCTTTCGACGAGGCCGTGGCTCTGGATTCCGCCTGGAATACTGCTTGTTCTAACAGTTTCGAGCATCAATTTCATCGGGGATGGTATCCGTGACGCGCTGGACGCAAGAACGAAAATTAAAAAGTAGTGATCGTCAGCTGATTGATCGTACAGATAACAAAAACATAACTGCAGGATGCGGTTATAAATAAAAGAAGTTTTAAAAGCATCTACATGATGCGAACAGGCGATACGTCTGTTCAGAAAAGGAGGAAGCTATGAAACGAAAATCGACCAGAATCGTGGCGGCGGTGCTTGCGGCAGCGATGATGCTGACAGCGTGCGGTGGTGGTTCTACAGCAGCAGGAGGGGGCGAAACCACGGCCAGCGCAAACGGCGGCGGAGCAACTTCGGTTGCAGCGACTGCCGGCGGGGAGAAGATCGTTACGATCGCACAGACAGGTGATTGGGATACCTTTATGGTCATGAACACGTCGAACTCTGGCGCGGATAACATCAACGAGCTGATGTTTGATCGTCTGATGATCATCAACACAGATGGTACCTTCGCGCCGAGACTGGCGGAGAGCTGGGAGGTCAATGATACCTCTGACAAGATCACCTACCACCTGAATGAGAAGGCGAAGTGGCAGGATGGGGAGCCGGTAACAGCAGACGATGTTGTGTACTCGGCACAGGTTGCATCCTCTGCAGAGTTCAGTTACCTTCGTCGCATCCGTATGCAGTACTTTGCAGGAACCGATGAAAGTGGCTGCGAGACCGCGCCAGACAGCATCGAAGCGAAGGCAGTAGACGCACATACGGTTGAATTCACGCTGAAGACACCGATGGATCCGTCCATCATTTATGCTCTTGTAAACAGAGACTTCTTTATCATTCCGAAGCATCTGCTTTCCGGTATCTCCGATGCAGATCTCGTGAATGACGCATTCTGGCAGAAGCCGGTCGGCTCCGGTCCTTGCATCTTTGACAGCATGGAGTCGGGCGTATCCGTAGAGTTCAAGGCAAACAAGGATTATTACCTCGGTACACCGGATTTCGATCGCCTCGTATTTAAGAAGGTACAGTCCACCAACCTGCTTTCTGGACTGATCAGTGGTGATATCGATGTTCTTTCTGGAAACTCACAGCTTCCGCTTGCGGACTGGGCAGCAGCAAACAACACCGAAGGTGTGGTAACACAGTCTGTTCCTACCTTCGCTTATCAGTACATGGCGTTCAACTGCTCGAGAGATTACCTCCCGGAGGAGATTCGCCACGCGCTCAGCCATGCGATCAACCGTCAGGTCATCGTCGATCAGCTCATGCAGGGCGAGGCACGTACGACTATCGGACCGCTTCCGGAGAATCATCAGTACTATGATTCGAAGCTTCCGACCGCAGCTGAGGAGTATGATCCGGAGCTTGCAAAGAAGATGCTCGAGGACGCTGGATGGGACAGCAGCCGTACACTGAACATGCTTGTTTCGACCGGTAATGAAGTCCGTGAGAAGACCGCCGTTCTGATCCAGCAGGATCTCCAGAAGGTCGGCGTCAAGACACAGATTCAGACACTTGATTTCCCGACGCTCCTGACCAATGCGCGTAATGGGGACTATGATCTCTGCTTCATCGGATCTGCAGGCTCGGTTGATCCGTCCGAGTCCGTATCGATTGTCACCGTTGGTTACCAGAACAACTTTGCACACGTATCCGATCCGCTGCTTGGTGAGCTCGGAGATGCGGGCGCAAAGGGTACGACATTTGAGGAGCGTAAGAAGATCTATGATGAGTATCAGGAGGCGATGTATGAGCAGATGCCGATGGCATTTCTGTACTTCACAAATGATCTCTTCGCATACAGCACGAAGGTAGAAAATGTTCGTGCGGATAATCTGGATTACAATGTCAACAAGCTGGTATGGGAATGGAAGGTTAATAAATAAGATTAACCGTGCGATACCACACGAAAGGAAGGTTGGTTGAATGGCTGAAGAATTGTTAGAGGTAAAAAAACTTGTTACACAGTTTACCGGAAAAAACGGTACGGTGACTGCAGTCGACGAAGTTTCCTTTCGGGTTGGCAAGGGCAGGACGCTGGGCATCGTAGGTGAATCTGGATGCGGAAAATCCGTGACAAGCCTGTCGATCCTGCGTCTGTTGCCGCCGCAGACCAGCAGGATCGCCTCCGGGGAGATCCTGTTTGAGGGCCAGGATCTGACGAAAATCTCCGATAAGGAGATGCGTCAGATCCGTGGCAATAAAATCGCTATGATCTTCCAGGATTCGATGACTGGTCTCGATCCAGTCATGACGATTGGAAAGCAGATCATGGAGACGATTACAGCCCATGAGAAAATCAGCAAGGAGGAAGCGCGCCAGAAGGCAATCGAGATGTTGAAGAAAGTCGGCATTCCTTCACCGGAACAGCGCATGAAGGAATTCCCGTTTCAGCTTTCCGGCGGTATGCGTCAGAGGGTCATGATCGCGATGGCACTTTCGTGCAACGCGTCACTTTTCATCGCCGATGAACCGACGACGGCACTGGATGTGACGATTCAGGCACAGATTCTGGAGCTCATGAAGGATCTGCAGAGAAAAGAGGGCCGTTCCATCATGCTGATTACGCATGATATGGGTGTCGTGGCCGAGATGGCAGACGATGTCATGGTTATGTATGCAGGAAAGGAAATGGAGTATGGTGACGTGAAGAGTATTTTCCAGTCGCCGCTTCATCCATATACAGATGGACTGCTGAAGTCGATTCCTCGTCTGGATCAGGATTCGGATGAAGCACTCTTTAACATCCCTGGATCTGTCCCGGATCTTTCTGATATGCCGAAGGGCTGTCGTTTCTGTACGAGATGTTCAGAAGCATGTCCGAAGTGCTTTGAGCAGGAGCCAGAGATGTATGAGGTAGAGGGCAGACATGTACGCTGCTGGAAATATGCACCGGAAGGAGGACGCGGGTGATGACGGATACGAAAGAAACGCTGGTCGAATTAAAAAAGGTCAAAAAAAATTTCATCACCGCAAAGACCTTTACAGGGAAACCGCTGAAGACGGTCCATGCGGTCGACAGCATCGACCTCTCCATCTACCGTGGCGAGACACTGGGCGTCGTCGGCGAATCCGGCTGTGGAAAATCGACACTGGGCCGCTGTATCCTGCAGCTGATCAAACCTACGGAGGGTGAGGTCGATTACCAGGGTAGAGATATCACGAAGCTCGGGAAGGAAGAGATGCGGCAGATGCGAAGAAAGCTGCAGCTCATTTTCCAGGACCCGTATGCATCGCTGAATCCACGTATGACGGTGCTGGAGCTGATTAAGGCACCGCTTGACGCCTTCGGTATCGGAACGAATGCAGAGCGAATCGAGAAGGTGAAGGAAATCATGGCCCTCGTCGGCATGCCGGAAAATATGATGAACCGATATCCGCATGAGTTTTCTGGTGGTCAGCGTCAGCGTATCGTCATCGCGCGTGCGCTGGTACTGGATCCGGAATTTGTCGTGTGCGATGAGCCGGTATCGGCGCTCGATGTCTCCGTCCGTGCGCAGGTGCTGAATCTCCTGCGCGAGCTGAAGAAGACCAAGGATCTGACTTATCTCTTTATTTCGCATGATCTCAGCGTCGTAAAGTATATCTCTGACCGCATCGTCGTGATGTATCTCGGACGGATCATGGAGGTTGCAGAGAAGGATGAGCTCTATACGAATGCGCAGCATCCATATTCGAGGGCACTGCTGTCGGCGATTCCGATTCCGGATGTCGAGCATCAGAGAAAGCGGGAGATTTTGGAAGGTGATGTACCGAGTCCGATTGCACCGCCATCTGGCTGCTACTTCCATACGCGCTGCCCGTATGCTACGGAGCGCTGCAGACAGGAGGCTCCAAATCTGCATGATATAGGCGGTCAGCATATGGTTGCCTGCCATCTCTGTGAGCATGGACCGAGAAAGGAGCAGGCGGATGTTTGAGCCGGATAAGAAATTCGAACAGGAGATCGACGTCTGGATCGAAGCGCATGAGCAGGACTTCGTAAAGGATATTGCGCGACTGGTTGCGATTCCGAGTATTTCGGAAGAAGGAAAGGATGCATATCCTTATGGTAAGGAATGTGCCCGTGTTCTGGACGAGGCGTCGGCAATCTGCAGCGACTACGGATTTACGGTCCGGAACCATGCCGGTCGCTGTGCTTCGCTTCTGGAAAAGGGAACGGACGAGATGGGAAAGCGCATCGGACTTTTCAGTCATCTGGATGTGGTTCCCCTGGGTGATGGGTGGATGTATCCACCGCTTGTCTGTACACAGAAGGATGGATATCTGATTGGGCGCGGTGTCGGAGATAACAAGGGACCGGCGATGTGTGCGGTTTATGCACTTCGCTTCTTAAAGGAACATAGGATTCGTCTACGTCATGATGTCCTCCTTTATTTCGGCTGTGCCGAGGAAACTGGGATGGATGATCTCGAGTATTTTGTAAAGGAACATGCGGACGAGATACCGGATCTTTGCCTCGTGGCAGATACAAACTTCCCTGTCTGTTATGGTGAGAAGGGACTCTTCCGTGCAGATCTCTCGAGAGCCGTTTCCGGAAATCTGGAAAGTTTTACCGCCGGTGAGGTGGTCAATGTCATTCCGGGGAAGGCAGAAGCGGTTATTTCTGGAATTTCGGTCACGGAGGTACGGGAAAAGCTTGGACAGGCTTCCGGTATAACCGTCACGGAAGTCGAAGGAGGAAGGACCAGACTGGAAGCGGTCGGTGTATCAAGGCATGCCGCGTTCCCGGAGGGCTCCGTGAATGCCATCCATGTACTGTCTACAGCGCTTACGGAGGCTGGACTTCTGGTGGGGACAGCAGCAGATGCAGTGGCAGCTGTGGCCGAGCTGACATCCGATGCGTATGGGCATACAACAGGCATTCCATTTGAGGACAGTGAATCTGGAAAGCTGACCTCGGTAGGCAGCGTGATCCGCCTCGAGGGTGGTACACTGACACTTTCGTTTGATGTGCGGTATCCGGTGACGGTAACTGGAGAAGACGTACGAGACAGGTTCGAGACATGCGCAGTGGAGCATGGATTTGACGTAACAGTGAAGGAGCTGGATGCACCAGCCTATGTGCCACTTGATCGCCCTTATATTCCGTTGCTCACAGAGATATGTAACCATGTGCATGGAAAACAGTATGAACCCTATACCATGGGCGGAGGTACGTATTCGCGCAAGCTGCCGAATGGCATCGGATTCGGTCCGGGCATTCCGGATATGAAGATACCGTTCCCGGCAGGACATGGTTCAGGTCATCAGCCAGACGAGTGCATCGCACTCGATGTTTTGCTGAAAGGCCTGAAGATATATATCCTGGCGCTGATGGAACTTGATGCGTCCGATCAGCTTTTCTGATTTGGTTTTCTATGAAGACGATTCAGCATACCTGAGTCGTCTCCTTTTTTTGATTGCCGACACGGGAGAAATAGAGTAAAGTGTTAAGTGGTTAGGGGGATAAAACTGATATGAAAGAATCACTTAGAGATAAAGTATATGACAAAATCTTTCAGGATATCGTTCAGGGCGTATATAAGCAGAATGATATTCTGAATGAAAAAAAGCTGATTGAGGAATTTGGTGTCAGTAAATCTCCTGTACGTGAAGCACTCATGCAGCTTTGCAACGAAGGGGTTCTGATCAGTCATCCTCGTTACGGGTATGAGGTGGTCCGAATCGATGAGCGGGAAATCTATGATATCATCCGTTTTCGAATCATCCTTGAAACGGCGAATTTAAGAGATATCTTCCCGAAGCTCACGAAGAAGGACATCGATGAGATCGAACGATATACCATCGAGGAGTGCTGCGATGACAGTCAGGATCTGACGACTTTTCAGCACTGGGACCTTAATGGTAAATTCCACCTAAAGCTCATGTCCTACGGAGATAACGCATACGCTACCAAGGAGATTGCCCGCTGCATCCATACGATGTCGCGCGCGTATGCTCAGAAATACTGGGAGCGACTGGGGCGCATCCTGATCAAGATGGGATGTGATGGGCATCTTTCGGTCGTGAAGCGTCTCAGGGAAGGGAATCTGGAGGAAGCCGTAAATCTTCTCTCGAAGGACATCAGCTCTTTCTATGAACTTTTCTATCCTGGAATAGGAAATTATCTGGGAGAGGTGCGGGAAGAACCGCTGGATCAGGTGACGGCGTCATGATACCGGAAAATGAAGAATCGAAGTACATATCTGCCCGACAGAAGTCGGGATACGCAGGCAGGAGGTCATGTATGACCTCCTGCCTTTTGTACGAAAGATACAAAAAAAGACTAAAAGTGTTTATAAAATAAGCAGAAATTGATACTTTTTATGGCACACACGCTATAAGCCATAAATAATGACAAATAAATACAACAAAGCCATAAAGAGTATTGGCATTTTTGATGGTCCTGATAATGCCGGTGATATAGCAGCAGTATAACAGTAGGAAATCAATGATTCTCATGACATAACATGAGAACTTATTTAAAGGAGGAACAAATATGAGAAAAACAAAACAGATTGTGACGGCTGCGCTTGCGGCAATCATGGCAGTAGGAGCACTTACAGGATGTTCCGAAGGAAATACGACCTCCGGTGGCAAGACGGCAGAGACTACGGTGGCGGGATCGACATCAAGGATACACAGGGTGATGCCGTTGCACAGATCTTCAACCAGTCAGACGCAGCAGGCTAGGAGATCCAGTACGTATCCCTGGGACCGGGAACCTACGGAGAGAAGTCGATCGGCCTCCTGGATGGCGGCTCGGTCGTAGGAAAACTGATTTTTGAGGTACTGGCATAAGGGCCTGACATGGAATTGCCGGCCGTCTGAAGGGATTCAGACGGCCGGCAGATTTTTTACGCTTATCGATTTTCGGCCGTGACGCTGCTGCCGCGGTTCGGGCCGTTGCTGTTTGTGATGACGGTCTGCGGGCCGCTCGCGCTCGAGGAGCTCGTGTTCTTCTTCGGGACGGATGGACCGAAGCCGCTGGTGGATGGCGCGGTCGTGCTCGGATCTACCCGCTCGGTGGTCGAAGCAGCGGCACTGCTGCCTGTACCGGTGGTACCATCGCCGTTTGCGTCCGTCTTACCGACGGTGATCTTATTCGTCACGAGATCCTTCTTCGACACACTCGCGGTGTTGCCGGCGTTCGGCTTATTGAGAACACTGCTGTTGTTCTTCGAGCTGGACGAATGCGTCTTGTTCGTGGACGTATTATTATTCTTGTTGCTGGAGCTGTTCGTCTTATTGGAAGCGTTCGTTTTCGAGCCCGTGCGGCTCGTCACGAGACGCGTACCGTCCGACGCATAGCCATACTTCTGCAGCCCCTCGATCGGCGTCGGCGCGACATAGGTGCCGACCGGATACGTCCGGGTCACGGGCGTCACTCCGTCGAACCAGGCACCCGCCTCCCCGACGAGATAGCCGTCCGGCGTCGTCTGATTCAGCATGAGATATCCGTTCTCGTCGAAGGCGAAGCACTGATAGACCCCATCGCCGTCCCCGTCGATCCACTGCCACGCGTAGGTCGGATAGCTCCCATCATCATTTATATACCAGAACCCCGTCGAGTTCGCCCTCCACTCGCCCGCAAGCGCAGGCGTGGACAGAAGCACCGCGCTGAGCAGCGCCGTGGCACCCGCGGTCAGTATGGATATCACTCTCGCTTTTGTAACTCTTCTGAATCGCTCGAACTTACGCATAAACACCTTCCCCTCGTAGATATAGATGACCGGATGGCCGCAGGAGTTCAGCATTGGCCCGCACCCCATGAAAGAGGATAGAAAACGCAGCTGATGCATGTCTCGTACGCATACCGGTACAACGCACGTACTATAATGTATGAATAAATATACTATAGCATGCCGAGGGTGCAGAAATCCGCGGGATTCGATTGCGATTCGCTTACAGATTTTGACGAAAACGTTAAGAATTCGTCAGAAATTGAAGAAATATGAGGCGACGAGGAATTCTTGCCGCCTAAATTCTTTTCTTGTAGGCATGATCGCGAGTTAAAGCGCTTACAGTGCCTGCAATTGGAATTCTCCAGCAAATCTTAAGCAAATAACAAGAATTTAAGCGCTGTTCTTCATAATCCGCTGTGGTATAGTAGGACTATCAGCTGAATCGGTTTACTGATGGCGAAGCTGAAGCGGTTTGAAAACACCGCAGCTTCATCTGAAACCTTTCAGAGAATGATATTTGATGGATGGGTGCCCGGCACCTCGAAATAACCTGCGCGACCTGCAGGGAAATGGAGATCGAACTATGAGAAACTTCACGAAGAAATTAGTTGCAACCACCACCGCTGTTCTGATGAGTGCATCCGTATTCGGCACCACCGCACTCGCTGCAAATACAAACACCGCTTACCAGAACCTGGTCAATACCGTTGTTTCTACGAAGCAGGTTCGTAACGCATTTAATGCGAAGTCCGTCGCAAGAAACGCGACGAAGGGCACGAAGAAGGCCGGCAGCACAGCATCCCTCGCTGCGAACCAGATCGTAACCAACGTCATCAAGGTAAAGGCAGCCGGCTCCACGACGACCACCATCAGCGATAAGGCAGCGAAGTCAAAGGCAGCCGCCGCAGCCGCAAACGCAGCCTACACAAACGCTGCAAGTGCGATCGGCGAGCCGGATCTCACCCAGACCGCAGGCGCGATGTTCGGACCATATGTACCAGAAGGCGCATACACGAACCAGATCGCACCGGTCATCGACTACACCATGATCAACGTACCGGGCCCGGACGGACAGATCTCCGACGGAAACGCCCAGGACTGGTAATCTGAAAGATTACCGAAATCCAGATAAAATCGAGACAAAACTTTTGGAAGCTGTGCCACTTGGCACAGCTTTCTTTTTTCGCTTTCGCTCAGAAATAATCGCGCGGTGGTTGGACGCCACTTGTCTGGCGATATGGTGGACAGACCCGAAATGCGTCCTCGGTCTTCCGGCCCGCTACCGACTTCCCGACACCACCCTCCGAGGTCTTGCCAGCATCCGGCCCGCAGCGCGCCTTTACACGTTATTTCCTTGATTTTATCATCCCCCTACTTTATAATGAGAAGGCTATAAAGGCCGCATTCTGCCTATTTTTCGGGTTAGAGGTCTGCAACCGGTCCACACCGGTTTATACTTATATATATTTTGAAGGAGAAAAGGCGCTTATGTTTAGAAAAGTTGATACAAACATGAACTTTGTAGAGCGCGAGGGCGAGGTCGAGGAGTTCTGGAGACAGAATCATATCTTCGAAGAGTCCATCAAGGAGCACGAGGGTGATCCATCCTACGTTTTCTACGATGGTCCGCCTACGGCGAATGGTAAGCCGCATATCGGCCATGTCGAGACGCGCGCGTTCAAGGACATGATTCCGAGATTCCACGCGATGAAGGGTGCGATGGTACCACGTAAGGCCGGCTGGGATACCCACGGTCTTCCGGTCGAGCTCGAGGTCGAGAAGCAGATCGGCATCAACGGTAAGGATCAGATCGAGAACTACGGTATCGCGCCTTTTATCGATCACTGTAAGGAAAACGTCTGGAAGTATAAGGGCATGTGGGAGGACTTCTCCTACAAGGTCGGCTTCTGGGCAGACATGGAGCACCCGTATGTTACCTACCACGATGACTATATCGAGTCCGAGTGGTGGGCACTGAAGGAGATCTTCAAGAAGAAGCTCCTGTACGAGGGCTTCAAGGTCGTACCGTACTGCCCACGTTGCGGAACCCCGCTGTCGAGCCACGAGGTGGCACAGGGCTATAAGGAGCTGACCGAGCGTTCAGCGATCGTCCGCTTCAAGGCGAAGGATCAGGATTTCTACTTCCTCGCATGGACGACCACCCCATGGACCCTTCCGTCGAACACCGGCCTCTGCGTAAATCCGGATCTGGACTACGCGAAGGTAAAGGCAGCCGACGGCTACACCTACGTGATGGCCTGCTCACTGCTTGATAAGGTACTCGGTCCGCTCGCGAAGGACGGCATGCCGGCCTACGAGATCCTTGAGACCTATAAGGGTACCGACCTCGTCGGCATCGACTACGAGCCACTCTATGCATGTGCAGCGGAGGCGGCTGCGAAGCAGCATAAGCGCGCACACTTCGTGATCGCAGACGGCTACGTAACGGCAGACGATGGTACTGGAATCGTACACATTGCCCCTGCATTCGGTGAGGATGATGCCCGTGTCGGCCGCGAGAATGGCTTCCCGCTCATCAAGTTCGTCGATGAGAAGGGTGTGATGACCGAGGAGACGCCGTTCGCCGGCATGCGCTGCAAGCCGACCGAGAAGGAGATGGCCGCAGGTGCGATCAGCGCGGATCCGGAGGTACTGAAGGATCTGTCCGCGCGGAAGCTGCTCTTCGACGCACCGAAGTTCACCCACTCCTATCCGCACTGCTGGAGATGTGATACGCCGCTTATTTACTATGCGAGAGAGTCCTGGTTCATCAAGATGAGTGCCGTAAAGGATGACCTCGTGCGTAACAACAACACCGTCAACTGGTTCCCGGCGACGATCGGTACCGGCCGTTTCGGTGCATGGATCGAGAATGTACAGGACTGGGGTCTTTCACGTAACCGTTACTGGGGTACCCCGCTCAATATCTGGACCTGCCCGTGCTGCGGTAAGCAGGAGGCCATCGGCTCCATCCAGGAGCTCCGCGAGCGTTCCACGAACTACGACGCGCTCCTCGCACAGCTGAAGGCTGAGGGCAAGGGCGGCTACAGCTCCGATTACGTGGGCTACGAGCACATCGAGCTCCACAAGCCGTATGTAGACCAGATCACCCTGCGCTGCCCGGATTGCGGCGGCGAGATGCACCGTGTACCGGAGGTGATCGACTGCTGGTTCGATTCCGGCGCTATGCCATATGCACAGCATCACTATCCGTTCGAGAATAAGGAACTCTTCGAGTCCCAGTTCCCGGCACAGTTTATCTGTGAGGCCGTGGATCAGACCCGTGGATGGTTCTACTCCCTCCTCGCCGAGAGTACGATCCTCTTTAATAAGGCACCGTACCAGAACGTCCTCGTACTGGGCCATGTCCAGGACGAGAACGGACAGAAGATGAGTAAGTCGAAGGGCAATGCAGTCGACCCGATGGATGCGCTCCAGAAGCACGGCGCCGACGCCATCCGCTGGTTCTTCTACACGAACTCCGCACCATGGCTGCCGAACCGCTTCCATGATAAGGCCGTCGTTGAGGGACAGCGCAAGTTCCTGTCGACGCTCTGGAACACCTATGCATTCTTCGTTCTGTACGCCAACATTGACGACTTCGACCCGACGAAGTACAGCCTCGACTATGCGAAGCTCGGCGTCATGGACCGCTGGCTGCTCAGTAAGCTGAACACCGTGATCCGCGAAGTCGATGATGACCTCACGAACTTCCGTATCCCGGAGGCGGCGAACGCGATGCAGGATTTCGTCGACGACATGTCGAACTGGTATGTTCGTCGTTCGAGAGAGCGCTTCTGGGCGAAGGGCATGGAGCAGGATAAGATCAATGCCTACATGACGCTCTATACCGCACTGGTAACGTTCTCGAAGGTAGCGGCACCGATGGTTCCGTTCATCACCGAGTCCATCTACCGTAACCTGGTATGCAGCGTGGATCCGTCTGCGAAGGCATCCGTTCATCTCTGCAGCTTCCCGGAGGCGGACGCGTCGATGATCGACACGGCCCTCGAGGAGAACATGGATGAGGTACTGCACATGGTACTGCTTGGTCGTGCAGCGAGAAACACCGCGGCTGTAAAGAATCGTCAGCCGATCGGTGACATGTATGTAAAGGCAGAGCACGCGCTCGATCCTTTCTTCGTCGACATCGTCGAAGACGAGCTGAATGTCAAGAAGGTGACCTTCCAGGAGGACCTTCGCGCATTCACTTCCTATACATTTAAGCCACAGCTGAAGACCGTCGGTCCGAAGTATGGCAAGCACTTAAACGCGATTCGTACACATCTCACCGAGATGGATGGCTCTGCAGCGATGGACGAGCTCGACCAGAACGGCGTACTGAAGTTCACCGTGGATGGTGACACCGAGGTCAGCCTCACGAAGGACGATCTCCTCATCGACGTCGCACAGAAGGGTGGCTTCGTGACCGAGGAGGACATGAACCTCACCGTCGTGCTCGACACGAACCTGACACCGGAGCTCGAGGAAGAGGGCTTCGTCCGTGAGATCATCAGTAAGCTTCAGACCATGCGTAAGGAAGCCGGCTTCGAGGTGATGGACCATATCACGGTTTACGTGAAGGACAATGCAGAAGTCGCTGCACTTATGCAGAAGAATGAAGACGAAATCAAGCGAATCGTAATGGCCGACAGCATCGTATATGACATCATGAAGGGCTATGAAAAGGAGTGGGATATCAACGGTAAGCAGGTAAAGCTTGCGGTTGAGAAAGTTTGAAAGGATTTTATATATGGTGGAAAAGTTTGACAAGGTAGCATTTAAGAAGGCTGTCGAGACCAATGCGCGTAAGCTCTACCGTAGATCTCTCGTAGATCTGAATACGAAGGAAGCATTTCATGCAGTGGCGTATGCTGTCGAGGACGTCATCATCGACGACTGGATGAAGACCCAGAAGGCTGCAGAGAAGCAGGACGCGAAGCGCGTGTACTACCTCTCCATGGAGTTCCTGATGGGCCGTGCGCTCGGTAACAACATCCTGAATCTGACCTGTCATGAGGAGCTGAAGGAGGCGATCGAGGAGCTGGGACTGGATCTCAATGCACTCGAGGAGGCTGAGCCGGACTGGGCACTTGGAAACGGTGGTCTCGGCCGTCTTGCAGCCTGCTTCCTGGATTCCCTCGCAACGCTCAACTACTGGGCATGCGGCTGCGGTATCCGCTACAAGTATGGTATGTTCAAGCAGAAGATCGAGGATGGCTACCAGCGTGAGGTGCCGGATGACTGGCTGAGAGACGGTAACCCGTTCGAGCTTCGTCGTGCGGAGCTTCAGAAGGAAGTCAAGTTCGGCGGCTGGGTGGAGACACATAACGAAAACGGCAAGCTGAAGTTCGTTCAGAAGGGCTATCAGTCCGTCATCGCGATTCCGTACGATACACCGGTGGTCGGCTATGGCAATCATGTCGTCGATTCTCTCCGTGTATGGGACGCCGAGGCGAAGGAGACCTTCCGTCTCGAGGAGTTCGATAAGGGCAACTACCAGGCAGCCGTAGAGAATGAGAACATGGCGCGCAACATCGTCGAGGTTCTCTATCCGAACGATAACCACCTCGCGGGTAAGGAGCTTCGTCTGCGTCAGCAGTACTTCTTCATCTCCGCTTCTGTACAGACCGCCGTCAAGGAGTACTATGAGAAGCATGATGGAGACATTCGCCATCTGTACGAGAAGGTCGCGTTCCAGCTGAACGATACGCACCCGACCGTAGCGGTTGCGGAGCTCATGCGTGTGCTCATGGACGACTATGGCCTCGAGTGGGATGAGGCATGGGAGATCACGAAGAAGACCTGTGCATATACGAACCACACCATCATGGCCGAGGCCCTCGAGAAGTGGCCGATCGAGCTCTTCTCGAAGCTGCTTCCGCGTATCTACCAGATCGTCGAGGAGATCAACCGTCGCTTCTGTGAGGAGATCCGTGCGAAGTATCCGAACAACGCAGAGTATAAGATCTCGAAGATGGCGATCATCTATGACGGTCAGGTGAAGATGGCGCACCTTGCCATCGTGGGCAGCCACGCCGTGAACGGTGTCGCACAGCTTCATACCGAGATTCTGAAGAAGGAGACCCTGAAGGACTTCTATGAGATGTTCCCGGAGATGTTCTCCAACAAGACGAACGGTATCACTCCGCGTAGATGGATGGTACATGCGAACCCGGAGCTTGCAGCCTGGGTAAGCGACAAGATCGGCGATGGCTGGATCACCGACCTTTCGAAGATCAAGAAGCTCGAGGTCTATGCGGATGATGAGAAGTGCCAGGCCGAGTTCATGGCGATCAAGCGTCATAACAAGGAGCGCCTCGCGAAGTACATCCTCGAGCATAACGGCATCCAGGTATCGACCGACGCGATCTTCGACGTTATGGTCAAGAGACTGCACGAGTACAAGCGTCAGCTGATGAACATCCTGCACGTGATGTACATGTACAACGAGCTGAAGGATCATCCGGATATGAACTTTTATCCGCATGTATATATCTTCGGTGCGAAGGCAGCGGCAGGTTATAAGACCGCGAAGCTGACCATCAAGCTGATCAACAGCGTGGCGAACGTCATCAATAACGACGAGTCCATCAACGGTAAGATCAAGGTGGTCTTCATCGAGGATTACCGCGTATCGAACGCCGAGATCATCATCCCGGCAGCGGATATCTCCGAGCAGATTTCGACCGCGTCCAAGGAAGCATCCGGAACCTCCAACATGAAGCTCATGCTGAACGGTGCCCTGACCCTCGGAACCATGGATGGTGCGAACGTCGAGATCGTAAAGGAAGTCGGCGATGAGCATGCCTTCATCTTCGGTATGTCCGCAGAGGAGGTTATCGAGCTCGAGCACAACCATCAGTATGTACCGATGGAGATCTTCAACAACAACCAGAAGATCCGTCGCGTGCTGATGCAGCTCGTGAACGGCTACTACAGCCCGGAGAACCCGGAGCTGTTCCGTCCGCTCTACAACTCACTTCTGAACACCCAGGAGTCCGACGTCGCAGACCGTTACTTCATCCTGAAGGACCTCGAGTCCTACCACGACGCACAGGAGCGTGCCGTCGCGAAGTATCAGGACGAGGCATGGTGGGCGAGAGCCGCGATCCTCAACACCGCAAACGCTGGCAAGTTCTCCTCCGACCGTACCATCGAAGAGTACGTGAAGGACATCTGGGAACTCGACAAGCTGAAGGTGAAGTAAGCGAGTTTCAAACTGGAATTTCATAATGATCAAAGGAAGACCCCGGCTTTTTAGCCGGGGTCTTCCTTTGATGGTAGAAAACACTATTATCTGAAAGGATGTAAGATATGACCGGTATAAGCTGTGAAAGAATATGCTTATACGGCGGCTGGGCTACTGCTTCATGATTCGCTATTGAGAAAATAGAGTACGCGCTCCGTTTCCTTATAGCCGAGGCTTTCGTAGAGGTGAACCGCGATATCATTATTGCTGGCGACCTGGAGAAGTACCTTCTTATATGGGCCGTCGGCCGGCGTGGCTTCGACCGCTTCCATCAGGGCGCGGCCATGTCCCTTTCCGAGATAGGTATCATAGACGAGGAGGCCGTAGAGGTAGAGCGTGTCGGCGCTGAACGGCGTGAGATGCACTTCACCATAGCTGTTTGATAGGCTGTCGCCCGGATCGGAGATCGGGCGCGCGAGCGTCTTCACCATGAAAAGCTCATCGTACTGATGCGTCGCACCGAGCGCACGTAGCGTCTCGTAGGTATCCGGCACGACGAACGGCGTCGCCTCATCATCACCGGCGATCGGACGCTTGATCATGAAACGGATGCGATAGCCGCGGAAGTCGTCGAGCAGGCTCTGGTAGCACATGCGGAACATGCCGATCTGGCGCATCCTCGGGTGGGTGAAGGCCTCGACCTCCAGCACCTGCTTCCCGTCGATGGTCTCACCGAGAAGATAGCCGGAGAGTACGGCAAACAGTCCCTCCTCGACACCGCTCTCCTCCGGGTCATCATTTCGGATGATATAGTAGAAGTCACCGTCCAGGTCTGTGTCATACGAGGTGTGGTCGACTGCATTGCACAGAGACACTAACGCGCTGACTGCATCCCAGGTTTCGTCATCCAGTTCTTTCAGTAATTCTGCTTCCATATCGTTCATCTCCTGTCTGAGCCCTCATTATACTAAACTTGCTATCATTTTTCCATTATGCTAAGATGTTGATGTTCAGAGGCCTGCAGATTTTGCATAAAAAGGCGCTTTCTATGGGGAAACGGTGTTCGAATCTGCTCGGAAGCGCGGCGCAGGGCGTCGGGCGAGGGACTCTGGAGATCTCTTAAAGATAGGAATGTATGATCGGAGATAATATGGAAAAAGTATATAAAACGATGCGAAATACGGGGGCGGGTTCGATCGCGCTCGGTGTGATCATCCTGGTGTCCGGCCTCATCATCGGCATCCTGTCGATCGTGAATGGTGCGCTGCTTCTGAAGCGGAAGAACGACATCACCTTCTAAACGGATGGCGAAGCACAGCACGAGAAACCAGCGACTGGGCTGGGTTCTTTTCGTCCTTTACCTGGGCGCGCTGTTCTACCTCATGTTCTTTGCGGACATGGCGGAGCGGGGCCTCGGCGTGAAGGAAAACTATACCTATAATCTGAAGCCGTTTGTGGAAATCAGACGGTATCTTTTTTGTGCATCGCAAATCGGATTCCGAGGCGTGTTCCTGAACCTTTACGGGAACATCCTCGGATTTATGCCGTTTGGCTTCATTCTCGGTGTGATCAGCTCACGCTGCCGGAAGTACTGGTACGACGCGGTGATCTGCACCTATCTTCTAAGCTACTCGATCGAGATGATTCAGCTGTTTTTCCGCGCCGGAAGCTGCGACGTCGACGACATCATCCTGAACACCCTCGGCGGCACCCTCGGCTACATTGCCTTCCACATCGTCCAGCACGAACGCATCCGCCGCTACTTCCTGAAGCACCCGAAGAAGAAACGACCGCAGCAGTAGCGGAAGAGGACAATGCTCCCGACCTGGATGTGTCCCGGGAAGCGACGGCGGCTCGCCACAACCTCCCGCGAAGCCGAGGGGTCTGACCCCGTCGGGGATAGGACACCCACCTTAAGAAAATCGTAATGGGGTCAGACCCCATAAAGTCGCGAGAAAGAATAGATGTAACTATGGCCAAAAAGAAAAGATACAACTACATAAAGAAGAAGATCGCGCGTGGTACCTGGCCGTGCATCCTGACGATGCTGCTGGCGCTCGGGCTCCTGCTCGCGACCCTCGCACTGTCGGTGCACTTCCAGGGCCAGGGACCGATGCTCCTGGGCGCGCTGGGCTTCAGCTCCATCGTGATGACCCTCTTCTCGCTCTACTTCCTGATCCTGGCCCTCCACGACAGCGAGAAAAACTACGTCCCGGTCCGCATCGGTGGCATCCTCGCCGCCTGCGTACTGCTGGTCTGGATCATTTTCATCGCCCTCGGCCTGAAGACGATGATCTGACAGCCCGCCACAACCTCCCGCGAAGCCAGGGGGGCTGACCCCATCGGGGATAGGGTATCCACCTTAAGAAAATCGTAATGGGGTCAGAACCCATAAACTACCGGGAAGTGACGGCGGCCCGTCACCACTTCCCAGAAAGAAACACCATGGAACGATATGATGATGTGATTGAACGGATCCGTGAGATCCCGGAGGAGCATGCGCTGAGCGCCACTTTCCAGGCATACTTCACGGCGGCCGCAGAATTTATTTTATTACTGGATGCGTTTATGAAAGCGCGCACAGATGGCGAGCTGCCACTGCCAGAGCTTCAGCGCTGGAATGCGGCACTGTACCGAGAAGCCGCGGAGCGCTACGAGGATTCCTACTTGAATCCGCGCGTGGCCGTGGCGAAGCTGGGGCCGATCGGTGCCGAGCTGTCGGCACTGTACATGGAGCTGCAGGGGCTGATTCCGTCGGCGTACCAGCAGGATCTCGAGGACATCGTCTGTGTGCTTGAGACCTTCGTGCAGGTCTACTGTATGTTTACCTCGGCGTGGGAAGAGTATAGGTCAGCCTGTCCGCAGCCTGCAGCAGCGCTGTCGCCCGCCATGGCGGAGGCGACCCCTGACGTCTGTCAGGATGCGGCCACGAGTGGCGAGACCCGGACGGACGATCGGATGGCCGGCATTCCGGATCCGAAGCAGCTCCGCGACGTTCTTTACAGCTATGCCCACGACTATTCCGAGGATTTCCTGCGTCGAAAGATGGATGCGATGTACATCCCGGCGCGTTCGTACGCGCGTCAGATTCTCCTTGACCACGATTTCCTGGAGCCGACCGACATCTGCCGCTTCGGCTACTATGTCTCGGACACTGCCCTCCGGACGGCGGAATTTATCGCGAAGCTGCCAGACGACAGCATTGACCGCATGGCGCGGACTTGGTACCAGGGATTTAAGGATGGCTTCCGCATCCAGGGGAAGCCGTACGAGAAGAAGTCGGTCGTCGAGTTCAGCTACCCGGCAGGCTTCGAGCGCGTGGTGAAGCGCACCGCCGCACTCTTCGCGGAGGATGGCTTCGATTTCACGATCCCGCTGCGCCCGCAGCATTTTCTTACACGCACCCCGGGCCGGAGCCGCCAGCTCTATGAGAGCCCGAATCCGCAGATGGATTTCGACCACAGCTACGACCTCGCCCTCGTGATGGGGGACCGCATCTGCGCCCGCATGCTCGAGGAGCAGCGCCAGATTTTCCGTTCCTATGGGGACGAGATCGGCCGCTACGCGGGTCCGGTTGTGATGGAAAGCTTCGGCGCGCCTGCCTTTGAGCCGGTGGAGGAGCCCGCACGGCTTCGCTTCACGACGCACCAGTCCGAGGTGTACGGCCACTACCAGAACAGCGTCCAGCTGCTCGTGCATGCATTTGTGCTCGAGGAAGAGCGCTCGTTTACGATTATCGCCTGGCCGCTTCCGACGATCGGCCCGGATTTTGAGGCGATTTTCCGCGAGACGGAGGCAGTCAACACCCTGTCCTCTGCGGCGTACCGTCCGGTGCAGGAGTGTCTGATCGCCGCCCTGGACCAGGCGCGCACGGTCCATATCCTGGGGAAGGGCAATGCAACCGACCTTTACGTACAGCTCCACCCGCTGGCGGATCCTGCCCGCGAGACGAATTTCGAGAACTGCCTCTCGGATGTGAATATCCCGCTCGGTGAGGTCTTCACTTCGCCGCAGCTCGAAGGCACCTCCGGTATGCTGAACGTCCGCTCTGTGTTTATCGAGGGCTTCCAGTTCCGGGATCTCCGGATCCGCTTCGAGGATGGTCGCGTCGCGGACTACAGCTGTGCGAATTTCCCGGACCAGGAGCAGGGACGGGCACTCATGCGCAAGGTGATCTTCGGTGAGAAGGAGCGCCTGCCGATGGGCGAGTTCGCGATCGGCACGAACACCCGCGCCTACCGGATGGCACAGCGCTATGGTATCGGCGCTCGGATGCCGATTCTGATCGCAGAGAAGACCGGCCCGCACTTCGCGGTCGGCGACACCTGCTACTCCTTTATGGAGGACATGCAGCTCTATAATCCGGATGGAAAGGAACTCGTCGCGAAGGACAACAGCTGCTCGATCCTCCGGAAGACAGAGCCGGAGAAGGCCTACTTCGCCGTGCACACCGACATCACGATCCCGTACGACGAGCTCGACCGCATCACGGCGATCCGCGCCGACGGCTCCGAGATCCCGATCATCGCCGGCGGTCGCTTCGTCCTCGCCGGAACCGAAGTGCTGAACGAAGCACTCGACTGATCTGTTAGCGAAAAGGAAAGAAAATCCATGTTTTATCATTATCACGGGCGATGGCGCCGAACCTGCGCTGCCGTCCTCATGACCCTTCTCATATGTATCCTGGGGACGCCGCTCCTCGCGATGCGCGCGTACGCCGCATGGAACTTCCCGTATACGGAGCTCACCGCGGGCGCCGGCGTCGTCCTCGACGCGGACACCGGGGCGGTCCTGTTTCAGAAGAACATGCACGAAAAGATGGCCCCGGCGTCGATCACGAAGGTGCTGACCGCGCTCGTGGTACTGGAGCACTGTGACCTCGACGAGCAGGTGACCTTCAGTCATGATGACGTGTACAATGTCGACGCCGGATCGTCGAATGCCCAGATCGAAGAGGGTGACGTCCTGACGGTACGGGATTGTCTCTACGCACTGCTGCTGAAATCCGCGAATGAGTGCGGCAATGCACTCGCCTGCCATGTGGCGGGTTCCCGCGAGGCCTTCGCCGACATGATGAATGCGGAGGCGACACGCCTCGGCTGCCAGGACAGCCACTTCGCAAATCCGTCCGGCCTCTATGCCGAGGACCACTACACCAGTGCCTACGATATGGCACTGATCGGTGCGGAAGCGATGAAGAACAGGGACTTCCTGGAGATCGAGTCCCATGCGTCCTACAAGCTGGCGGGGACGATCCGAAATCCGGGCGGTCGGACCGTCTATATGGAGCATAAGATGCTTCGTAAGGACACCGCCTATTCGGATGCCCGTGTCATCGCCGGTAAGACCGGTTATACAAAGCTCGCCGGTAACACGCTGATCACCATGGCGGAGCAGGATGGCCGCCATCTGGTGGCGGTCGTGCTGCAGGATAAAAACCCGGCGCACTACGTCGACACGAAGGCGCTCCTGGATCTCGGCTTCAACCAGACAGAGAACCAGCCGGTTTCGGACGCGCTCTTTAATCGAGAGGAACTTCGGAACCGTTTTGTCGCGGACACCATCGTCGATGAGAGCTGTAAGGCCTCCGATATCCATGTCGAGGGAGATGTGCTGCTGTCACTGCCGAAGGGCGCGAGCCAGGACGGTATCACATATAAGCTGAACTATAATCTTCCGTCGTCCGGGATCCCGACGCATACGATCGCGGAGATCGAGTACCTCGCGGATGGCGTGACGGTCGGCCGCTACTTCATCCAGAAGGAGCCGACCATCGAGGTCATCCTGCATGAGACCCCAACCAGTACGAAGGTCGCCGTCGCCACCTCGGTCAGTGTCCTGACCATCGTCGGCGTGATGGCCTTCTTCATCCTCGGCTCCGGCACCGCGGTCGGCCTGAAGAACGTCCATGACGACCGGAAGCTGAGTCGCCGCATGCAGGAGAAGCGCGCACAGCGCCTCCAGGAGATGGAGATGTCCGAGGAAGAGTTCCTCGCCCTCGTCGAGCGACGCCGCGAGCGGAAAGCGTCGTACAGAAACGATGTCTCACAGCGCAGCCTGAAGCAGCGTGCCCGCACGCACATGGAGGATGAACAGCTTCGCGAGCGCCAGTCCACGCACACAGCCCGCGCGGAGCGCAACCGCAGCCGCGGTCGTCGAAGGTAGTTGATTTTTGCAACTCACTGAGTTATAACTAGTTAACATCGTTTTTGTTGAAGAGAGAAAAGACCAGCAAGGGAGCTGTCGCGTAAGCGGCAGCTCCCTGTTTTGTATCTTCGATATAACCAGGCACTATGGAATGATGAATTTCATATAACTTTAGTGATAATTTTATCCAACTTTAGTGAGAATTCCCCTTGCATTCGTACACTGAAGTGATAAAATAAAGCAAATGTACGAGCTGTACGGACAAACGTCCGCGACGCCCGCACACAGCAAAGAAGAATGTCCATCCGGACATTTCAGAGGAGGGAATTATGAAATCAGCAAAGCTCGTAGCACTTGGACTTGCAGCGGCGATGACCGCATCTCTGGCGGCATGTGGCGCATCTTCGACACCGGCAGCCGGATCGTCTTCCGGAAAGTCCGGCGGAAACGTCATCAAGATCGGTGTGTTTGAGCCGACGACCGGCGAGAACGGCGGTGGCGGATTCCAGGAGGTACTCGGTATGCGTTACGCAAACGAGACCCATAAGACAGTGAAGATCGGCGACACCGAGTACACGATCGAGCTTGATGAGGTCGATAATAAGTCGGATAAGACCGAGGCCGTCAGCGCCGCAAACAAGCTGGTCGGCGATAAGGTCAGCGTCGTGCTCGGTTCCTATGGCTCCGGTGTTTCCATCGCGGCCGGCCAGATTTTCGCCGACGCGAAGATCCCGGCGATCGGCGCATCCTGCACGAACCCGCAGGTTACCCAGGGCAATGACTACTACTTCAGAGTCTGCTTCCTCGATCCGTTCCAGGGCACCGTTATGGCGAACTACGCCTACCAGAACGGCTACAAGAGCGCAGCTGTCCTGACACAGCTCGGCGATGATTACTCCTCTGGCTTAGGCTCCTTCTTCAAGACCGCATTTGAAAAGCTCGGCGGATCCGTCGTCGACGAGGAGCAGTTCCAGACGAACCAGACCGATTTTAAGGCAGTGCTCACGAACATCAAGGCAGCGAACCCGGACATCATCTTCGCACCGTCCTCCATCACGACAGCGCCGCTCATCATCAAGCAGGCGCGCGAGCTCGGTATCGAGTCCCTGATCGCCGCTGGTGATACCTGGGAGAACTCCACGATCATCGAGAACGCAGGCTCCTCTGCAGAGGGCGTCGTTCTTTCGACCTTCTTCGATGAGTCCGAGCCGGCCAACGATGAGGCGAAGTCCTTCATCACCGGCTTCAAGGAGTATCTGACCGCAAACAAGCAGTCGGATGTCATCCCGGCCGTTTCCGCACTTGGCTATGATGCGTACCTCGCAGCATATCATGCGATCGAGAAGGCGCAGTCCACCGATGGTGAGGCGATCAAGGAAGCCCTGAAGACCGTTTCCTTCGACGGTGTGACCGGCTCCGGCATCAGCTTCGGTGAGAATGGGGATGCAAACAAGGATATGGCCTTCATCAAGACCATAAAGGACGGCAAGTTCGAGTTCCTGACCACCACAACCGTTCAGAACTGATGAAAGCTTCCGCTCCGGGCGGTGGCGTCTGTCGCCACTCCACCGGCAGCCGATGAATGCAGGAAGGACCGCGTCGAGCGACTCCTTCCTGCAATTCTGTTTATGCTCACGCATGTAACACTCGATTCCACCCTCGTTCGAGGGCATCTTCAAAGGGGAAAAACCTATGTCTCTTACAACCTTCCTGCAGCAGTGTCTGACAGGTATCTCGCTCGGCGGTGCCTACGCACTGATCGCCATCGGCTACACGATGGTCTACGGCATCCTGCGCCTGATCAACTTCGCCCATGGAGATATCTTCATGATGGCCGGCTACTTCATGATTTTCGCCATGGCGTCGCTGCCATGGTACATCGCTGTTCCGGTGACACTGATCACCACCACCGCACTCGGTGTAGGCATTGAGCGCGTCGCCTATAAGCCGCTCCGTTCCGCTCCGCGTATGTCCGTCATGATCTCTGCGATCGGCGTGTCCTACCTGCTGCAGAACCTCGCGACCTATCTCTTCACCGCGCTCCCGATGGGCTATCCGGAGATCCCGGTGCTGAAGCATGTCTATAAGATCGGCGGTCTGTCGGCCTCCTTCGTCACCTTCCTGACGCCGGTGCTGACACTCGTGCTCGTGTATTTACTCATCACGCTGATCCAGCATACGAAGATGGGTATGGCGATGCGTGCGGTATCGAAGGACTATGAGACCGCGTCCCTCATGGGCATCGACATCAATAAGACGATTTCCCTGACCTTCGCGATCGGTTCCCTGCTCGCCGCGGTCGGCTCCATCCTGTATTTCACGGATCGTATGACCGTGTATCCGTATTCCGGATCCCTGCCGGGCATGAAGTGCTTCGTCGCTGCCGTATTCGGCGGGATCGGCTCGATCCCGGGTGCAGTCGTCGGCGGCTTCCTGATCGGACTCGGTGAGACGGCGCTCGTCGCCGCGGGCTACTCCACCTTCTCGGATGCCTTCACCTTCGTCATCCTGATCGTCGTGCTGCTCGTGCGGCCGACCGGACTCTTCGGCGAGAAGACCACGAACAAGGTATAAGGAGGAAGCAGCGATGAAAACAAAGGTAAACATGACGCCGGAGAAGCGCAGAAACACCATCCTGAGCCTCCTGCTGATCGCGGCGATCCTCGGGGCCTGCGCCTTCCTGGACGCCAACAAATACAGTTACAATTATGCGATTTCCATCATCGAGCGTTCGATGATCTATGCGGTCGTCGCGGTGTCTATGAACCTCGTGAACGGCTTCACGGGTCTGTTCTCGCTGGGCCAGGCCGGCTTTATGGCGCTCGGCGCGTATGTGACCGCGATCCTCACGATCCCGGTCGACCAGCGAGCTTCCGTGTACTACATCTCCGGTATCCATCCGGCGATCGCGAACCTGCACGCACCGATCCTCGTGGCGCTGATCCTCGGCGGACTCGTAGCGGCGGCCTTTGCGGCCCTCATCGGTATCCCGGTGCTTCGTCTCAAGTCCGACTACCTCGCAATCGCGACCCTCGGCTTCGCGGAGATCATCCGTGCGCTGATCTCGGCTCCACAGCTCGATACCATCACGAACGGCTCGTATGGCCTCAAGTCCATCCCGGGCTTCTCGAGTTTATTTCAGGTGCTTGCGCTTACGGTCGTCTGCATTGGCCTCATGGTACTCCTGATCAACTCGTCCTTCGGACGGATGTTCAAGGCAGTCCGTGAGGATGAGATCGCGGCCGAGGCGATGGGCATCAACCTGTTTAAGACGAAGGAGCTCAGCTTCGTGATTTCCTCCTTCTTCGCCGGCGTCAGTGGTGGCATGCTCGCGATGTTCATGCGCTCCATCGACAGTAAGACCTTCCAGGTGTCCCTCACCTACGACATCCTGCTGATCGTCGTTATCGGCGGGATCGGCTCTGTGACCGGCTCCGTGCTGGGTGCGTTCCTCGTGACCGCCGGTCGTGAGCTGCTCCGCTTCTTCGACGAGCCGCTCTACATCGGCAGCCTGAACATCCCGCTGTTCCGTCCGGGCTTCCGCATGGTGATCTTCTCCATCCTCCTGATGGTGGTCGTACTGTTCTACTCCCGCGGCCTCATGGGCACGAACGAATTCAGCTGGAACGGGATCCTCGGCTTCTTCCGGGGACTCGGGAAGAAAAAAGTGAAGAAAGCGAGGGGGAAGGTATGAGTGATATGAAAAAGCCGGACCTTCGTTTCGGCAGTGCGCCTGTGCTCTATATAGGAAAGAAAACAGTGAAGGAAGTGGAGGAGCAGAGATGAGTGAAGTAAAAGAAAATGTCCTCCAGATGGAGAACGTCGTCATGCAGTTCGGTGGCGTACGTGCGATCGACGGCCTCTCACTCGAGGTCAACCGCGGCGAGATCGTCGCCCTGATCGGTCCGAACGGTGCCGGCAAGACGACGGCGTTTAACTGCATCACCGGCATCTATACCCCGACCTCCGGCGCCGTGAAGTTCGACGGCCGCGATCTCCGTGGCAACGCTCCGGATGCCATCACGAAGCTCGGCATCGCCCGGACCTTCCAGAACATCCGGCTCTTCTCGAATCTGACGGTCTTCGATAACGTCCTGATCGCCGAGCATCTCCGTGCGAAGGACAATGTCTTCAGCGCGACGCTGCGCCTGAACCGGAAGGAAGAGGCGCGCATGCGGGCAGAGACCGAGCAGCTTCTGCGGGAGCAGGGCCTCTATGCGTACAAGGATGATATCGCATCGAGCCTTCCGTACGGACTCCAGCGCCGCCTCGAGATCGCACGTGCGCTCGCGACGAAGCCGGAGCTGCTGCTGCTCGATGAGCCGGCGGCCGGCATGAACCCGCAGGAGACGCAGGAGCTGACCGACTTTATCGTGAAGATCCGTGACCAGTATCACCTGTCCATCTTCATGATCGAGCACCACATGGACCTCGTCATGCAGATCTCGGAGCGCATCTACGTTCTGAATTTCGGAAAGCTCATCGCGCATGGCACACCGGAAGAAATCCAGAATAACCAGGAGGTTATCGAGGCTTACTTAGGAGGTTCAGACGATGCGGAAGACTGAGTACGGTACACGTTGCGAATCGAGAAGAGCGCGTAAGGGGGACACAACATGCTGAAAGTAGAGAATCTGAAAATTCATTACGGTGGCATCGAAGCCGTGAAGGGCATCAGCTTCGATGTACCGGATCACGCCATCGTCACCCTGATTGGTGCGAACGGTGCCGGCAAGTCCTCGACGCTGCGTACGATTTCCGGACTGGTGAAAGCGAGCGAAGGAAGCATCGTCTTCGACGGCGAGGATATCACGAATATGCCGACGGCGAAGCGTGTGGAGAAGGGCATCGTGCTCTGCCCGGAGGGACGTCACGTCTTCCCGGATATGACCGTCCTCGAGAACATCAAGATCGGTGCATACCTCCGAAACGATGCCCTTGACGCAGACATCGAGGAAATCTACGGCATGTTCCCGCGACTGAAGGAGCGCTCCTGGCAGCTCGCCGGCACCCTGTCCGGTGGTGAGCAGCAGATGCTCGCCGTCGCCCGCTCCCTCATGTCGAAGCCGAAGATCATGATGCTCGACGAGCCGTCCCTCGGCCTCGCCCCGATCATCGTTCGCGAGATCTTCTCCATCATTCAGCGCATTAACGAAACGCATGGCACCACGATCCTGCTCATCGAGCAGAACGCGAACATGGCGCTCAAGGTCGCAGATCAGGCCTACGTCATGGAGACCGGCCGCATCACCCTCTCGGGCAGCGGCGCCGAGCTCCTCGCAAACGACGACATCCAGGCCGCCTACCTCGGAAAGAAGAAGTAAAAAGACAGGGCACAGGGAATCATCGGACTCCCTGCGCCTTGTTTTTTTCGTAAAACGGGGCTTGTATTGGGTAACCTATTTTGCTATTATATTTGAAATTTGTGTATCGTTCAGAGCCATGCGGATTGATCGAAGACAATGTATCGTATGCTCGCATACAGAGACATTGTCTTCGATCAATCCATGTGGCGGATACGCCACACCGACGAACCATGTGTGGTTCGTCGGCTGCATGGCTCCGGTTAACAAGCGTTACCGGGGTTTCGGGCGTATCTGCCACACCGACGAACCACGTGTGGTTCGTCGGTTGCATGGCTCCGAATGAGGCACAGTGTACATTAAGATTTAACTCTAAAAGGAAAAAAGATGAAATTTACAAAGATGCAGGGTTGCGGAAACGACTATGTATATGTAAATTGCTTTTCCGAACAGGTTCAGGACCCTTCGGCGCTGGCGAAGCGCATCGCAGATCGGCACTACGGTGTCGGCGGCGACGGGCTGATCCTGATTGAGCCGTCAGACAGGGCAGATGCGTACATGCATATGTTTAACCTCGACGGATCGGAGGGCAATATGTGCGGCAACGGGATCCGTTGTGTCGCCAAATTTATCTATGATCACGGCATCATTCCCGCTGATCGAACAGAAGCAGTCATCGATACCAAATCGGGACTTAAGAACATAAAGCTTTATACAGAACATGGGGTTATGACTCGCGCGACGGTGGATATGGGCGTGGCGAAGCTGACATCAGAGCTTCCGGAAGATATCACTGTTCACGGGATGCATCTCCATTTCATCGGAATCGATGTTGGAAATCCGCATGCGGTATATTTCCTTTCAGATAATCCGGAGCTTCGTGTTTCTAAGGTCTCTGATTTGGATTTTCTTTTATATGGGCATGATTTTGAGACCCATCCGCGTTTTCCGGAGAAGGTAAACTCGGAGTTTATCCGGATTATCTCGGATACCGAGATCGACTTCCGTGTCTGGGAGCGTGGCTCCGGAGAGACCCTCGCCTGCGGAACTGGTGCGACCGCTGCCGTCGCTGCGGGCTGCCTCGCCGGGAAGCTTCGAAAGGATACCGAGGTCCTCGTCCACCTGGTGGGCGGTGACCTCACGATCCGCTACGACGCCGCGACCGGCCACGGCTTCATGACCGGTCCGGCCGTAGAGGTCTTTACAGGAAACTTTCCTGTAGATAATATATAATTAAGAAGTAACTTAAGTAAGTAACCATTCACCATGTAATGATAGAAGGAGAAACAATGGACGCATTTTTGATTCTTGAAGATGGAACAGTGTTCAAGGGTACGTCAATTGGTGCAGAGAAGGAAGTGATCTCCGAGGTCGTATTCAACACCTCGATGACCGGCTACCTCGAAGTGCTGACGGACCCGTCCTACGCAGGACAGGCAGTTGTGATGACCTATCCACTGATCGGTAACTACGGTATCTGCTATGAAGATATGGAGTCCGCACAGCCATGGCCGGATGCCTTCATTGTGCGTGAGCTTTCCCGCATGCCGTCGAATTTCCGCTCCGAGAACACCATCCAGAATTTCCTGAAGAAGAACGAGGTTCCGGGCATCGCAGGCATCGATACCAGAGCGCTGACCAAGCGTCTCCGTGACGAAGGAACCATGAACGGTATGATCACCACCCACCGTTATCATAAAGAAGAGATGCCGGCACTCCTCGAGCGCATCAAGGCCTACAAGGTCGAGGGCGTCGTAAAGAAGACCAGCACGAAGGAAGTCTATGTCGCACAGGCCGAGAATCCGGATGGCTCCCGCTACACCGGTGACCGCGAGCCGAAGCGCGTCGCGTTCCTCGACGTCGGTGCGAAGAGAAACATCATCCGCTCCTTGCAGCGTCACGGCTGTGATGTCACGGTGTATCCGTCTGATACCAGCGCAGAGACGATCCTCAGCCAGAATCCGGACGGCATCATGATTTCGAACGGTCCTGGCGACCCGAAGGAGAACGTGGCGGTGATCGAAGAGATCAAGAAGCTCTACGCTTCCGAGACCCCGATCTTCGCGATCTGCCTCGGCCACCAGCTGATGGCCCTTGCGACCGGTGCGGACACCTACAAGCTGAAGTATGGTCACCGCGGTGGCAACCATCCGGTGAAGGACCTCTCGAACGGTCGTGTTTACATCACGTCCCAGAACCACGGCTATGCGGTTGATCCGAAGACGATCGATCCGGCGATCGCGGAAGAGGCGTTCGTCAATGTCAACGACGGTACGAATGAGGGCCTGCGCTATAAGGGCAAGAACATCGTGACGGTACAGTACCATCCGGAGGCCTGCCCGGGTCCACGTGACAGCGCATACCTGTTTGATCGCTTTATGAAGATGATGGAGGGCTGAACATGAGAGATACAAGTATTAAGAAGGTCCTGATGATCGGTTCCGGTCCGATCGTCATCGGTCAGGCTGCGGAGTTCGACTACGCCGGCACCCAGGCCTGCCGTTCACTGAAGGAAGAGGGCGTCGAGGTCGTACTGCTGAACTCGAACCCGGCGACCATCATGACGGATAAGGATATCGCGGATCATGTATACATTGAGCCGCTGACCGTAGATGTACTGGAGAAGCTGATCGAGAAGGAGAAGCCGGACTCCATCCTGCCGACCCTCGGTGGTCAGGCGGGACTGAACCTGGCGATGGCACTGGACGAGTCCGGTTACCTCGCCTCCCATAACGTGCGCCTCATCGGTACCACGGCCCTCACCATCAAGAAGGCCGAGGATCGTCTCATGTTCAAGGAGACCATGGAGAAGATCGGGGAGCCGGTGGCGAAGTCAGAGGTCGTCCATGATCTCGAGCGTGGTCTCGAGGTCGCTGAGGAAATCGGTTATCCGGTCGTGCTGCGTCCGGCCTATACCCTCGGCGGTTCCGGCGGTGGTATCGCAGAGAACCGTGAGCAGTGCCAGGAGATCCTCGAGAACGGTCTCCGTCTCAGCCGCGTACACGAGGTTCTGGTCGAGCGTTGCATCGCCGGCTGGAAGGAGATCGAGTACGAGGTGATGCGTGATTCTGCGGGCAATGTCATCACCGTATGTAATATGGAGAACCTTGATCCGGTCGGCGTCCACACAGGTGACTCCATCGTCGTGGCTCCGTCCCAGACCCTGTCGGATAAGGAGTACCAGATGCTCCGTACCTCCGCGCTCAACATCATCACTGAGCTCGGCATCACCGGCGGCTGTAACGTACAGTATGCCCTGAATCCGGAGAGCTTTGAGTACTGTGTCATCGAGGTAAACCCTCGTGTATCCAGATCCTCCGCCCTCGCATCGAAGGCGACCGGTTACCCGATCGCGAAGGTAGCCGCGAAGATCGCACTGGGCTACACCCTCGATGAAATCAAGAACGCCGTTACCGGTAAGACCTACGCATCCTTCGAGCCGATGCTCGACTACTGTGTTGTCAAGATGCCACGTCTTCCGTTCGATAAGTTCATCACCGCAGAGCACACCCTCGGTACCCAGATGAAGGCGACCGGTGAGGTGATGGCAATCGCGAACAACTTCGAGGGCGGCCTCATGAAGGCCATCCGCTCCCTCGAGCAGCATGTCGATTCGCTGATGTCCTATGACTTCACCGACCTCGACGATCATGATCTTCATAAGCTGCTTCACCGTATCGATGACCGTCGTATCTGGGTCATCGCCGAGGCACTCCGCCGTGGCTACAGCTACGAGGAGATCCACAGCATCACGAAGATCGATGAGTGGTTTATCGATAAGCTGAAGATCATCGTAGACATGGAGAACAGACTCCACAGCGAGTCCATGAACGAGACCCTGCTTCGCGAAGCGAAGCGCATCGAATTCCCGGACAACGTCATTGCCCGCCTCAGCGGCTACAGCGAGGACGAGATCCGCGAGATGCGTGACAAGTGGGACATCCACGCTGCGTTCAAGATGGTGGATACCTGCGCCGCAGAGTTCGAGGCCGAGACCCCGTACTACTACAGCGTATTCGGCTCAGAGAACGAGGCGACCGGTGCCTTCCGCGATCCGAACAAGAAAAAGAAGGTGCTCGTCCTCGGCTCCGGCCCGATCCGTATCGGCCAGGGTATCGAGTTCGATTTCTGCTCTGTACACAGTACATGGCAGTTCGAGCGTGAGGGCTATGAGACCATCATCATCAACAACAACCCGGAGACCGTTTCCACGGACTTCGATATCGCGGATAAGCTCTACTTCGAGCCGCTGACACCGGAAGATGTACGGAACGTCGTAGACGTGGAGAAGCCGGACGGAGCCGTTGTTCAGTTCGGTGGACAGACCGCCATCAAGCTGGCCGATGCCCTCCAGAAGATGGGCGTGCCGATCCTCGGAACACAGCAGGATGACGTCGACGCCGCAGAGGACCGTGAGCGTTTCGACGAGATCCTCCAGGAGACCGGCTGCCAGCGTGCCGCAGGTCAGACCGTATTTACGGCAGAGGAAGCGAAGGAAGCGGCCCATGTGCTGGGCTACCCGGTACTGGTACGTCCTTCCTACGTGCTCGGTGGTGCCGGCATGCGTATCGCGATCAGCGATCAGGACATCGACGAGTACATCGGCGAGATCAACCAGATCGCACAGGAGCACCCGATCCTCGTCGATAAGTACATCCGTGGTACGGAGCTCGAGGTCGATGCGATCTGCGACGGTCAGGATATCCTGATCCCGGGCATCATGGAGCATATCGAGCGTACGGGTATCCACTCCGGCGACTCCATCTCTGTATACCCGCAGCGCAGCCTGACCCCGAAGGCGAAGGAGCGCGTCATCGAGTATACCGAGCGTCTCGCGAAGGCCCTGCACGTCATCGGTATGGTCAATGTTCAGTTCATCGCAGATGGTGACGAGGTGTACATCATCGAGGTCAACCCGCGTTCCTCCCGTACCGTTCCGTACATCAGTAAGGTAACCGGTATTCCGATCGTGCCGCTCGCCACACAGATCATCTGCGGCCACACGATCCGTGAGCTCGGCTATGAGCCGGGTCTCCAGAAGGAAGCCGACTACTACGCGATCAAGATGCCGGTATTCTCCTTCGAGAAGATCAAGGGTGCCGACATCAGCCTCGGACCGGAGATGAAGTCGACCGGTGAGTGCCTCGGTATCGCGAAGAGCTTCAACGAAGCACTGTACAAGGCATTCCAGGGCGCAGGCATCCAGCTTCCGAAGTATAAGAACATGGTCATCACCGTACGTGATGAGGATAAGGAAGAGATCACCCCGATCGCGAAGCGCTTCGAGCAGCTCGGCTACCGTATCTTCGCGACCCACGGCACCTACCAGGCACTCACCGAGGGCGGCGTCAAGTGCTTCCAGGTACGGAAGGTAGAGCAGGAGTCCCCGAACATCCTCGACCTCGTACTCGGCCATGAGCTCGACATCGTCATCGACGTTCCGAAGGAAGGCGCAGAGGCCTCCAAGGACGGTTTCGTGATCCGTCGTAATGCGGTCGAGACCGGTGTAAATGTACTGACAGCAGTGGATACGGCAAGAGCACTTGCCACATCCCTCGAAAACAAGTCATCCGAGCTGCATCTCATCGATATCGCAGCTCTCGATGAAGAGAAGAATTAAGAGGAGGTACAGCATGAGCAAAAAGCGAATGGTCATTGCGCTCGGACATAAGGATCTGGGCTTCACCCTTCCGGAGCAGAAGGCCGCCGTTGCACGTACCGCAACGATGATCGGCGATTTCGTCGAGGACGGCTATCAGGTCGCACTGGTATTCTCGAACGCACCGCAGGTAGGTATGATCCACACCGCGATGAAGAACCTCACGGAGTCGAATCCGGAGCAGTACGTAAACACTCCGCTTCATGTGTGCTCCGCGATGAGCCAGGGCATGATCGGCTACGACCTGCAGAACGCAGTGCGTGCCGAGCTCGTGAAGAGAGGCATCTATAAGACGGCATCCACCATCATCACCCAGGTGATGGTCGATCCGTATGACGAGAGCTTCTACAATCCGATCAAGTGTGTCGGTAAGCTGATGAATGCCGAGGAGGCGCGGAAGGAAGAGGAGAACGGCAATCATGTGGAGATGATCTCCGACGGCGTATTCCAGCGTGTCGTTTCCTCCCCGATCCCGAAGTCCATCGTCGAGATCGACGCCATCAAGGCACTCCTTGACGCGGATCAGGTTGTCATCGCCTGCGGCGGTGGCGGTATTCCGGTGCTTCGTCAGGGCAACAATCTGAAGGGCGCAGCCGCCGTTATCGAGAAGGACCGCACCGCAGCCTTCCTCGCAAAGGACGTCGACGCTGACATCCTGCTGATCACGACCGCCGTGGATCATGTATCCCTGAACTACGGTCAGGCTGATGAGAAGGCGATCGAAACCATGTCGATCGAGGATGCGAAGCAGTACATCCGCGACGGACACTTCGAGTTCAAGTCTATGCAGCCGAAGGTAGAGGCCGGTGTCGACTTCGTCGAGTCCGGGAAGGACCGTAAGGCCATCATCACCTCGATGGAGCTCGCAGAGAAGGCCGTAGACGGCCTCGCAGGCACCACGATACGGTAAATCACTTGTAACAGTTCGATCAGAGGGCCCGGCAACGGAGGCGCAGTACTCCGAGCCCCCTCCCTGCCCGAACTGGTACAACTCACTTAGAGAAGTCCCGAACGGGGCTTCTCTTTTCTGTTTGTCATGTTTTGCGTAGCGTGGTAGAATGGGCTCAATTATGGGAACTGATGGATAGCTGCAGAGATGCGTTCGGTGATCGGAACTACCGGGTGGCGCAGCAGCGATAGTACAGGATATCCTGCGATGTCCTGAGAAAAGAGGAAACATGAAGCTTGTCAGCTTTGCTATACCATGCTACAACTCTGCCGCGTACATGCGGAAGTGTATCGAGTCGATCCTCCCAGGTGGGGACGAGGTGGAGATCATCGTCGTTGACGACGGCTCGCAGAAGGATGATACCTTCGAGATCGCGAAGGAGTACGAGGCGAAGTACCCGGGCATCGTAAAGGCGGTGCATCAGGAGAACGGCGGCCACGGGGAGGCGGTCAATACCGGTCTCCGCAACGCGAGCGGCCTCTTCTATAAGGTCGTCGATTCCGATGACTGGCTCGATGACGAAGCCCTCCCGAAGGTGCTGGAGAAGCTCCGTGAGCTCATCATGGCCGGCACCCCGGTCGACATGTTCATCTGTAACTTCATCTACGATAAGGTCGGCCAGACCCATAAGAAGGTCATGCGCTACGAGTCGGCTCTCCCGAAGGACCGCATCTTCGGCTGGGACGAGGTGAAGCACTTCCACCTCGGACAGTACATCCTGATGCACTCCGTCATCTACCGCACGCAGATGCTCCGCGACTGCGGCCTCGTGCTGCCGAAGCACACCTTCTACGTTGACAACATCTTCGTATACCAGCCGATTCCGAGCGTAGAGAAGATGTACTACATGGACGTCAACCTCTACCACTACTTCATCGGCCGCGATGATCAGTCGGTCAATGAAAGCGTCATGATCGGGCGCATTGACCAGCAGCTGAAGGTTAACCGGATCATGATCGACTGCTGTGACCTCACGAAGCTGAAGAGCCGCAAGAAGCGCCACTATATGTTCAGCTACCTCGAGATCATCACCACCGTCTCCTCCGTGCTGGCCATCAAGTCCGGTGACCCGGAGAACATGCAGAAGAAAAAGGAGCTTTGGGACTACCTGAAGACAAGCAGCTTCCAGACCTGGCTCAAGATGCGCTTCTCCTTCCTCGGACAGGGCTGCAACTTCCGCCTGAAGGCCGGCAACGAACTCACGATCCTCTGTTACAAGCTCGCGCAGAAGTTCTACGGATTTAACTGATGCAACGCAGGACCGCTTCGGCGGTCCTGAGCTGTTACGGCCTGAAAATTTTTCTTCAAAAAAAGTTTGGAAAAGCTGTTGACAAAGTTTGGTCGATTTAGTAATATACAGAGGTCGCAAAACGAGCGACACACGAACGGGGTCTTAGCTCAGCTGGGAGAGCATCTGCCTTACAAGCAGAGGGTCACAGGTTCGAGCCCTGTAGGCCCCACGTCTTCGGTCTGGACTGCGTGTATACGCGGTCTGGGTCGGACATATGGCGAGATAGCTCAGTTGGCTAGAGCACGCGGTTCATACCCGCGGTGTCGAGAGTTCAAGTCTCCCTCTCGCTATCAATAAGCATCATGCGAAAGCATGGTGCTTTTCTTTGGTTCCAGCCAAAAAAACCACCTGTTTGACAGGTGGTTCCGAGTTCGGCTTTAGCCTAGATAAAAAAACCTCCA
>CAKQED010000015.1:0-39340 GCA_934229835.1 uncultured Oribacterium sp. | reverse complement strand
GTCCACAGCCGATCGGCCAGTTGATCGGGCAGGTATGAATACCGAGGACATTCTCGATCTCATCGAGCAGCTCGTATGGATCCCGGGCCTCACGGTCAAACTTGTTGACGAAGGTAAAAATCGGGATATGACGCATCACACAGACCTTGAACAGCTTGATGGTCTGCGGCTCGACACCCTTCGCACCATCGATGACCATGACCGCACTGTCAGCTGCCATGAGTGTCCGGTAGGTATCCTCCGAGAAGTCCTGGTGTCCCGGTGTATCCAGGATGTTAATGCACTTTCCTTCATAATTAAACTGAAGCACAGAGGAGGTAACCGAAATACCTCTCTGCTTCTCGATCTCCATCCAGTCGGAAACCGCATGCTTGGTTGCCTTCCGCCCCTTGACGGTACCTGCGAGATTGATCGCGCCTCCATACAGAAGGAACTTCTCCGTCAGTGTCGTCTTACCGGCATCCGGGTGAGAAATAATCGCAAACGTACGTCTCTTCTCGATTTCTTCTTTTAAACTTGCCATTCTATCCTCAATAATCTAAAAAAACACACAAAATCGTCAATCATCATAGCACGAAAAAGGCTATGCCGTAAAGACATAGCCTCTCATTTCTATCTTCAGGGATGAAGTGATTACTTTCTGTTTCTCAGGAAGTCCGGAATATTGATGGACATTTCCTTATTCTGCTGCGGACGGAAGGTCGGCTGCTGCGGCTGTACCGGTGCTGCGCCCTGTGTAAGCGCCTGCTCCTGTGGTGCTGCCGTCACCGGAGTCGTCGGACGAAGCTGCGGCTGGAAGCTGGTGTTTCCGTTCAGGAAGCTCGGCATGGTCGGTCTGACCGTGGTCTCTGCTGCCTGCGCTGCTGGTGCGGCTGTCTTCGGCTGCGCCGGCTTCTTCAGCGTATCAAATGCAGAGCTGGTCGCCGCGGAATCCTCGATACCAGTTGCGATGACGGTGATCTTACACTCATCCTGAGCATTCTCGTCATACATCGCACCGAAGATGATGTTTGCATTATCACCTGCCAGCTCCTCGACATAGGAAGCGGCTTCGTTTGCCTCTACGAGGGAGATGTCTCCGGAGATGTTGATGATCACATCTGTAGCGCCCTCGATGGTGGTCTCGAGAAGCGGGCTGGAGATCGCCATCTTCACCGCCTCGGTCGCCTTCTCGTCACCCTTGGCTGCGCCGATACCGACATGCGCCACACCCTTATCCTTCATAACAGAAGAAACATCCGCGAAGTCGAGATTGATGAGGCCTGGAACATTGATCAGATCCGTGATGCCCTGTACAGCCTGCTGGAGAACCTCGTCGGCCTTCTTCAGTGCATCCGGCATCGTGGTTCTGCGATCTACGATCTCAAGCAGACGGTCATTCGGGATGACGATCAGGGTGTCTACGGACTCCTTCAGCTTCTTGATGCCATCGATCGCGTTCGTCATACGCTGACGAGCCTCGAAACGGAACGGCTTCGTCACGACGCCGACGGTAAGGATACCCATATCCTTCGCGATCTTCGCGATGACCGGTGCTGCACCGGTTCCGGTTCCGCCGCCCATACCACAGGTAACGAATACCATATCGGCACCCTGCAGTGCAGCGGTGATATCCTCAGAGCTCTCCTCTGCAGCCTTCGCGCCTACCTCTGGTCTGCCGCCGCAGCCGAGTCCCTTCGTCAGCTTCTCGCCGATCTGCATCGTGGTCGGTGCCTGGCTGTACTGAAGCGCCTGCTTATCGGTATTGATGCCGATGAACTCGACGCCCACGATACCATCCGTCACCATGCGGTTTACCGCGTTGTTACCTGCGCCACCAACACCTACGACGATAATCTTTGCAGCTGCCTCTGACTCAGGAAGCTTAATCTCAAGCATAATCTTCCTCCTTCAATCCCTCATATATATTCATTATATAAGATAACCTGTTTTACAGCGGTCACATACGCATATGACTGCACAATAAGATAATATACAAACAAAGCTATCAGATTGCAATAGCTTAATCCATATAATATTACCACGCTTATGAGCGGAGCTCTATCGGAATTTTCACATTATTTCTTACTTTTTTATATTTTCTTTAAAAATATAGGACTCATGATCCGAGGTCTCCGAATAATCTGAAAGATTCAGCTCCCCCTTCCGTCCGCTGAGGTGCGGCAGGATATCATGCAGCGTCGAGATCTTCATCTCCATATACTTATTACTGCCGAGGCGGACGCTGATGTCGCCGATGCGGAGTGTGGCATTCAGAAGTGAATCGTACTGTATCTCCTCACAGTCGATATCATAGGTACGAAGTGCGCCGGTCAGGTTCAGGATATCATTGAAGACATCCTTATTCTCTACTGGCAGCGCCCGGTAGAGAACGATCGAGCCGAAGCTGAGACCACTGATGCGCGGGATGCCCTCCAGCCGGTTGCCGGTGGACTCTACGATGATACCATCCTTATCGAAGTACATATGACTCGACATATAATCCACATAGCCGACGACATTTTTCTCATAGACGGTGATGTTCACCGCGAAGGGACCGTCGAAGTCGATATCATAGCGCTGCACGAACGGGAGCTCCTTGTGTGGCTTCATCTTATCCTTCACGAAACACCAGGCCGTATCCGTGTCCCATGGATCCGAAAAAATCATCTGGACGATCTCATCACTGCTGTACTGTGTATTTCCCACCACCGTAAAACGCTGAATCCGTACACTGGCGAGCAGGATGGCGATCAGCAGGAGCAGGACGACGATGCTCCAGCGAAGCAGATGCCGCTTATTCTGGTCCCTCGGGTCATCGTAGCCGTAAAAATCTCTATCTGTCATTCTATACGTTCTTTCTGTTTACGTTCTGTTCCATTGCGATTTTTGCAATGCATACTGTCTGTTCTTTTCGGTTCTTTACTCTACCATAAAAAAAAGAGCTTTGCCATGGGCAAAGCTCTGAATACTTACATCGGATCTTCCAGTCGGATCTGCCGTGAAACCGACAGCGCGAGACCGATTTCCGCCATCAGCAGCATCAGCGAGGTACCGCCATAACTGACAAACGGGAGCGTAACACCGGTATTCGGGATGGTGTTCGTCGCGACACCTATGTTCAGGATGACCTGCAGCGAGATGTGGCACAGAATTCCGATCACCAGCATTGACCCATAGAGGTCACGGGCATTTCGTGCGATATCGAACAGCCGGTAGATGATGAACACATAAACGAGAATCAGTGAGATCGCGCCGAAGAGGCCGAGCTCCTCACAGATGATCGTAAAGATCATATCATTCTGTGCCTCCGGCATGAGGAATTTCTGTACGGACTCACCGAGGCCCTTACCGAAGATCCCGCCGGAGCCGATCGCATACAGGCCCTGCAGGGTCTGGAAGGTTTCATCCGAGTAGCTCGCCGGATCCTTCCATGCGAAGATACGTGTCAGCTGATAATCCTGCAGGATGTTCATCGCGGACATGAGCTTCGCCATCGGATAGGCGAAGATGTACACGAGAACGCCCGCGACGCCACAGAGAACGAAGGGCCAGTACTTCTTCGATGCGATCCACATCATGAAGAAGGTGATGCCGAGGATGATCATGGCGGTCGACAGGTTCGTCGCCGCGACCACGATGCCCGGTGCGATGCCGACCAGCGCGACCTTCCACCAGGTTCTCCAGTTGTTGATCTGATATCCATAGTGGGTAATCAGATACGACAGCAGTACAATCACCGCGATTTTCATGATCTCCGATGGCTGGAAACGCACACCACCGAGCCGGATCCACCGCGCGGAGCCGTGGGAGGCGACACCGATCACCATGGTCGCTACGATCAGCAGCCAGGCCACGATATACAGGATCTTCGAAAAGATCGCGGTCAGGTGGTAATCGATGACCGACACGATCAGCATCGCTACGAGGCCACCGACCGCGAACACCGCCTGATGCCGGAGAAAGTACATGGCATCATTCATCTGGTTCTGCGCCGAGTAGCCGGAAGCCGAGTACATCATGATCATACCGAAGCCGGTGATGAAGATGACGGCAAACAAAAGGCTGTAGTCATAAAAATATTTTCTTTTCTTCTTCGCTGCCATCCTTCCTCCTGTCCGTATTTACAGATTCTTTACGCACTCCTTGAAGATGCGTCCACGCTCTTCATAGTTCGGGAACATGCCCCAGGATGCGCAGGCCGGGCTCAGAAGGACATAGTCGCCTTCATCCGCATATGCCGCACAGTCCTTCACGGCCTCATCCATATCCTCTGCAAACATGACATTCGTAAAGCCGTACTTCTTCGCACACTCTGCGATGATGTTCCGTGTCTGCCCGATCAGAACGAGGTACTTGACGCGGCCCTTAAAGAGCTTACACCAGTCATCGAAAGGGATATCCTTGTCATAACCGCCGCCGATCAGAACGACCGGCCCCGGCATCGCCAGCAGTGCCTTGATGGCTGCATCCGGATTGGTGCCCTTCGAGTCATTATAGTAACGAACGCCATTGCGCTCACGTACGAACTCGATACGGTGCTCCACCGGCTTGAACTTCTTTACGGCCGAGATGATCTTCCGCATCGGCACGCCCATCTCCATGGAGACGGCGATGGCGCACATGATGTTCTCGTAGTTATGTGCACCGAGAAGGTTCGTATCCCGTACATCGAGCAGAACCTCATCCTCGCCATCATGGGCATGATGAATCTCGAAGTTCTTATAGTAGAAGCCATCCTTCAGCTCATGCACAGAGCTGAACCAGATGACCTGTGGCTTCAGGTTCTTCCGCTTTCCGAACTTCCGAAGCTCTGGATCTTCATAATTCAGGACGATGAAATCCTCCTCGGTCTGGTTCAGCGCGATGCTCTCCTTCACCTTCACATAGTTCTTCATCGTTTTATGACGGTCGAGATGGTCCGGGGTGATGTTGGTGATGCAGGATACATGCGGATGAAAATCCATGATGGTCTCGAGCTGGAAGGAGCTCACCTCGAGGATCGTCGCAGAAGCATCCGTCGTTTCCAGTGCTTCGGCCGTAAACGGATTACCGATGTTTCCGCATATATGCGTATCGTCGTAGGTCGTTTTAAAAATATCACCGATCAGTGAAACCGTCGTGGTCTTGCCGTTCGTTCCAGTCACGGCTGCCAGCTTTCCCTTGCTTGACTGGTACGCGAGCTCGATTTCACCCCAGATCGGGATCTTCGCCCCATCGATCAGCTTCACAAACGGCTTATCGAGCGGGATACCCGGGCTGATAACTGCGAGATCTACGGATACGAGATCCGTCGGCTTCAGTTCTCCGACCACCAGTGAAATCCGATCTCTCTTTCTGAAATTTTTCATCACCTTCACGGTGTCCAGCTTTTCATTGGAATCGAACAGAACGACCTGTCCTCCCAGCTGTAAAATCTGCTTTGCGGCGCAGATACCGCTTTTTCCCGTGCCGAGCACGAGCACCTTCTGACTATCCATCTAATCACCCCTATTATGTTCTACTGCCTCTTACATCCCCAGGCTCGCCACCAGACATAAGAGCACTGTCAGTACTGTGAAGACTGTCACCACCTTCGTCTCCGACCATCCTCCGAGCTCGAAGTGATGGTGGATCGGTGCCATGCGGAAAATCCGCTTTCCATGGGTTTTCTTAAAGTAGGTCACCTGGATGATGACTGACAGGACTTCCACAAGATAAATCAGTGCAAAAATCGGAATAAAGAGCGGTATGCCCATCTCGAAGGCCGCTGCAGCGACGAAGCCGCCGAGTGCCAGTGATCCGGTATCACCCATAAATACCTTTGCAGGGTAGCAGTTAAACATCAGAAAGCCCATCAGTGCGCCGAATACCGCACCGGAAATCGGTGCAAGCTGTGCATCTGCCTTTCCGAAATACAGGCTGACGAAGCCGAGGAAAAGGGCGATCACGGCCGTGACAGAGCTCGCGAGTCCATCGAGACCATCGGTGAAATTCGCGCCATTGTCGGTACCGAGCACGATGAAGAGAAGTGCCGGCACATAGAACCATCCGAGGTCCAGATAAATCTCCGTAAATGGAATCTGCATACGGTGATCATACGCAGGTGAGAGATAAAGATAGAGTGCGAAAGCCAGACAGAACACCAGCTGGCAGAGAAACTTCTGCTTCGGATTGAAGCCCTCCGACTGATGCTTCACGACCTTCAGAAAGTCATCGATGAAGCCGACGATACCGAAACCGACCGTGAGAAGCATCACCGGAAGGATCTTCGGATAGCGGCGGACATAAAAGAGGCTGACGATCACGATAGCCAGTACGAACACGAGGCCACCCATCGTCGGTGTGCCCTTTTTCTTAAGATGTGCCTTCGGTCCATCGTCCCGGACCTCCTGCCCGAATTTCAGCTTGTGAAGCTCCGGAATGGCAAAAGGCATCGCAAGAGCTACCAGCACAAAGCCCATAAGAATAGAAACAACAAAATCAAGATACATAATCTAACTCCATATATAAATCATCCGCTGCCTGAGCCCCGGACAAGCACTGAATCTTAAGAAAATCGTAAGGGGGGTCTGACCCTCTTACGGTCAGCTTAAGAATTCCGTAAAGAATTCTTAATGGGGTCAGACCCCATTAATTTTCGGCGGAGGTTTCGGTTTCGCCTTCGCTGTTCTCGCCCGGCACGGCCTCCGGGAGCGCGAAGCTCGCGTCGTCACCCGCCGGTTCGATGTACTCGTCGGTCACCGTTGCAGCCGTGGTCGGCGTCATCACATTGCCATCCGCATCGGTTTCGGTGCTCGTTTCGTCCGCCGTGGTTTCACTCTCCACGCCGTTCTCACCGCCTACCTGTGCACCCATCGTCTCGGAGGAGATGCCCTCCGGGTTCTGCTGAAGCTGCGCGTTGATGGAATCCTCCGGATCGGTATCTCCAGATGGTGCGATATTCAGGAACTGCAGCGCATCGTTCATGATTTCACGCTCGATGTTCACAGCGAAGGAGGCCGTCGCCTGTGCCTCACCGACGAGGTTCGGCGTATCGACGATGACGTAAACAAGTAACTGCGGATCCTCCACCGGCGCGAAGCCGCAGAAGGAGACGAGGTAGTTCTTCGCTGAACGCGGCAGCTTCTCGGCGGTACCGGTCTTGCCACCGACATGGTAGCCCTGGATCTTCGCCTTCTTACCGGTACCCTCTTCTACGGTGGTATAGAGGGCCTGCTTCAGGAAGTCACTCGTCGACTTCGAGCAGGTGGTGCGGAGAAGCTCCGGCTTCACATCCTCGATGACAGTGCCGTTGCCGTTCAGGATCTGCTTCACCACATGTGGCTTGTAGTAGCTGCCACCGTTGATGATGCTGCAGTACGCAGACGCCATCTGAATCATGGTGACGTTAAAGTTCTGGCCGAAGGAGTTGGTCGCAAGGGCAGTACGTCCCATGTTTTCTGCATTGTACACGAGGTCCGTGGTGTCGGCCTCTGCCGGCAGGTCGATGCCGGTATACTCACCGAAGCCGAAGATATGCTGATACTTCACGAAGTTCTCGGCACCTTCATTGAACGCGGTATTCATGAGATATACGTTACAGGACTTCGCGAGCCCCATCGTGGCATCGAGCACGCCGTCACCGTTCCGGTTATGACAGCGGATACGCCAGGTATGGATACCATCGTTCAGCTCGATGTAGCCCTGGCAGTCGAAGGTCGTGTTCGGTGTGATGGCCTTCTCCTCCAGTGCGCCGGCGATCGTGATGCTCTTCGCTACCGAGCCCGGCTCATAGGTATCGGATACCGGAATGTTTCGCCACATCTGGTTCCATGCAACCTGACGGCCATAGGACAGGATGTCCTCGGTCGAATAGTACTTCGACACCTCATCCTCTGTGATCGCGGCGGCATCCGGATTCTCTCGACGATATACGCCGACGGCCTCCTTGCGGCCGAGCTGCATGAGATACTCATCGGTATAGACCGAGCTGTCCAGCGCACGCGGATCGTTCAGGTTAAACTGATTGGTGGAACCCATCGCGAGCACCTCGCCGGTGTTCGGATCCATGACGATCGCCGCCGCCATCTTCGAGCCCACATCTTCTGTCTGCCACTTGTTGAGGTACTTCTCCAGCGACATCTGGATATTCGTATTGATGGTCGTCACGACGGAATTACCGTCGGTCGGCTCCTTCAGTACGGACTGCAGCTTCGTATCGCTGTCGAGGTAGCCGTACTCTCGGCCATTGACGCCCATCAGGGTATCGTTGTAGTACTGTTCGACGCCACCGGTTCCGCTGGAGCCGTCGGCACTCGAGAAGCCGATGATGTTGCAGGCGAGGGAATCATACGGATAGGTACGCTTGTACTCATCCTCGAACCAGATGCCCTTGATGCGTGCCTTCGAGCCACTGCTGACATACGCGGCATTCTGCTCCTTCACATACTCTTCCCAGGCCGATTTCTGATCGTAGCTCAGTCCCTTCGCATACTTCACATAGGACTTGTCGGCCTTTTCGCTGAGCAGCTTTCGAAGCTCGGTCTCATCGTATTCGAAGCAGGCGACGAGCGCCTGAATCGTCGGATCCACATAACGCTCATCCTGACCAGAGTAGATGACACGCGGGTCGATGATCAGGTTATATACCTTCTGGCTGGTCGCCAGCACCGTACCATTCCGGTCCATGATGTCGCCACGCCGAAACGGAATCGTACGTGAATCATAGGAGGCCTGTCGCTGGGACAGAACGATCTTGTTGTACTCCTCGCTGTTGTTTTTTACCAGATTATAAATCGCCAGGATAAGCGCAATTAAAGCTAGCATGATCACACATAGTGTGACGGCTAGCTTTCTCTGCATGTACGGGGGAAGAATCTTCCCACGGTTTCGTCTCTGGTTTTGATCAGTACTTCGGGATGTCCTCATATTGTCTTACGTACTCGCTTTCCGTCTTGTCATAGGTAATCGTCTGATCCTTGCCGGCATATACCATGCCGAGCTCCTGCGTGGCTACCCGATAGATCTCATCGAGATTCACGGACGTATCTATGCTGTTCTGAAGCGCGTCGTTCTCAGACTTCAGCTTGTCCAGCTGCTGCTTTTTCGTCTCAATCGACGAAATCCGCGTATTGATCGAGGTCTGCATCTGAATATAGGAAAAGCAGAGTCCCAGCGTAAACAGAGAGGCGATGATCAGCACCGCAAGGTAGGTCCGATCGACCACGACCGTCTTATGACGAAGTCGCTCCTGCTGCGCACGGTACTCCATCTCACGCTCGTCGAGGATCCGCTGCCGCTCCCGCATACGCGCCTGTCGTCTCCGCTCCAGTTCCTCCGGATGCGGACGACGCTTCGGCTGGATGCGACGGACCGTATTACCATCTATATAGGTCCCTGTCGTCCGCGGCGCACGTACCGCGGCTGTCTGTCTCGTTCTGGCCATACTACTCTTTCCCCCATTTCCGGATCGGTTCCGGATTCTAAACTCTCTCATCATGTTTCTCGAAGATCCGAAGCTTCGCGCTCTTCGATCTCGAGTTCTCCTCGAGCTCCTCGGCACTCGGCAGGATCGGCTTTCGAGTGATCACCCGACCCTTCGACTTCCGGCCACAAACGCATACCGGAAACTCCGGCGGACAGATGCACGGCTTCTCAGCAGTGCGGAACTTCGTCTTCACGATCCGGTCCTCGAGGGAGTGGAAGGTGATGATACAGAGGCGTCCACCCTCTGCGAGATCATCGATCATTCGATCGATGCTGTCCTCCAGTACATCGAGCTCACGATTCAGCTCGATTCGAATCGCCTGGAAGGTACGCTTCGCCGGATGGCCTCCGGTGGCACGAATCTTCGCCGGAATCGCACCCGAGATGATCTCGGACAGCTCCAGTGTCGTCTCGATGCGCTTCGTCGCACGATACTGGCAGATATGCTTCGCGATGTTCTGTGCGAAACGATCCTCTCCATAGTTTCGAATCATATGGAAAAGCTCGGATTCACTGTAATCGTTCACGATATCGGCAGCGGTGATCGGATTCCGGTCATCCATCCGCATATCGAGCGGTGCGTCGCTCCGATAACTGAAGCCACGCTCCGCGGTATCCAGCTGGTAGCTCGATACACCGAGATCGAGGTAGATCCCATCGACCTTTCCGATGCCGAGTTCCTTTAACACATCATCGATTCTTTCATAATTACTGCGGACGATCGTCACGCGGTCCCGTACATCCGAAAGCCGCTCGCTCGCTGCCTGAATCGCATCCTTATCCTGGTCGATGCCGATCAGGCGGCCGGCCGGTGAAAGATGGGTACATACCTCATGGGCATGTCCGCCACCACCTAAGGTTCCGTCAACATAGATGCCATCGGGCCGGATGTTGAGTCCATCCACGGTTTCGTGGAGAAGTACGGAATAATGCTTAAACTCAGACACCTAAGCCCTCCCAGTCTGCTTCTAATGCAGCTTCATCATCGAAGCTGTACTTTTCTTCGTACGTGTTTGTATCCCAGATCTCGATATGGTCACCCACACCGAGTAAGGTGATATCCTTGTCAAGGCCCGCCCGATCACGGAGGACCTGTGGAAGAAGGATTCTGCCCTGCTTATCCAGCTCACAGATGGCTGCAGAACCCAGTAAAAAACGCTTCAGGCTTCTCGCCTTCTCGTTCGTCATCGGAAGCGCATTCAGCTTCTCTTCGAGCGCCTGCCACTCCGGAGCTGCATACATAGCAAGACAACCGTCCAGGCTTCTGGTAACCGTAAACTCGTCTCCGAGCTGGTCCCGAAATCTGGCCGGTATGATCAGTCTGCCCTTGGCATCCAGATTGTGGCGATACTCTCCTGTGAATGACATTTCCCTTTTCTACCACTTTCTACCACTTCTTACCACTTCATGACATAATAATGCGCTAATTTGGGTTTAGTGTCAAGGCAAGATACTGTAATAAATAAAAAAGAAGCCTCTCAAATGAGAGACTTCCTTCCATATAACGCTATAAGATCTGTATCGAAACATCTGCACGAGAACCGTCGGTCCAAGCACTTCCTTCTATAGAATGATGGCGAATTATACGTTGAAGCGGAACTCAACGACGTCGCCGTCCTGCATCACGTAGTCCTTGCCCTCCATGCGGACGAGGCCCTTCTCACGTGCTGCTGCGATGGAGCCGCAGTCGAGGAGATCCTGGTAGTTGATGACCTCGGCCTTGATGAAGCCACGCTCGAAGTCGGAGTGGATCTTACCGGCTGCCTGCGGTGCCTTCGTACCCTTCCGGATGGTCCATGCTCTGGTCTCCTTCTCACCGGCGGTGAGGAAGGACATGAGACCGAGAAGGTCATAGGATGCACGCACGATCTTATCGAGACCGGACTCGCTCATGCCGAGGGACTCGAGGTACTCTGCCTTCTCGTCGTCCTCGAGCTCGGAGATTTCCTCCTCGATCTGGGCGGAAATCACGAACACACCGGAGCCGTTCTCTGCCGCGTAGTCACGTACCTTCTGGACGTATGCATTGGACGCACCATCATCCGCGACGGAATCCTCGGAAACGTTCGCCGCATAGATGACCGGCTTACGTGTCAGGAGATCCAGGGTGTCAATGAAGGCGTTCTTATCATCATCACCGGCATCGAAGCTGATTGCCAGCTTATCGGACTCGAGGTGGTCGTGGAGCTCAGTGAGGAGCGCATACTCCGCCTTCGCATCCTTATCATTCATCGCGAGCTTCTTCGTCTTCGCGAGACGACGATCGAGGAGATCGAGGTCGGAGAAGATGAGCTCGAGGTTGATGGTTTCGATATCACGAATCGGATCCACGGAACCATCGACATGCACGATGTTGTCATCATCAAAGCAGCGAACGACGTGCACGATGGCGTCGGTCTCACGGATGTTCGACAGGAACTGGTTACCGAGACCCTCACCCTTGGAGGCGCCCTTGACGAGACCTGCGATATCGACGAACTGGATCACCGCCGGCACGATCTTCTGTGTATTATAAAGTGCGCCCAGCTTCTGAAGACGCTCATCCGGTACAGCGACGACACCGACGTTCGGCTCGATCGTACAGAACGGGTAGTTGGCAGACTCCGCGCCCGCCTTCGTAATTGCGTTAAACAGTGTAGACTTGCCGACATTTGGCAGTCCGACGATACCTAATTTCATAATCTAAATCTCCTTTATCCTTCCCTGCATCCCCCGTTTCCGACCGTGCCGAGGAGGTCGATAGCAGTTCCATCTATAAAATACAGCTAAAAAAGCATCGCTATTATAAACCAGAAGTTTCCGCTTTACAATGCCGGATATGCAACGCCCGTGTTCATCCCCTCGGCTGCAGTAAGCGTTCAAGCGGCATCCTCACTTCGCCTTCCGCACACCGCGAAGGATCATCGCAAGGCCGAGTACGGCGAGGGCCCCTGACAGGGCCTGTGAAACGGCGATGTTCGTCCCCCAGAGGAGCAGCGAATCCGTGCGGAGCCCCTCGATCCAGAATCGACCGATGCCGTAGAACATGAGATACTCCCAGAACACCTGACCGGTGAACTTCTTCTTCGGGCCGGTGATCCAGAGGAAAAGCAGGGTACAGAGATTCCAGACCGACTCGTAAAAGAAGGTCGGGTGCACCTGGATGAACATCTCGTCACCGATCCGGATCGCATGTGTGAGCACGTTTTCGTTCAGCATGTTCGGGTTTACGATGGATTCCTTGATCCGCATCGCGAGCAGCGAATCCGTATAGCGGCCGAAGGCCTCTGCATTGAAAAAGTTCCCCCAGCGGCCGATGAGCTGTCCTGTGAGAAGGCCGAGTACCGCCGAGTCCGCGATGGAGAAGAATTTCACCTTCCGCCGGTAGCAGAAAATCACGCAGCAGAGGATGCCGGTCAGGATGCCCCCATAGATGGCGAGACCGCCCTGCCGGAGGTTGAGGATCTCCCCGAGATGCTGCGAGTAGTAGTCCCACTCGAAGATCACATAGTAGGCACGTGCACCGAGAATGGCGAAAATGATGCTGTACAGCGCGAGGTCTTCGATGTCCTCTGACTTCTGTCCACGGCGCTTGTAATCAAAGCTCGCGACCAGCACGCCCATCAGCATCCCGATGCCGATGATGATGCCATAGTACGCGATGCGGAAGCCGAACACGGAAATCGAGTTTCCGAGATGCTCGACGCCGATCCCGAGATGCGGGAAATAGATGTCATAAGTATCTGTATTCATTCAGTCTGTCCCTTCAAAATACGAAGAAATTCCTCCTCGGTGACGATCGGAACGCCCAGCTCCTTCGCCTTTTTATTCTTTCCGGAGGTCGATGCGATGTCGTTGTTGACGAGGTAGGCCGTTTTCGCGGATACCGAGCCTGCCGCACGTCCGCCGGCCTGCTCGATCAGCGCCTGCAGCTCCTTCCGGTTCCCGAAGTGCTCGAGGGCGCCGGTGATGACGACGGACTTTCCTTCCAGCGTCTTCGCGGTCGTGCTGTCTTCTATCCGCTTCTCGATCTCGAGATCCTGCAGCAGCGCGTCCACCTGCTTCATCGCCGCCGCATCCTGGAAGTAGCGCACGAGGTTCTCTGCGAGCACCGCGCCGATGCCGTCCACCTCCTGCAGCTCCTCCACGCCTGCTGCCCGCAGCTTCGTGAAATCATCTCCGAAGTGCCGGCAGAGGACCTTCGCGTTTGCGAGGCCAATGCCGGCGATCCCGAGGCCATACACGACGCGGTAAAGCTCCGTATGGCGGGCGCGCTCCGTGGCTGCCATCAGATTCTCATAGCTCTTCTCACCGAAGCCCTCCATCGTCACGATCTCGGCACGATAACGGTCGAGATGGAAGATATCGCTGTAGTGATGGATGAAGCCATGCGCGATGAACTTCTCCAGTGTCTGCTCGCTGAGGCCCTCGATGTTCAGTGCATCGCGGCTCACGAAAAGTGAGAAATTCTTGATCTTCTTCGCTGCACAGTCCGGATTCGGACAGTACAGGAACTTCGCTTCATTATCCGAACGGATCTCCGTCGGCTGTCCGCAGACCGGGCAGACCGCAGCCGGCTTCAGATTCCCGGAGCGGGTCCGGTTTTCCGCGATCTGCGGGATGATCATGTTCGCCTTATAGACGGTGATATGATCCCCGATGCCGAGGGCGAGCTCCTCACAGTAGGAAAGATTATGAAGGCTTGCACGGCTGACCGTCGTCCCCTCCAGCTCGACCGGATCGAAGATCGCGACCGGATTGATGAGACCGGTACGACTCGGTGACCACTCCACCTCGCGGAGGACGGTCTCTGCCTGCTCATCACTCCACTTGAAGGCGATGGCGTTCCGCGGAAACTTCGCGGTGCGTCCGAGACTCAGGCCATAGGCGATGTCCTCGTAGATCAGCACGAGGCCGTCGGACGGGAAATCGTTATGCTGAATCGCCTCCGAAAACCACTGAACCGTTTCTGCGATCGTAGCCTTCGTCACATGCTTATATTCGACGACATCGAAGCCCTGTGCCCGGAGGAATTCATACTGTGCCGCGCGGGAGTTCCGGAAATCCACATTTTCCCCCTGCGCATCCACTGCACTCACGAGCGCGAAGGCCATCAGATTCACATGACGGGATTTCGTCACCTTCGGATCGAGCTGACGCACCGAGCCGGAGCAGAGATTCCGCGGATTCTTATACTTCGCATCCGCATCTGCGATGGTTTCGTTAATCTTTTTAAACTCCGAATAGGTGATGATGGCTTCTCCGCGGAGCACCAGATCACCGGTGAAGGAAATCCTCGTCGGGACGTTATCAAACATCCGGGCATTCTGCGTAATCACTTCACCGATCTCACCATTGCCACGGGTGACGGCCTTCACCAGCTCGCCGGCATGGTAGCTCAGCACGACCGTGAGTCCATCCATCTTCCAGCTGAGAAGTCCCTCTTTGTCTCCGAGCCAGGACGCGAGTTCATCGACCGACTTCGTCTTATCGAGGCTCAGCATCGGACTCGGATGGCGTTCCTTCGGAAGCTCCGACAGTACCTCGTAGCCGACGCGCTGGGTCGGCGAGCCGCCGAGAATCATCCCGGTCTCCTGCTCCAGCTTCTGAAGCTCGTCGTAAAGCTGATCGTAGGTCAGATTCGACATGATCTCATTGCCATCCACATAGTACACGCGGGCTGCCTCATTCAGGGTGCGGATCAGCTCCTTCATACGCGCGAGCTTCTGATTCTTTTCTTCATCATGGGAAACACTCATAGTTCGTTCACTCCATATCCTCTTCCCGGAGGCCGAGCTCAGACAGCTCGATCTCGCGATACTGTCCCGGCTTCAGTCCATGCAGGGTGAGGTCCATGATGCGGATCCGCTTCAACTTCTTCACCTCATAGCCGAAGGCCGCACACATACGACGGATCTGGCGGTTCAGCCCCTGGGTGATCACGATATGGAACTCCTGCTGCCGAAGCTTCGCCGGGCGGGCCATATCCTGCCATACCTCGCACGGGCGCGTCGTCGTGTGCAGCTCCTTCAGCTCGACACCGTCAGCGAGCGCGTCCAGGAACTCCTTCGTACATGGCTTATCCACCGTCACGATGTATTCCTTCTCATGGTAATTCCGCGCACGGTTGATGCGGTTCACGAGATCCCCCTGGTTTGTCAGCAGGATGAGCCCCTCGGACTCCTTATCGAGACGTCCGATCGGATACACTCTCGTGTGATAGTGGATCGCCTCGATGATATTCGGTGCCTTATCCTTATCACTCGTCGTGCACACGATGCCACGCGGCTTATAGTACGCGAGCAGCACCGGTGTCGGGCGATCATAGTCCTGGCCCACCGTCGAGATCTGCTCGCCATAGCGCTTCGCCATCCGGCGCGACTCCGTATGGAGCAGGTACTGTGCCTCCGGGTTGCCTGCATTGGCGTTCAGTGCATGCGGATTCACGCACTGCCCGTCCAGCTCGATCGAGTCTGCCTCGGTCACCTGCTGGCCGAGCTCGACCGGCTTCTTATTGACGGTGACACGGCCGGCGGCGATCAGCTTATCCGCCTCACGACGGGAGCAGACGCCGAGCTCTGATAAACGCTTATTCAGTCTCATCTCGCATTCTCCTTCGAATCATCCGCATCCGCTGCGTCGTCCGCAGTCTTCCAGAGCGGCGTTTCATCCGCTGCGAGTGGCCAGCTGTAGCTCTTTCCAGGGATACCCTCTACCTCTGCGACGGCGTCCTCCGGAAGGAAGGTGAATTCATGATTCCGGTTCGGATCCAGCTCCGCCGGAAGCTCTGTGTCGTTCTTCATATCTGCGAAAAAGCACGCATCACCGAAGCTAAAGAAACGGTACTTCTCGCGGACCGCCACCTTGTACGCGCGGAGCACATGCTCCCGCTTTGTAAAGGCAGAGACCAGCATCACGAGCGTGGATTCCGGCAGATGGAAGTTCGTGATCAGCGCATCCATGCACTTGAACTGGTAGCCCGGATAGATGAAGATATCAGTCCAGCCGGAGGTTGCCGGCATGGTGCCGTCCGGAAGTGCGGCAGACTCGACGGTACGGCAGCTGGTGGTACCGGTGCAGATGACACGATGGCCCTCTGCATGGGCGCGGTTGATCTTATCGGCTTCCGACTGCTCGACGATGTAGTACTCGCTGTGCATGTGGTGCTCCTCGATCTTATCCGCCTTGACCGGACGGAAGGTGCCGAGGCCGACATGCAGGGTGATGTGGGCGATCTCCACGCCCTTCTCCTTCACGGCCTGAAGCAGCTCCTCGGTCCAGTGGAGACCGGCGGTCGGGGCTGCCGCAGAGCCGTCGTTCTTCGCATAGACGGTGTTGTAGCGTGCCTTTTCCTTCAGCTGATGATGGATGTATGGTGGGATAGGCATCTCGCCGAGGCGGTCGAGGACCTCCTCCCAGATGCCCTCGAACTCGAAGCGGATGATGCGGTTGCCGTCATCGATGGTGTCGATGATCTCGCCCTTCAGCAGGCCCTCGCCGAACTCGACGCGTGCACCGTTCCGGAGCTTCTTGCCCGGCTTGACGAGGCACTCCCAGTCGGTCGTGCTGAGGCGGCGCAGGAGCAGTACCTCGACATGCGCGCCGGTACCGGACTTCTCGCCATGCAGACGTGCCGGGATGACCTTTGTGTCGTTGATGACAAGGCAGTCGCCCTTATGAAGATAGTCGATGATGTTATAAAAATGACGATGATTGATCTCGCCGGTGAAGCGATCCATCACCAGAAGCCGGCTGTCCGAGCGCTTCTCGAGCGGATCCTGCGCGATCAGCTCCTCCGGCAGGTCATAGTAAAAGTCTTTCGTTTCCATACTGTGTTTTCTCCTTTTCTGCTGTCTCACGACATGTACACGGTGCAGAGCGCACCATAAACCCAATTATTATATACTGTCTTTCGGGTTTCTTCTACATAAAAGAGCAGGCGAATGCTTCTGCATTCGCCTGCATTGTAACAGTTCAGCCGACCGGGCCGTCATCGGAGATGACGGCATCTCCTGCCGGTGCGTTATCTGCAGCACCCGGCTCTGCGATGGTCTCACCGGAAGCAGCCGCTGCGGTCGTTTCTGCCCTTCCGCCTGCGCCGGTGTTTTCGGAGATGGTTTCTCCTGCGGTCGTCGTTTCCGTCGACTTCTTCGTCTCAGTCGTACTCTTCTCCGCACTCTTCTGATCGCTGTTCTTCTTACTGCTCTCCTTCGTTTCTTCGTTCGCTGTATCGCCACCGGTCGGTGCCGTGGTTTCTGCCTCGGTCACGGCTGCCTCGGTTTCTACAGAGATCAGCGAAACCTCGCTGTCGATTTCTTCCTGCGAGTCAGTGTAGATACGTCCGCTCTGGATAGCATCATAGATGACCGCGAGTCGCTGATCACTCGAGATGGCCTCCAGCAGACGCGAGTTGGTCGCATTGATCAGCTCCTGTACCTCACTGTGATTCGTGATATAGCTGTTCACAAACTTCGTCTGCTCCGGCGACATGTTCTCGACGATTTCGAAGCTGTTCTGATCGTTTACCTTCACATAGCAGTACATGATGCCCGGTGCCAGCGTATCTGTCCGGCGGAACTTCACATTATAGGTGACGAAAACGAGCTTCGTGTTCTTCTCGAGTCCATCTACCGCATATTGCTGGATATCCTGGTATGCCTCGATGTAGCCGGCCTGGGTCTTCAGCTTCTTCTGAAGACTCGCGGTCTGCTCCTCCGTCTGATTCGTGACGCCAGTCAGACGGTACAGTGTATCGGTATCACCCGCGAGACGTGCGTTAAAGTAATCCTGGAAGAGCTTCGTCATATACTCGTCATTATACTGACGTACCAGCGACGCGTCCTCATCGGCACCCGCGTTGCCGTCGACAATGCCGGGAGATGCACTCTCATCGTCTCCCGCCGCGTCTTCGATTTCGGAAGAGCTGGCCACCTGCGGACCACTACTCTGTGCATCCGGATTCTTCGGATTCCGATCCAGAATCAGAATGATGATGATCAGCACGACCACCAGTGCCGGAATGCCCAGGAGACCGAGCATCTCATGAAGCTGTTCCTGTTTCTGACGTTTCCGCATATTCGCGATGCGCCGCGCACGCCTGCGTTCGATCACACCCTCGACTGGTTTTTCCTCCAATGCCCGATCGACATCATCCAGATCTTTTAATTCTCTGTCCATTCTTTCTGCCTCATCTGTTTCGTCAGTTTACTCTCGCACCGTCCGCTCCGAAAAAGAAGCTTCCGATCCAGGCGTTCTGCAGCAGTGCGCCATCCTGGCCCGCATAGTAGTATTTGCCATCTGCGAGCAACAGCCCCGGTCCCTGCAGCTGTCCACTGTTCGGCTCAAAATAGTATAGCCGGCCACTGATATTCTGCAGCCCACGAAGCATCTTCGCATCCGCCCCTACATAATACCAGGCACCATTTGCCTCGTAGATCCAAGTATTCACCTCGAGATAGCCACCCTGGTTAAAATGATAATTTGCGCCATCGATACTGCGCCAGGAGCTGACCGGATAGGTTCCATCCGGATAGAGGTACCACATACCGTTATTTTCGAACTGCCAGCCGTCCTTCAGATAGGTGTTTGCCACCACACGACGCGCATTGATCACCGTCGAGCTCGAGCTGTAGTGGGTCCCCGCCGGATTCATCTGCGATGGATTCGACATCTGCGCGAGCCCCGTCGCTGCCTGATTTCCCGCCATCGGGCCGACGTTCATCGTGTTATACAGCACACCATTTACATAGTAGCCGCCCGTCGTACCGGTATAGTTCGTCGTATACATGGTATGATTCGTACTGCTGCTGTTCAGATACGGATTTGTATTCGCATCGGATGAAGGCGTCGCATGATAGACGACACCGCCCTGGCCATCCGGACTCACCGCGGACGCCTGTGTCACGCCCTGAGAAGAAGATGCCTCAGCATAGTGCACGCCACCCTGTCCGTCCGGACTGATCCCGGTCGACACCGACGTATAGGCCACACCACCGCGGCCATCCGGACTCACCACGGACGCCTGCGTCACGCTCTGTCCAGATGTCATCCCGGTATAGGTCACACCACCGCGGCCATTCGGACTCACCCCAGCTAATGCTGGCCCCGCAAGCAACAGTGACATCACGATCGCTACGGTGCACACTCTATGTACTCTCATAAAAACTCCGATTCAGCATCACATAATTTTACATACACCATCATACTATATGCGATCCGAAGATGATAGTAGCAAAGTTCTTACAAAAATGTCATCCGAAGTAACCGTTCAGACAGGAGGCTTTACTTCAAACTTCCGAGCAGCGCTTCTCTTTTCCAGCTGATCAGCCCGATGATGACGAGCTGCGCGACGAACACGATCGCCGCTCCGAGGTATTGCCCGAGAATCAGAAAATAACCACAGAGACAGTTCGTGACGCACTGCAGCCAGGCAGTCGCCGCAACGGCGCCAACATACCCCCGACCTGTAATATCCGCACGCGACGCAATATACGGAATCGCGCCATTCGGCACGGCCGGTACCATGCAGGCGATCGCAACCACAAACGCCGGATGTGTCGAGTTGATTTTCTGTGTCAGCCAGTTCTGGCGGTTCAGTCCCGGAATGTAATTCCCGAGTCGACGCCCAAGCCGCCTCGCCACAGCAAATACAAACGCATTTCCCAGGACAAAGCCGATATAGCAGGCGACCGACGCTTTCAACCAGCCATAAATCATACCAACCGCCAGGTGGATCGGAAGTCCCGGCAGAACGATACTCACCACCTGCAGCGCAGACAGTACGACTGCCAGCATCAGACCCTTCCACTCTCCCTCCAGCTCGAGATAACGTGCAATTCCCTGCTCATCGCCAGCCTTCAAAAGCGGCCATAAACCAGGAAAAATGTGGTTAAAAGTCACATAGAAAATCAGGACGATCAGGAGCAGAAGCAGCACGATCGCAGAAATACCGATCAGCTTCTGGTGAAATTTCGGTTGATCTTCAGACGAATCCAATCGTATCTGCCTGCTGTTCTGCGCTTCATTCTCCCGCTCAGAAACATGCGCCTGCTTCATGACATCCTTCAGCCTCCCGCGGTTCTGCTTCATGCGTTCTTCTCAGCAAGCGCCTGATCGATCGCCTTTGAGAGCTGATCAGCGCAGGAGGTCGCACGTGGTCCACATGTGTTTCCGCGCAGAATCTCTGAAACCTTCGACGCCTCCTGACCCTCTACGAGCCGCCCGATCGCCTTCAGGTTGCCATTGCAGCCACCACGAAAGCGAAGATTGTGAATCTTATTTTCGTCATCCAGCTCAAATGTAATCTCCGTAGAACATACCATCTTCGGTCTATATGTAAATTCCTGTGTCATACTATCCTCCTTATGAAGCTCCAGATGGCTTCCATTCGATTTTTCTCTAAATTATATCTTTATCTGTTCTATCTGTCCACTATCCTTCCATGACATAGCTTCATACAGCTCAGAGAATCGCCGAATCAAAGAACAGTGAGAAATTGAGTTTAAAAAAACAGCGGGGAGATTACTCTCCACGCTGTCTCAATTCATAAGATATCGCCTGACAGAATTAGTCGAGGATGCTTACTACTCTACCAGAACCAACGGTTCTACCACCCTCACGGATAGCGAAACGGAGACCCTCCTCCATAGCTACCGGGTGAATAAGCTCAACAGTCATCTCGGTGTTATCACCAGGCATGCACATCTCTGTACCCTCTGGAAGCTCGCAGACACCAGTTACATCAGTTGTTCTGAAGTAGAACTGCGGTCTGTAGTTTGTGAAGAACGGAGTATGACGACCACCCTCGTCCTTAGTAAGAACGTAAACCTGAGCGGTAAACTTCTTGTGGCACTTTACAGTACCCGGCTTGCAGAGAACCTGACCTCTCTCGATCTGGTCACGGTTGATACCACGAAGGAGAAGACCTACGTTATCACCAGCCTCAGCCTCGTCAAGAGTCTTACGGAACATCTCGATACCAGTTACGACAGTCTTCTGAGTCTCCTCGGAAATACCAACGATCTCAAGCTCATCGGATACGTGAAGAACACCACGCTCTACACGGCCGGTAGCTACAGTACCACGACCTGTGATGGTGAATACGTCCTCGACTGGCATAAGGAATGGCTTATCAGTCTCACGAACTGGCTCAGGGATGTAAGAGTCAACAGCGTCCATGAGCTCCATGATCTTATCGCCCCACTCAGACTTCGGATCCTCGAGAGCCTTCAGAGCAGAACCGTGGATTACAGGGATCTCATCGCCTGGGAACTCGTACTCGTTCAGAAGGTCTCTAACCTCCATCTCAACGAGCTCAAGAAGCTCAGGGTCATCAACCATGTCGCACTTGTTAAGGAATACAACGATAGCCGGAACACCTACCTGACGAGCAAGAAGGATATGCTCTCTGGTCTGTGCCATAACACCATCGGTAGCAGCTACAACGAGGATAGCACCATCCATCTGTGCAGCACCAGTGATCATGTTCTTTACGTAGTCAGCGTGGCCCGGGCAGTCAACGTGAGCGTAATGACGCTTCTCAGTCTCGTACTCAACGTGAGCGGAGTTGATGGTGATACCTCTCTCTCTCTCCTCCGGTGCCTTATCGATCTGATCGAAAGGAACAGCTGGCTCCATGCCAAGTCTGTCAGCGAGAACAGCTGTGATTGCAGCTGTAAGAGTGGTTTTACCGTGGTCTACGTGACCGATGGTACCAATGTTACAATGTGGCTTCGTTCTGTTAAAATGTGCCTTTGCCATTTTAAAATACCTCCATTAAATGTAATACAACGAAAATCATGTCAAGCACTATGCATGCGCTTGCATGCTCCGTGCAATACATTATGCTTCTGAGCACAGTGTATGCTCAATCAGCAAACATGATTTTATCATCGTTATTCTATTTTATCAAGTATTTTTAGGCGTCCGAACGCCGTCGGAGGCCCGAAAACACTTGATTTTTATGATATGAACTGAAATCATCCACCGCGGTAATTACTTACCGTTACGCTCCTTGAGTACAGCATCCTGAACGTTCTTCGGGCACTTCTCATAGTGATCAAAGAACATAGAGTAGTTTGCACGACCCTGGGTCTTGGAACGAAGATCGGTTGCATATCCGAACATCTCAGAAAGCGGAACATATGCGTTTACCTGCTTACCGGATGGGATGTCCTCCATGGACTCGATACGGCCACGACGAGAGTTGACGTCACCGATAACGTTACCCATGTACTCCTCCGGAGTTGTGACCTCAACCTTCATGATCGGCTCGAGAAGAATCGGATCAGCCTTTGCCATCGCGTTCTTGAATGCGATCGATCCGGCGAACTCGAATGCACGCTCGTTAGAGTCGACATCATGGTAGGAACCGTCGTATACGTTTGCGTCTACGCCGAGTACCGGATAGCCCGCAAGTATACCAGACTCTGCTGCGCTGCGGATACCCTTCTCGATCGCCGGGATGTACTCCTTCGGAATCGATCCACCGACAACGGTCGACTGGAACTTGAAGGTCTCCTCGCCGTTCGGATCCATCGGTGTGAACTTAACCTTACAGTCACCGTACATACCGGAACCACCGGACTGGTGAACGTAACGGCCCTGTACATCGACAGCCTTGGTGAAGGTCTCCTTGTACGCTACCTCCGGTGCACCTACGTTTGCCTCAACCTTGAACTCACGGAGAAGACGGTCAACGATGATCTCCAGGTGAAGCTCACCCATACCGGAGATGATGGTCTGACCAGTCTCTTCATTGGTTCTTACACGGAAGGTCGGATCCTCCTCGGCAAGCTTTGCGAGTGCATCGGTCATCTTGCCCTGAGAAGCCTTGGTCTTCGGCTCGATCGCTACGGAGATAACCGGCTCCGGGAACTCCATGGACTCAAGAATGATCGGATGATTCTCATCACAGAGAGTATCACCGGTCGATGTGGTCTTGAAACCTACCGCAGCTGCGATATCACCGGAGAATACCTCATCGAGATCCATTCTCTTGTTTGCATGCATCTGAAGCAGACGGCCTACACGCTCCTTCTTACCCTTGGTAGAGTTCAGGCAGTAGGAACCGTTCTTGAGGGTACCGGAGTACACTCTGAAGTAAGCAAGCTTACCTACGAACGGGTCAGTCATGATCTTGAATGCGAGTGCAGAGAACGGAGCATCATCAGAAGAAGGTCTGGTATCCGGATTTCCATCCTCATCGGTACCCTCGACATCTGGGATGTCGGTAGGAGCCGGAAGGTATTCGATTACAGCGTCAAGAAGCTTCTGAACGCCCTTGTTTCTGTATGCAGTACCGCAGAGGCACGGGATCGCGTCACCAGCGATGGTTGCCTTACGAAGGACAGCCTTCATCTGCTCTACGGTCGGCTCCTCACCCTCGAGGTACATCATCATCAGATCATCATCGAGCTCACAAACCTGCTCTACGAGCTTGTCGTGATACTCCTGTGCTGCATCCTTGTACTCCTCAGGAATGTCGGTAACCTCGATATCCTGACCCTTGTCATCTCTGTAGAAGTAAGCTCTCATCTCGAAGAGATCGATGAGACCTACATAGGTATCCTCAGCGCCCATCGGGTACTGAAGGATGACACAATTCTTGCCAAGACGATCAACGATGGTCTGTACAGAGTGGAAGAAATCTGCACCGACGACATCCATCTTGTTGATGAATGCAAGTCTCGGTACGTGATAAGTATCCGCCTGTCTCCATACGTTCTCAGACTGAGGCTCAACACCGCTCTTCGCGTCAAATACGCCGACAGCGCCGTCAAGTACACGGAGAGAACGCTCAACCTCTACGGTGAAGTCTACGTGGCCCGGAGTATCGATGATGTTGATACGGTACTCAGGTGCACCGGCAATCTTCTTATGCTCATGCTCTGGGATCCAGTGACATGTGGTAGCGGCTGATGTGATGGTGATACCACGCTCCTGCTCCTGGGCCATCCAGTCCATGGTTGCAGTACCGTCGTGGGTATCACCGATCTTGTGATTAATTCCAGTGTAGAAGAGAATACGCTCTGAGAGTGTGGTCTTACCGGCATCGATATGAGCCATGATACCAATATTTCTTGTATGCTCAAGTGAATACTGTCTCTTATCAGCCAAAGTATTTCCCCCCTATCAGAATCTGTAATGAGCAAATGCCTTATTAGCGTCCGCCATTCTATGCATTTCCTCTTTACGCTTTACAGCTGCACCCGTGTTGTTTGCAGCATCCATAATCTCGTTTGCCAGTCTCTCAGCCTGTGTCTTCTCAGATCTCTTACGTGAGAACTCAGTAAGCCAGCGAAGACCAAGGGTCTGACGTCTCTCAGGCTTAACCTCCATCGGTACCTGGTATGTAGCACCACCGATACGCTTAGCCTTAACTTCAAGAACAGGCATGATGTTGTTCATAGCCTCTTCAAATACTTCTGTTGCTTCCTTGCCGCTCTTCTCAGCGACAATGTCGAATGCACCATAGACGATCTTCTGAGCAATACCCTTCTTACCATCAAGCATGATGGAGTTAACCAGCTTGGTTACAAGCTTGGAATTGTAAACCGGGTCTGCAAGTACGTCTCTGTGCAGAGTATGTCCTTTACGTGGCACGTTACTTCCCTCCTTAAAAATTTGTTTTAGATCATCGGTACTCTTCGCAACTGCAATCTATAATTGTGTTTTGCGAGTTCATGCGGACTTCTGGACATCTCTTCTTATATAATAATGAGTTCCATTATCCGTCATTTTAACCATGTCTTTTTACAACGTAGATCGAGGCTGATTACTTCTTAGCCTTCGGTCTCTTGGCACCGTACTTTGAACGGGCCTGCATTCTGTTTGCAACGCCGGCTGTATCCAGTGTTCCACGGATGATATGGTATCTTGTACCAGGAAGATCCTTAACACGGCCGCCACGAATCATTACAACAGAGTGCTCCTGCAGGTTGTGGCCCTCTCCAGGAATGTAGGATGTAACTTCGATACCGTTGGAAAGTCTTACTCTGGCGATCTTACGAAGAGCGGAGTTCGGCTTCTTCGGTGTTGCTGTCTTAACAGCTGTACATACACCACGCTTCTGAGGAGCGCTATTGTTAGTTGCAACCTTCTTTAAAGAGTTGAAACCTCTCTGAAGTGCAGGCGCTGTGGACTTCTTCTTAGCAGAAGTTCTGCCCTTTCTTACTAACTGGTTAAATGTAGGCATTTGGTTCTCCTTTCATTAGGTTTATTCTCTCGTTTTGGTCCCTGGAAACAAAAAACAGGGCATGCTTTTGCGCATGCCCTAGTAATATACTTCAATCGAATTTTCTTGTCAATGAGTTTTACAGAATGTTTTCCTTTTCCTTCTCGATTCGACGGCGTGCAGCAATACGCTCTACGCCCTCTGCATCGATATCGAAAGCCTCATCCGCTGTGAACATCTGATCGTGATCATCCTGAAGATCCTGCTCGTCCTGACTGAGCTCTACATTTCTATAGCGTCTCATACCGGTACCAGCCGGAATCAGCTTACCGATGATAACATTCTCCTTGAGACCGATCAGCTGATCTGACTTACCACTGATGGCCGCCTCGGTCAGAACCTTGGTGGTCTCCTGGAAGGATGCAGCGGACAGGAAGGAATCGGTCGCGAGGGACGCCTTCGTGATACCAAGCATCACGCGCTTACCCTCTGCCGGCTTCTTACCCTCGGCGATCAGGCGCTCGTTCTCATCCTCGAAGTCGAGGCGATCGACGGTTGTGCCAGGGATGAAATCGGAATCACCGGCCTCCATGATACGCTCCTTCTTCATCATCTGATGAACGATCATCTCGATATGACGATCCTGAATCTCTACACCCTGCAGACGGTACACACGCTGAACTTCAGAAATCATGTAATCCTGTACTGCCTTGGTGCCCTTGATCTTCAGAAGATCGTGCGGGTTGATGGAACCCTCGGTGAGAACATCACCGGCCTCGAGTACCTGTCCATCCATGACCTTCAGTCTGGAACCGTACGGAATGAGGTAGGTCTTCGACTGACCTCTCTCCGCATCCGTGATGACAACCTCTCTCTTCTTCGCTGTTTCCTTGATCTCTACGACACCCGGAATCTCCGTAAGAATCGCAAGTCCCTTCGGTCTACGAGCCTCGAAAAGCTCCTCGACTCTCGGAAGACCCTGTGTGATATCACCACCCGCGACACCACCGGTATGGAAGGTACGCATCGTAAGCTGAGTACCCGGCTCACCGATGGACTGTGCAGCGATGATACCGACGGCCTCGCCGACCTGTACCGGCTGACCCGTTGCCAGGTTCGAGCCGTAGCACTTCGCACAGATACCATTCTTAGAACGGCAGGTGAGGACGGTTCTGATCTTCACCTTCATCTTCTGCTTTGCATCGTGCTTTCCTTCCGCAACCTCCTGATCGAAGCGCTTCTGGAGTGCAGCGATGACCTTCGGTGCCCGCTTCGGGGTAACCATACGGTCTGCCTGTACGACAAGCTTGCCGGTCTCCGGATCGTATACATCCTCTGCGATGTAACGGCCGGTGATACGCTCCTGCAGTGACTCGATCTTCTCCTGACCCTCCTCCAGTGCGGAGATCTCCAGGTATGGAATCTTATCCTTATCTGCAGAGCAGTCAAGCTCACGGATGATCAGATCCTGGGTAACGTCAACCATTCGTCTCGTAAGGTAACCGGAGTCTGCCGTACGAAGCGCGGTATCGGAAAGTCCCTTACGTGCACCGTGTGCAGAGATGAAGTACTCGAGTACGTCAAGACCCTCACGGAAGTTTGACTTGATCGGGAGCTCGATGGTACGTCCGGTCGTATCCGCCATGAGTCCTCGCATACCTGCGAGCTGCTTGATCTGCTTATCGGATCCACGGGCTCCGGAATCCGCCATCATGAAGATGTTGTTGTAGGCATCGAGACCGCCGAGAAGATCCTTGGTCAGCTGATCATCGGTCTTCTTCCAGGTATCGATTACCTCCTGGTAACGCTCCTCCTCGGTAACGAGACCACGACGATAGTTGCGTGCGATCTTGTCAACGATGGCCTGTGCGTCTGCCAGCAGCTTCTGCTTGCTCGCCGGAACGGTCATATCCGAGATGGATACGGTCATCGCCGCGAGGGTGGACTGCTTATAGCCCATCGCCTTGATATCATCCAGGGTGAGGGCCGTCTGGGTAGCGCCATGTACGTCCATGACTCTCTCCAGAATCTTCTTGAGATCCTTCTTCTTTACGATGAAGTCAATCTCCGGAAGAATCTCATTGCCCGGAATCGAACGATCCACGAAGCCGAGATCCTGCGGGATGATCTCATTGAAGATCAGACGACCTACCGTGGTATTCACCACACCCTCGATGATCTTCTCGCTGCCATCCTCTGCCTTTACGACCTTACGGATTCTGCACTTGATCAGGGTGTGCATCGAGATGTAGCCATTCTCCTTCGCGAGGATCGCCTCGTTGATGCTCTTGAAGAACATACCCTCGTTCGGCTCACCCGGACGCGCCTGTGTAATATAGTAGATACCGAGTACCATATCCTGTGAAGGAACGGCTACAACACCACCATCCGACGGCTTCAGGAGGTTATTCGGAGAAAGCAGCATGAATCTGCACTCTGCCTGTGCTTCCTGTGTCAGCGGAAGGTGGATCGCCATCTGGTCACCATCGAAGTCGGCGTTGAAGGCCGCACATACGAGCGGGTGAAGCTTGATGGCCTTACCCTCGACGAGGGTCGGCTCGAAGGCCTGGATACCGAGTCTATGCAGGGTAGGGGCACGGTTCAGCATAACCGGGTGGCCCTTGATGACATCCTCGAGGATGTCCCATACCTGCGGATCCAGACGGTCAACCATCTTCTTCGCATTCTTAATGTTGTGGGCCTTACCGGACTGTACCAGCTCCTTCATCACAAACGGCTTGAACAGCTCGAGGGCCATCTCCTTCGGAACACCGCACTGATAGATCTTCAGCTCCGGTCCTACGACGATAACCGAACGTCCGGAGTAATCTACTCGCTTACCGAGCAGGTTCTGACGGAAACGTCCCTGCTTACCCTTTAACATATCAGAAAGGGACTTCAGGGCACGGTTACCCGGGCCGGTCACCGGACGGCCACGACGGCCATTATCGATCAGCGCATCGACCGCCTCCTGCAACATACGCTTCTCGTTACGTACGATGATTTCCGGAGCGCCCAGCTCGAGGAGACGAGCCAGACGGTTGTTACGGTTGATGATTCTTCTATAGAGATCATTGAGATCCGAGGTTGCGAAACGGCCACCATCGAGCTGAACCATCGGACGAAGATCTGGCGGAATCACCGGAAGGTTCGTGAGGATCATCCACTCCGGCTTATTACCGGAGGAACGGAAGGCCTCCACGACCTCGAGACGCTTCACGATTCTGGTTCTCTTCTGTCCGGAAGCGTCGTCGAGCTCCTGACGAAGCTCTGCATACTCCTTCTCGAGATCGATACCACGAAGCAGCTCCAGTACAGCCTCTGCGCCCATGCCAGCACGGAAGGAGCCATAGCCATACTGCTCGATCGCATCTCTGAACTCCTTCTCGGAGAGGATCTGCTTGTAATCCAGGCCGGTCTCACCCTTATCGAGTACAACATAGCTTGCGAAATAGAGCACACGCTCCAGAATACGCGGGCTGATGTCGAGGATCAGGCCCATTCTGGACGGGATACCCTTGAAATACCAGATATGAGAAACCGGTGCCGCCAGTGCGATGTGTCCCATACGCTCACGACGAACGGAGGACTTGGTCACCTCAACGCCGCAGCGGTCACAGATGACGCCCTTATAGCGGATCTTCTTATACTTGCCGCAGTGGCACTCCCAGTCCTTGACCGGTCCGAAAATACGCTCACAGAAGAGTCCATCCTTCTCCGGCTTCAGCGTTCTGTAGTTGATGGTCTCCGGCTTCTTCACTTCGCCGTGGGACCACTCCAGAATCTTCTCCGGAGAAGCCAGGCCGATCTTGATCGAATCAAACTGAACAGGCTTATTTATATTATCAAGCTGTGCCATCTTTCCTCCTATTATTCATGATCGCCGTCGCCGTAGTCGTCATCCGACTGGGAAACCGCGCTGTCACCGTCATCGAACATATCCGAGTCCATATCCTCGCTGAAATCGCCATCATCGGAGAGATCTGCAGAAATTGCGGATGCAAGTGCATCGTCGCCTTCATTGACATAATCATCCTCCGCTGCGTCCTCTTCAGCGCTGTTTACAAGCTCGCCGTCCTTAAACTCCTGGGTCTCGTAGCCGTACTGTCCGTAATTTTCATTACGCTCATAGCGGCTGTCACCACCGGAAAGGAGACGGTGCATATCCTGGTTTGCATCATAGAGATCCTCTGTGATCTCGATCTCGTTCTGATTCTCATCGAGAACGCGTACATCCAGGCAGAGAGCCTCAAGCTCCTTCAGCATAACCTTGAAGGACTCCGGAACACCCGGTGCCGGGATATTCTGGCCCTTGATGATCGCCTCGTAGGTCTTTACACGGCCTGCAACATCGTCAGACTTCATGGTCAGAATTTCCTGCAGTGTATATGCCGCACCGTACGCCTCGAGTGCCCATACCTCCATCTCTCCGAAACGCTGTCCACCGAACTGTGCCTTACCACCGAGCGGCTGCTGTGTAACGAGAGAGTACGGTCCCGTGGAACGTGCATGGATCTTATCATCTACCAGGTGATGCAGCTTCAGGTAGTGCATGAATCCGATCGCGGTTCTGCCGTCAAATGGAAGACCGGTACGTCCATCACGGAGCTGAACCTTACCATCGGTCGAGATCGGAACACCCTTCCACTCCTCACGGTGATCGAGGTGTGCACCGAGGTACTCATAAACCTCCGGATCCAGTTCATCCTTATGAAGTTCCGAGAACTCCTCCCAGCTCTTGTTTGCGTAATCGTTCGCAAGGATCAGGGTCTGGGCGATATCATTCTCGTTTGCGCCATCGAAGATCGGGGTAGAAACATTGATACCCAGAACCTTCGCAGCGAGGGAAAGATGCAGCTCGAGCACCTGTCCGATGTTCATTCGGGAAGGTACGCCGAGAGGGTTCAGTACGATATCGAGCGGACGACCGTTCGGAAGGTAAGGCAGATCCTCTACTGCAAGTACGCGTGAGCATACACCCTTGTTTCCATGACGGCCGGCCATCTTATCGCCGACACCGATCTTTCTCTTCTGTGCAATATAGATACGAACGGACTCGGATACGCCCGGTGCCAGCTCGTCACTGTTTTCTCTTGTAAATACCTTTGCGTCTACAACGACACCATATGCGCCGTGCGGCACCTTGAGGGAGGTATCACGAACCTCACGTGCCTTCTCACCGAAGATTGCACGAAGCAGCCTCTCCTCCGCGGTCAGCTCGGTCTCACCCTTCGGCGTCACCTTACCGACGAGGATATCACCGGCACGAACCTCTGCACCGATGCGGATGATGCCGCGCTCGTCGAGATTCTTCAGTGCATCGTCACCGACACCCGGAACGTCCGAGGTAATCTCCTCCGGTCCGAGCTTGGTATCACGTGCCTCACACTCATACTCCTCGATATGGATGGAGGTGTAGACGTCGTTCTGGATGAGCTTCTCGGAAAGGAGAACCGCATCCTCGTAGTTGTAGCCTTCCCAGGTCATGAATCCGATCAGCGGGTTCTTACCGAGTGCGATCTCACCCTGGCAGGTGGACGGACCATCGGCGATAACATCGCCCTTCTTTACATGATCACCGGCGAACACGATCGGCTTCTGGTTGTAGCAGTTCGACTGGTTGGAGCGCATGAACTTGGTGAGCTTGTACTCATCGAGTGTTCCATCGGAATCACGACGAACCGTGATCTTGTTGGATGCGGAGATTTCAACCACACCGTCATACTTTGCAAGGCAGCATACACCGGAGTCGACGGCAGCCTTTGCGGAGATACCGGTATCGACAGCGGCACGCTCGGTCACCATCAGCGGCACGGCCTGACGCTGCATGTTCGATCCCATCAGCGCACGGTTCGCATCATCGTTCTGAAGGAACGGAATCATGGAAGTCGCCACGGAGAATACCATCTTCGGGGATACGTCCATCATATCCACGCTTGCCTTCGGGAATGCCTGCGTCGCCTCTCTGAAACGACCAGAAACGTTATCATGCACGAAATGTCCGTCGGCGTCGAGCGGCTCGTTTGCCTGTGCTACGACATAGTTATCCTCTTCGTCTGCAGCGAGGTATACGACGTCCTTCGTAACCTTCGGGTTCTTCGGATCCGACTTGTCCACCATACGGTACGGAGCCTCGATGAAGCCGTACTCGTTGATACGTGCGTAGGATGCCAGCGAGTTGATCAGACCGATGTTCGGTCCCTCAGGTGTCTCGATCGGGCACATACGACCATAGTGTGTATAGTGAACATCTCGAACCTCGAATCCGGCACGGTCTCTGGAAAGACCACCTGGTCCAAGGGCGGAAAGTCTACGCTTGTGTGTAAGCTCCGACAGCGGGTTGTTCTGATCCATGAACTGTGACAGCTGGGATGATCCGAAGAATTCCTTCACGGATGCCGTCACAGGCTTGATGTTGATCAGCGACTGCGGTGTGATCTCCTCGATGTCCTGTGTCGCCATACGCTCGCGGACAACACGCTCCATACGGGAAAGGCCGATGCGATACTGGTTCTGAAGCAGCTCACCGACCGCACGGATACGACGATTGCCGAGGTGATCGATATCATCGTTGCTGCCGATCTCCTCTTCGATGTGCATGCAGTAGTTGATGGAAGCAAAGATGTCTTCCTTCGTGATGTGCTTCGGAACGAGCTCATGGATGTCCTTGATGATCGCGATACGAAGTGCACGCTGATCGTCGGCGTTCTCCTCCATCAGGCGCGCAAGCTCAGGATAGTAAACGAGCTCCTCCGGTACATCCTTATCGATGATGGCCTGCTTCTCTTCTACAGACAGGGCATCCCAGAGCTTCTTCTCTGCGTCCTGGCTCAGGAAGCTGTTCGTACGGTCAGCCTGGCGCTGGAAGTACTCACGTACGTGGTCATACTCACGTGCCTCCTCGTAATCGATCTCCTGTGCCTCGAAGCTCACATACTTCGAAAGGTCGACCTCCATCGAGGAAAGTACCTTCTCCTTACGGGTCGGTCCCTCGATCCATACGAACGGAACGGCTGCATCCTGGATCTCTACAGCCTTCGCGAAGCTGATCTGATCACCCGCCTGCGCGATCACCTCACCGGTGGTTGCGTCGATGACGTCCTCTGCCAGTGTGTGGCCCTTGATTCTGTTTTTAAAATGAAGCTTCTTATTAAACTTATAACGTCCAACCTTCGCAAGGTCATAGCGGCGCGGATCAAAGAACATGCCGTTCAGAAGAGAGCTTGCGGAATCGACGGACAGCGGCTCACCCGGTCTGATCTTACGATAGAGCTCGAGCAGACCACCCTCGTAGTTCTGTGCCTCCGGCTGCTCCTTCTCGAAGGAAGCAAGAAGCTTCGGCTCCTCACCGAAGAGCTCGATGATCTCCTGATTCGTGCTGACACCCATCGCTCTGATAAATGCCGTCACCGGAACCTTACGGGTTCTATCCACACGTACCCAGTAAATATCATTGGAATCGGTCTCGTACTCGATCCATGCGCCACGGTTCGGAATCACGGTACAGCTATAGAGCTCCTTACCAACCTTATCATGGTCTACGCCATAATAAATGCCAGGAGAACGAACGAGCTGTGATACGATTACACGCTCGGCACCGTTAATTACAAATGAGCCGGTATCTGTCATCAGTGGCAGATCGCCCATGAAAATCTCGTGTTCATTGATCTCATCCTTGTCCTTGTTGATGAGACGTACTCTTACCTTGAGCGGTGCGGAATAGGTAGCGTCGCGCTCCTTGCACTCCTCAATGGTGTACTTCTTCTCATCCTCGCAGAGCTTGAAGCCTACGAACTCGAGGGACAGGTGTCCAGCGAAGTCCTGGATCGGTGAGATGTCATCAAATGCCTCTTTCAGGCCGTCCGTCAGGAACCACTTATACGAATCCTTCTGAACTTCGATCAGATTCGGCATCTCCAGTACTTCGTCATGCTGAGAGAAAGTAAATCTGACGTTTTTGCCGTTTTTCACGACACGCATCTTGCTTTTTTCCATTGACCGTTCACCCCATAGTAAATTCGTTTCACTCCCTGCCGGAAACGCGGCAGCTTGAAAAACTCCTTTACTTGATCACTGTGATTCATAGAAAGATGTGGATTTCAAAATGTGCATTCATCGTTACGAGCATTGTATTTCGATGTATCAACATTTCAATGAATCGGTTTTCGTTTCATCTTATCTTAAAGGAGCGGTGGTGCCGGGCGTGTCTAAAAAAAGGCGCACTGAGCCCACGTCTCCAAAATAAGCAAACTTTATCCTACCATGACAGTGAATTTTCGTCAATACGTGAAATTTAATTTTTTGCAATGCATCGTCGTTTGATTTTGCCGCCTCCGCGGCAAAACGGCCTCGCCGCCCGGGGGCATCCATGCGCCTCTCCGCGCTTCGCGCGGCCCTCTCATGGATATGTACAAAAAAGGAATCGACGATCGTCGATTCCTCTCTGCTTTCGTGATTACTTTCTGGAAACCATCTCTCTGGCGCGTGCCAGGATGCCCTTCTTCTTTTCCGGTGCCTTCGGGATGCTGCCACCACGGACAGACTTGATTCCACGGATGTAGAGACCGGAGATGGAGCACTTGCACTCCTTGCCCTTCGGAAGCTGCTCGAATACGTTCGGGTCTGCGATGAGGGTCATCATACGTGGACCGATCTTCGCCTTCACGACCGGAAGCTTCTGCCACTTGAGATAGAATGGTGTCTGCTCCTTGATTGCCTCCGGAAGGCCGGCTGCGATCGCCTCTTCGATGGAGAGCTTTTTCTTATCGATGATCAGCATCGATACATCCTGTGTGTTTGCATCGATGATCGGCTGCTGCTCTGCCTGCTGACGGGAGAGCTTCTTACCGTAGTAGTACATAACCGCCATGAGTACAACCAGGATGATCGCGATAACGACCAGTACGGTTGCCACGGTATTCCAGTGGATCGCCATTAATGTCATAGAGTAAATCCTCGTCTTTCCATAAATCTGCCCTTAATCTTACTATTTAGCGCATCAAAATGCAACCTTAAAAGGGGACACCCCTCCGGGTTACCTGCCCGCACGGTTACCGTTCGCTGATCCGAATCCGGACTTCGTTGTCGCTCACCGGCTGTCCGCCCTGGGTGATGGTATAGACGAGGCGGATCTCCATCAGGCAGTCCTGATGGATGCGGTCGATCTCGACATACTTCGTGTCGAAGCCGAGCTCCATCATCCCCATCGGGGTCTCATAGTTCATGATGTGGTGCTTATTCTGCTTATAATGAAACTGATTTTCCTGCTTCCAGTTCCGGGTCACGATGATCTCCTCGCCGGAGACATCAATCCGCATCTCGTTATGGATGCCATCCTGAAAATAGGTCAGCACATGCTGTCCCTCGGAGAGGTCGCGCAGGATCCCCTCCGCACTGTGCTCCATGATGTCCGTATCGCCGTCGATGGTCTGGCGTGTCTGCATATCGATTTTTACTCTCATCGTTTCTCCGTCCTGTCTTCCTTCATCCGGCGGGTTTCGTCCGTCGCCCACTCTCCGTCTGCCGATGCTGACGCCGAAGCAGGTGACCCGCCCGTAGCGTATGCCCGCTCTCGCAGCGTATTTTCCTTCCACTCCGCCAGCATACGCTTCTGCATCCGAAGCTCATCCGAGCGCAGCTCGCTCGGCTTCAGTTCGCTGAAATCCACCTCTGAAATCAGGTCCTCCACCGAACAGTCCAGCACCTGTGCCATCCGAAGAACGGTCCGCGCCTTCGCGGCTCCCAGATCCTTATGTCCCTGTTCGTAGTCCTGAATCGAGCGGTACGACAGCCCCGTCTGATCCGCCAGTTCCTTCCGACTGATTCCCTTTAATTCTCTCAGCGTTTTAAGATTCATACGAAACCCTCCGCTCCTCTGTAGCAGCAAAAGCCCACCGTGCAAAACACGGTGGGCTCATGAATCGCGCTGGATCACTTCTTGTCGTCAGACTTTACAGCCGTGGTCGGCTTCTCAAGCTGTGCGATGGCTGCCTTCTGCATCGGGATACGGCAGTTCTTGTTATTACCGAACTCAACGATCACCGTGTCGTCGGTCATATCGATGATCACGCCATAGAAGCCGGATGTGGTCAGCACTGTGTCGCCGACCGCTACGGATGCAAGGAGAGCCTCCTGCTTCTTACGCTCCTTCTGTGATGGCTTGATACCGATAAAATAAAACATCGCCACGATGGCAATGATATAAATTACCCAACCAATTACGCTCATTCTTTTTTCCTCCATGAAAGTATACTATCGGTGCAGGCAAAAATGGCGGATACCAGTCGCTCACCGAATCGTCTAAATCAACATTCTACCATAGTAGTACTCAAATATCCAGCGAATATTATCGCCAGCGCGCCGGCGTCGTGCTATAATAGCAGGCACATCTGAAAGCGCTTTCAGTACAGACCGTTCATGCGAAGCATGCGCCATCCGTAGCGCGCAAGGATCACTCTATGTCCTGTGTTTAAAGGGGAACCACTATGCGAAATATGACCTCCGGCAGTATCTACCGCCATCTTCTGGCCTATGCCATCCCGCTGATTTTCGGAAATTTCCTTCAGCTCACCTATAACGCCGTCGATTCCATCCTCGTCAGTAAGGGGGCCGGTGTCGCAGCGCTCAGCGCCGTATCCGTCTCGAATCCGGTATCGGTGCTGCTGGTGCAGAGCATCTCCGGCCTCGGCATCGGCGCGTCGGTCTACATGAGTAAGTTCTATGGTGCAGGCGAAGGCGAGAAGCTGAAGCGCTCGCTCTCCACCACGATCCTCTTCGGTACGATCGCCGGCGGCATCACCACCCTGCTCGGTATCCTGCTCGCAGCGCCGATCCTCGAGGCCATGCATACCCCACTCGATATCATGCATGATTCTGCCGTCTATCTCCGGCTTCTCTTCCTCGGTAATTTCTTCACCTTCCAGTACAACATCATGTCGAGTGCACTGCGGGCGGTCGGGGATTCGAAAACGCCGGTGACCTTCGTCGGCATCTCGTCGGTACTAAATGCCTGCCTAGACTGGGTCTTCATCTTCCTCTTCCACTGGGGCGTCTTCGGTGCCGCACTCGCGACGGTCATCGCCGAAGCCCTCTCCGCGGTGCTCTGCTATATCTATGTCTACCGGCATATCCCGGCACTCGCCCTCCGCCGGGATGAGCTGATCCTCGATCACAGGCTCCTCCGCAGCATCCTCTCCAGCGGCCTCATCACCGCACTGCAGCAGTCCTGCCAGCCGATCGGAAAGCTGCTCGTGCAGAGTGTGATCAATGTTCAGGGCATCGACGTCATCGCGGCCTTCAACGCCGGCTGTAAAATCGAGGACTACGGGCGCATCCCTGCCCAGACGATCAGCCATGGCATGATGACCTGTGCCGCACAGAATCGTGGTGCCGGTGACCGGAAGCGGGTGAAGGAAACGCTGTGGAAGGGCATCCTGATCGGACTCATCTACTATCCGATCATCTGTACGCTCATCCTGCTCTTCCGTCATCCGCTGATCCAGCTCTTCGCTCCGACCAGTGGCGGCGAGGAAATGGTCCGTCTCGGCGTGAGCTACCTGTCCATAAAGGCCTTCACCATCATCTTCCCCTGCGTCACGAATGCGATGCAGGGCTTCATGCGTGGCATGGGCAATATGACCATCACACTGATTTCGACGATTCTGCAGATTTCGATCCGCACCCTCTTCGTCTATATCCTGGTTCCGAAGATCGGCATCACCGGCGAAGCCTACGCCTGCGCGATCGGCTGGACCGTGATGATCCTCTTCGAGTACAACTACTACTTCCTGCAGCGGAAGAAACTGTACGCCACTATGGGGTGAGACAAATGAACCGCCGGAGGGCTGCCCTCCGGCGGTTCATTTCAGTATTCAGGCATCGGCCTTCGGGAACTTCCGCCGGACGCGGAGGAAGGTGATGAAGTGCGCGGTGAAGGTGATGATCCAGGTAATCGGATAGCTCATGTACAGCCAGTGCAGAGAGTGGAAGTACGGGAGCCGGAATAGGGTCAGGATGAAGATGATCCGCAGTCCGCAGGCACCGATCAGGCTCACAAACATCGGGATCACCGAGTAGCCGAGTCCACGGAGCGAGCCGACCATAACATCCATGATACCGCAGAGGAAGTATGGTCCGCACACCACCAGCAGTCGCTCCCGACCATAACGGATAACTTCTGCATCCGTCGTAAAGAAGCGCAGCAGCCATGGATCCAGCATCACCGCACCGATGCCCATGACGAGGCCGATGAGGGCGACGGCGAGCAGGCAGTCCTTCAGGATGCGGTTGATACGGCTGTACTTCCGGGCACCCAGATTCTGTGCGGTAAACGAAAGATTCGTCTGATAGATCGAGTTCATCGAAGCATATACGAACGATTCGATATTCTGTGCCGCTGTCGCACCCGCCATCGCAACCGATCCGAAGGAGTTGATGGAGCTCTGGATGACGACATTGGACAGACTGAACACGGTGCTCTGAAGCCCGGCAGGGAGACCGATCTCCATGATCGAGCGGAGCAGCTTCCAGTTGACATGAAGCTTCCGGAGATCGAGGTGCAGTGCACCCTTCTCCCGCATCAGCGTGATGAGCAGGGCGATGCCGGAAAAGCCCTGTGAAACCGTCGTCGCGATCGCAACACCAGCCACGCCGATGCCCACCACGAGGACGAAGAACAGGTTCAGAATGACATTGATCACCCCGGCGATCATCTGAAAATACAGTGGGCGCTTCGTATCACCGACGGCACGCAGAATCGCCGCTGCGAAGTCATACAGCATGATCAGTGGCATACCGAGGAAGTAGATGCGAAGATAGAGCACCGAGTCTTCGATGACATCCGCGGGGGATCCCATCAGTTCCAGCATCGGTCGTGCCAGAAACAGGCCGGCGACGCAGAGAATCGCACCGAAAATCACCGACACCAGGATCGAGGTGTGAATGGTATCGGACATGTCCTCCTGACGCTTCGCTGCATAATACTTTCCGACGCAGACATTGACACCGATGGAGAAGCCGACGAAGAGCTGGATGATAAGATTCACCAGCGATCCGGTCGATCCGACGGCGGCCATCGCCTGCGGGCTCACGAAACGGCCGACAACCACGATGTCGGCCGCATTAAACAGAAGCTGAAGCACAGACGCCGCCATCAGCGGCAGTGCAAAGGTGATGACCTTCGGCATGATGACGCCGGTGGTCATATCCATCTCATATTTCTTACTCATATCACATACCAAGCAGCTTATGAAGCTCGTTCTCCACTGGTTCGACCGATGGGCCGATGATGATCTGTACTGCGTTTTTCCCCGGGCGAAGCACGCCGCCCACCTGGGCAGAGCGGATCTTCTTCTCATCTACGGCATCATACTGCCGGATCGCCACCTTGAGTCGCGCACCGTCATGCTGTACCTCGCTGACGTTCTCGCGGCCGCCGAGGCCTTCCAGAATGATCCGGGCGACCTCCGCCGCGTCGGATTGATCATCGAGTGTGATATGAAGCTTTTCATCCTCCCGGATCTTCATCTGAAGCTTATCTGCATTTTTCCGCTTCTGATTTCTCTGTACGATGTACAGTACCACGGCGAGCAGAAGCACGAGGGCGACCACTGCCATGATGATGACCTGCGTATTCAACATAGTATTCCTTTCTGCACCCAGGGTGCCGGCATACCACACCGAGATGCACCTTCGGCATTACGAGACCTGCAGACGAACATGCCTGTGCTTCATGGGTGTGTATGTAAAACCTCTGCAGACTAC
>CAKQED010000014.1:0-41200 GCA_934229835.1 uncultured Oribacterium sp. | reverse complement strand
TGAAACCGCCGTGTACCGAACGGTACGCACGGTGGTGTGAGAGGACGGCGGTTAGTCACCGCCTCCTACTCAATTACTAAGCTCACGCCCTGTCCACCTTCAGCTCAAACTCCTCCGGCATGAAGCGCGGACAGACATTATCGGTCGTCGAAATCACCGAACTTGCGAGACGTGCACCGATATGGCAGGCCTCACCGAGGCTCTTTCCGTAGGTGAGACCGATGGTCACACCGGAGAAAAACGCATCCCCGGCACCCGTCGTGTCGACGACGGCGACATTGATCGGCGGACAGATGCCGAAGCTTCCATCGATTTCCGCATAGACCGCGCCCTGCTCGCCCATGGTCACGACCATACGTGGATACTGCGCAGATTTCACCTTGCGACCGATGATCGGCGCCAGCTCCTCCGGTGACAGCTTCTCATAGTCATCCGAGAACAGCAGCCCGGCCTCCTGCGCATTGCATACGAGACAGGCGGTTCGCTTCATAAGGTCACGACGCTCCATCGCGATGGACATATTCGACACCACCGCATAGACCTGCTTATGGTACTTCTCTGCGAGGTCCAGGATCTGCTTCAGAATATAGGACTCCATATCGATGTCGACCGTCACGGCATCTGCATCTGCGATGATCTCATCGCCCTGCTCCTTCAGAATCGTCGAGATCTCTGAGAGATCCGGACGCTTTGAGATCGATGCGACCACATCACCGTTATGTGAAAACACCGCGAGCCACGTACCGAGCCCATCCTCGGTGCGACGGATGTAGCTGGTATCCACCTTATGCCGGTTCAGCTTGTTGATGACATCCGTACTGATCCCGGAGTTATCCACCACACTGACGAAGGTCGGCCGCAGCTCCACATTTGCGATATCCTCCGCCACATTCCGGCTCACACCACCATGCACCTCGCAGACCGTGCCTGCATTTCGCCCGGCCGGCACGTACTTTCCCTCCGGATACCCCTTGATATCCACGAACGTAGCCCCGATCACGACGATTCCCTTACTCATGCTTACCTCTCCCATACTTCTTTACTGAATATTGACTCGAAAATTATACGATATATACGGAAAAACACAAGTGGGGAATTCAATCAGGCCCCCAGCGGCACCCTCGAAAAAAGCCTTGATTTATAAAAATTTAATGGGGTCAGACCCCCTTACGACCGGCTTCAGTATTTCGTAAGGATTTCTTAAGGGGGGCTGACCCAATTACGTAAATTTATGATGGCAAATGGGTGGCAAAATCATGCCTGTTTCCACGCAAGAATCACGGATTTCTGCGCTTGAGCAGGCAGATACACTCACAGTTGTTCGTGCGCGGGAACATGTCGACCGGGCAGAGCTTCTCGACCTCGTAGCCGGCGTCCTGGAGCGGCACGAGGTCACGGGCGAGGCTCTTCGGCTTGCACGCCACGTAGATCAGGCGGTCGACGCCGTAGTCGATGATCTTCGCGAGGGCCTTTGCATGGATGCCGTCCCGCGGCGGGTCGAGGATGATCATATCCGGGCGCGGCGCGTCCTCGTAGCTGCCGTCCTCACGGATGAGGCGGCCCCCCTCTTCGATGACCTTCAGCACATCGCCGGCGATGAAATCGCAGTTCTCGATGCCGTTCAGCTTCGCGTTCTCGTGCGCAGCAGCCACAGCCTCCGGGACGATCTCGACGCCGACCGCCATGCTCGCCACAGAGCTCATAAGCTGCGTGATCGTACCGGTACCGGAATAGAGGTCGTAAATCACCGGCTTCTTCACCGAAGCTTCCGCCGTGCGGTTCGGCATGTCGACCTGCTCGGCCCCAACGCTGACCTCTGCATCGACGCCAGCCGCCTCACCGGCATCCGCTGCGGCCTGCTGCGCCGCCTGCAGCTCTGCAAATCCGGCATACTCGCGCACCTTCGTGTAGAGCTTCTCCGCACCGAGGGAGTTCGTCTGGAAGAAGCTGAACGGGGTGATGCGGAAGCGAAGTCCCAGGATCTCCTCATAGAAGAAGCGCTCGCCGTAGAGTACCTCGGTGCCCTGGTCCTCGACGATATCCGCCAGGGTGTCGTTCTTTGTATGCAGGATACCAGCGAAGGTGCCCTCGATCTTTCCCTCGGCCTTCAGCTGTAGCAGTCGATCGCGCCAGCCGGCGAGCACCTCCTCTTCGGAGAGTTCCGGCTGCACACGCACAAAGCGATCTGCGCTCGGACGTGTATGCTTCTGCTGGGCCTTCGGGCTGTAGCGTCGCTCGAACCACTCGTCGAGCCCCTTCTGACGCTCCGCGATCAGCTCCTCGGATGCCGGCACGCGCTTCGCACTCGCCCAGTTCGTCGAGGTCACGAGATCCACGAGGATCTCGCCGGTCTTCACCGCGCGGCGGTAGAGCAGATGACGGAGATAGCCCTCCCGTGTCTTCTTATGGAGGTAGGTGATGTCCAGCTCCGCGAAGTATGCCCGCGTCGCCTGCACGATCACGCCCGCATCCGGGTGCGTCAGCTGGCAGCCGTCTGCGTCGATGATGTTAAAGAAGCTCCGCTTCTGGTGGAGTCCCAGCGTCAGCTCCCCGCCCATCCGGCAGTCGCCGAAGGAAAACTCCATCTTATTCCGGTAGCCCTCCGAGACCGGTGACGGCATGATCGGCTCGAAGGTATACGCATCCGAGCGTACCACCGGCTCAAACAGCGCATGCAGCGTCTCCTCCTTCGTCTTCAGCTCGTCCTCGTAGCTCGTGCCCTGATAGAAGCAGCCGCCACAGATCTCCGCATTGTCACATACTCTCATACTCTATATCCTTCTCCACTGCTGATGCGGCCAATGCCTACATCAGCGTTCCTTACTTTTTTTGTGATAACACTCTACCATATCTCACGACAGAAAAACAGGGTCGGCCAGCGCCGACCCCATCCCTGTTGCATGAAATACTGATTTCCCCGGGCGCATCGCCCCGGTTTCGTGCTTCGTTTACAGGCACATCCCGTCGTCCGGCGATGTCCTGTCGACCGATCAGTCCTCGTCCTCGAAATCGTCCGCATCATCCTCGAAGTCATCATAGTCCTCGAGATAATCCGGCATCATGAAGCGATAAACGGCATACGCGATTCCTGCGACGGTCGCGACACATCCGATGATGGCGAGCACGGTGAGGATCGTCTTCTTCAGACGCTCATCCTCCTTCTTCTCCTGGATGTACTCCTGCAGCTTCAGCTTCTGAAGCAGAAGCTCTGCGTGGTCTCGGGCATCATCCTTATATGTTCTGACACTGTCTGCGAACTCTCTTGCATTTGTTCTCAATGCATTCATATCCAGCTTCTCCATATGGCACCTCCTGCGCTGTTTTTCTATTAAGAAATAGTATACCATCGCCGGCCCCGTTTGACTACGTTTTCACAGCTTTTTCAGCTTCGCGAAGCTCGCGAGCATCTTCTTCTGTCCGGCGGTATCAAAGCTTACCGTCACGGTATAGTCCTTTTTCCCGTCCTCGATGGCCTCGACGGTACCTTCTCCGAACTTGATGTGCTTCACACGATCACCGACCGCGTAGTCGAGGGTCTCGAGCTTCTGGATGCCGGTCTGGATCAGACTCTTCGGGATACCTGCGCCCTTCTTCCGGGCCGCACCCGCCCCGCTCTTCGCGAGATAGCCGGCGGAGCCCATGCCCTGCAGACCATAGCTGTTCGCCCCGAAGCTGCCGGCACCAGCACCGAAGCTGCTGCCACTGCCCGATCCATACGCGCCCGATCGTCCACCGTAGCTGCCGGAGCCAGATCCACTGCCATAGCTGCTCGAACTGCCACCACGGCTGCCATAACGGTCACTGCCGGAACCATATCCGCCGGAGCGTCCGCCCTTCGCACCGAAGCGTCGTGCGCCCCCGCCGAAGATATCCGAGTCGCCATAGTCGTCATCCTGGAACATATCGTCGTAGCTCTTCAGCAGCTTCTTATCGCAGAGCTCATCCGGGATCTCATCGATGAACTTCGACGGCTTCATCCGCTCATACGCACCGTTCAGCATACGACTCCGCGCAGAGGTCATCACCAGCTCCTCCTGGGCGCGGGTGATGCCGACGTAGCAGAGACGGCGCTCCTCCTCGAGGTCCTCCGGATTTCCGATGGACGCGAAGCCAGGGAAGAGTCCGTCGTTCATCCCGACGAGGTACACCTTCGGGAACTCGAGTCCCTTCGCACCATGCAGCGTCATCAGCGTCAGAAGATCCTGTCCCTCGTCCTTCCGATCGATGTCCGCCACCAGCGACACATCCTCCAGGAACTCACCGAGCTTCGGCGCGTCGCTCTGTGCCTGATAGTCCGCCGCCTTACTGATGATCTCCTCGATGTTCTGGAAGCGGGTCTCGGCTTCGATCGTTCCTTCCGCCCGGATCTCCATACCGTAACCGGTATCATCCCGCACCGACTCGATCAGCGCCTGAATCGAGAAGCTGTCCTCCTCACCCGGCTCCGCCTCGGTCTCGAGGTAACCGGCCCTCCGGAGCTTCTCCCGCCAGTCGTCCATGCGCTCGACGAACTCCGTCAGCTTCGTGCCCGCCTTTCCGCCGATCCCGATCATCGGTGCACGCTCCGCCGCCTCGAGCAGGGTGATGCGATGCTCCGCGGTCGATGTATCTGCCGCATAACTCCGGAGCTTCTGCAGGGTCGCCTCGCCGATGCCGCGCTTCGGCACGTTGATGATACGCTCGAAAGCGACATCATCCGCACCGTTCGCGATCAGCTTCATGTACGCGAGGACATCCTTGATCTCCCGGCGCTGGTAGAAGTTGACACCCCCGATAATCTGATACGGCACGCTCATCTTGATGCACTGCTCCTCGAGCAGTCGCGACTGCGCGTTCGTCCGGTAGAGCACCGCCTGGTCATGATACGCCCTGCCGCAGTTCCGGGCCTCCCGGATCACCGCCTGTGCTTCATCATTGGCTCCCTCAAACTCCTGGAAGCGGACATCCGGACCGCCCTTTTTCTCGGTCCACAGCTTCTTCTGCTTCCGACCATGATTGTGGCGGATGACTGCATTGGCACAGTCGAGGATCTTCTCGGTGGAGCGATAGTTCTGCTCGAGCTTGATCACGCGTGCACCCGGGAAGCTCTTCTCGAAGCTCAGGATGTTCTCGAGGTTCGCACCACGAAAGGCATAGATGCTCTGGTCGTCATCACCGACGACGCAGAGATTCCGGTACTTCTTCGCGAGCGCATGCACGAGACGGAACTGGATGTCGTTCGTATCCTGGTACTCGTCGACCATGATGTAGCGGAAGCGCTCCTGATAGTACTGAAGCACCTCCGGCTCCGTGTCAAACAGCTCCACGGTCTTCAGCAAAAGATCATCGAAGTCGAGCGCATCGTTCTGGTGCAGCTTCTTCTCATAAAGCTCGAAGCAGTCCGCCATCTTCCGCATACGGAGATCCCCGCCGCTCGCCTCCTCCTTCCGGAACTCGAGCGGACTCAGGCCCCGGTTCTTCGCCCCCGAAATCACCGACAGCACCACGCGCTCCTTAAACATCTTCGGGTCAATGCTGAGCTCCTTCAGCACCTGCTTCATCAGCGTCCTCTGATCATCCGTATCATAGATGGAGAAATCCGACTTGTAGCCGAGACGATCGATGTAGCGCCGGAGGATACGGACACACATCGAGTGGAAGGTCGATACCCAGACCTCTCGCGCCTGCGTTCCGATGAGCCGGTCGACACGCTCCCGCATCTCCCCCGCCGCCTTATTCGTGAACGTGATCGCGAGGATGTTCCACGGCGCGACGCCACAGTTCTCGATGAGATAAGCCACACGATGCGTCAGCACACGCGTCTTACCGGAACCCGCACCCGCCAGCACCAGCAGTGGCCCCTCCGTACAGCGCACCGCCTCACACTGCTCCTTATTCAGAATCTTCTCCAGATTTTCCATAACTCTCCCATATACATAATAAATTAAAACGAATGTGCGAGAATTATAGCACACAACCACATACCACTTCAAGCAAGAGGGCCCTCCGGGCTCTCTGCCTGATCGACATGGTTTAGAAAACCATGTCTTGTCGCTAAGGTGTGAATGTGTTATAATCGCTGCTATGGACGAACAATTTTTTCAGAATTTAATGGAATATCTGCAGTCGATCGGGCACATCGCCTCCGACGACATCCCGAACCTCGAGCTCTACATGGATCAGGTGACCGGCTTCATGGACAGCCACCTCACGACCATCAAGCGGCATCCGGAGGATAAGGTGCTCACGAAGACGATGATCAACAACTATGCGAAGAACAAGCTTCTGCCACCACCGGATAAGAAGCGCTACAGTCGCGAGCATATGCTGATCCTGCTCTTCATCTACTATTATAAGAGCATCCTGCAGTTGAATGATATAGAGGCGATCCTCCGCCCGTTGAAGGAGAAGTACTTCGGCGGTCAGGGCGGCGCAAAGCTGAAGGACATCTACGACGAGATCTTTGAGCTCGAACCGGCCGTGAAGGCGAAAACCCTCCGTGATGTCAGCGAGATGGGCATCAATGCACAGGAAACCTTTAAGGAAAGCGACCCCCGCTTCCAGCAGCTCTCCGACGAGGACCGGAAGGAGCTCCAGCTCTTCCTCTACCTCTGTGAGATCGGCACCGACATCTACCTGAAGAAGCTCCTCATGGAGAAGGTCGCGGATCAGCTCCACGACATCGACCTCGAGCGCCAGGCCGCCGAGCGCGCATCGAAGATGAAAAAATGATGAAACCCCCGCTCCTTTCGGAGCGGGGGTTTCCTGCCTCATCTTATTTCTTCTTCAGATTATCCTCGAGTCCCAGACGACTGAAGACCATATCATAGCCGTCGGCACCATAGTTCAGCGAACGATTCACGCGAGAGATCGTCGCCGTCGACGCACCGGTCGCCTTCGCGATGTTGAGATAGGTCTCCCCCTCACGCAGCATCTTCGCCACCTCATAGCGCTGTGCCATGGACAGCAGCTCATTGATCGTGCATACATCCTCGAAGAACTTGTAGCACTCCTCCTTCGACTCCAGCGTCAGCACCGCATCAAATAAATGATCAACTTCCTTTGTTTTTAACTTACTATTCATCCTGTTAACAACTCCTGTATATTACTTAAGCACGAAAGCCGCACACTGCTTTACCAGTTCTCAGTTTCAACGCGTGAGCTTTCATGCTTTAATTTGCAAAAGTAGTATAACACCGCCGCCCCCGACTTGCAAGCAGATTACACGTAATCTGTGCAAGGAGACACTGCCCTGGGGCATCGCTAAACACCGCCTTCTGCGGTGTTCAGCGATTAGTTCCACTCAATCGGTGTCGGTCTCCTCGTGTCGAAGACGCTCTGCACGTCCATGAGGTCGCTGAGCTTCGCATCTTCGCCGCAGTAGTCCTTCCAGAGGCGATAGCCGTCGAGATTCCGGCGCCCCTGTCGCATGGTGTCGCCACTGATCTGCGTCCATGCCTTCGTGGAGTCGACATTACAGAAGTAGCGGAAGCCCGCCTTTTCGAGCATCTGGAACTTCTCATTGTCCGCACTGTACGGGTGCCAGTCGCCGATATCCGCGCCGAACGGATAGAGGAGGATGTCACATGGCTCCGGCATCAGCGTCTCGACATTCCGCTCCCAGCGATCCGTGTCCCGTGTGAGATCCGCGAGGCTCCGGTTCGTGAAGTTGATGTGGCCCCAGCTGTGAGAAGCGAGCTCATAGCCGTCCTCCACCAGCGCCTTCATCAGCGTCTTCACCGTCTCCCGATCTGCCTCGATGTTCGGATTCGCCGTATTCTTCGGATCATAGTTCGGCGAGCTCGCATCGTAGGTCTCATCCGTACGGTAACCGAGCACACCGTTGTAGCCCGTGAACGCCATGATGGCCTTCGCACCACGATAGGAGAAATCCGGATGCTCGTCGACAAAGTTGTCCAGGATCGGCACGATATCATAATCCCCGATGGAGACATTGCCCGCAGCATCCGTATACTGCAGCTTCAGCTTCCCGTTCTCGTCGAGCACCATCTTATCCGCGAAGCCGCGGCCCTCCATGTACTCATAGTAGCAGACGTCGTCCTCCGACATCACGAACGGCTTCTTCCCCTCCGGCAGCATGATCTTCTTCGACACCATCTTCTCCGTGCCGTCGTCCTGCTTCTGCACCTCCGCGATGTCGTGGAGCCCCACGAGCACGTAGCCGCGCTCATACATCTGCTGCAGGATTTTCTCAAACTCCGGAATGGTCGTCATGACCTGATTGAAGTCCTTCCCCTGCTTGTCATCGGTAAACGCGCGATCCGTATCCACCGTCAGGATATGGAAGAACACATGCGTGATCTCACTGTTGTCCGCCGCCACCATCGTCGCTGCGGTCGCCTGATAGCGCTCGATCCGGCTCAGCGCCTCCGGGTCCTCCTTATAGTCGGAGTTCGCCAATGTCTCTACCGCGGCATCATAGTCATACATCGCAGCGAGTCGATCTGCCTTCGCAAAGAGTGCCGTCCGCGCATCCTGTGGCGCAGCATCCGTCTCTGTTTCGCTGCCGTTCTCTCCCGTAGTCGTCACCACAGCCCCGTCGCCTGCATTGGCTTCATCCGACGCATCGCTGCCCGAGTTCAGCACACTCTCCTGCGTCTCGCCCTGCTTCCCGAAGTGAAGCTTCCCACCGAGCGCACGCGCACCGACGACGAACAGCAGAATCACATCGATCAGAATAAACGCCGCCAGGATTCGGTAGAACCACGCCTTCCGCACCCGCGCACGGTACCGCGCCTGACGCTCCGCCCGACGCGCCGCGAGCCGCTCCTCATACAGCCGCTCCATCTCCTCCGGATCCTCGTCAAAGGTATCATACACCGGCTCACCCGTCGCGACATCATAGCCATCCGCTTCTGTTTCTACCGGATACACATCATCCTCCTGTGCATCCATATTCACATCCTCATTCAGATCAATATCCTCGAGATCAAGCTCCGACTCCGAACCCCGACCCATATTTTTCTCTCTCATAAAAGCACCCACATCTATAAATAATCTATAAAAGCGTAAACGCCTACAAATAACATTTTGTCAATTATCCATATCTTAACGCAGAAGCTCCACCCAGGCAAGAACGACTTCCTTAAGGTTTTTCAACAGGCAGGCGCCCCTCCGGGGTCCCTAACTGTATGGACTCTCGATTGACATGTCATGCCTGTCTGCTATAATATCTAGTATTGAAAACTATGTGTTGTTAAAGAGGCGAAGCATGAACTATAAGGTTATAGGTGACAGCTGTTGTGATTATACCCCGGCACTGAAGGCGGATCCGCATTTTACGCTCGTTCCGCTCACGCTGGAAATCGGAGAGTATTCCGTCGTGGATGACGACCACTTCGATCAGCTCGATTTTCTGAAGCGTGTCCATGCCTCACCGATCGGACCGAAAACCGCCTGCCCGTCTCCGGAAGCCTATATGAAGGCGATGGAAGAAAGTGATGCCGATGAAGTATATGTCATCACTCTCTCCGAGCACCTCTCCGGCTCCTATCAGGCCGCCGTCATCGGAAAGCAGATGTACGAGGAGGAGCATCCGAACGACGGACGAAAGATCTATATATTCAGCTCAGATACCGCATCGGCCGGTCAGCTGAATTTCTGCCTTACGATTAAGGAATTAAAGGAAGCCGGAAAAAGCTTCGACGAGGTCGTCACCCTTGTAAACGAAAAGATCAAGGCGATGAAGACCTATTTCGTGCTTGAGTCCCTCGACACCCTCCGGAAGAACGGACGTCTGTCTGCCGTGAAGTCCTTCCTCGCATCCGCCCTCAACATCAAGCCGATCATGAGTGCCGACGGCGGTGTCATCATCCAGCTCGAGAATCAGCGCGGCATCAACAAGGCACTGAAGCGTATGTGCCAGATCGCGGTTGAAAAGGCCGGCGGTCCGGAGAAGACCGCACTTCTCCGTCTCTGCATCACGCACGTGAACAACCCGGCCCGTGCCGAGCTCGTAAAAGAAGAGTTTCTGAAGCTCTCATCATTCCGCGAGATCGTGATCACCGACGCCATGGGCGTCGCCACCGTCTACGCAGAGGACGGCGGCATCGTCATCGGACTTTGATATCAAAAAGAGGCCGCAGGGACGGCTCAGCATTAAGTTGCTGTGACCGTCCCTGCGGCCTCTTTTCGTACTGTCAGAACGTGATGTTCTCATCAAACAGCGAAAAGAAATTATCGGCGTCGCTCTCCGGATGTGCCGTGAGATCGATCTCCTTCCAGAACGGTTCACGGAAACGGACGATGTGCTCATCCGCGTACGCCGTATACTGCTTGAGGAGTGCATTCGAGCGGATCGTTTCCTCAAGCTTTTTCTTCCGCTCGAGGGTCGCCGCCTCATCATAGGCGTCGATGCATTTCAGGATATAGTACTTGCCATCCTGCTCGATGATATCCGAGATCTGCCCCTCCTCGAGGGCGAAGGCCGCCTGGTAGATGGCGTCCTCCTTCTCAGACTTCGCGAGTGTCTTCTCGATGTTCGGATCCTCGCTGTTCTGACGCGCGTAGTAGGAGAAGTTCGCGCCTGAAACATGCACCTGCTGCAGAAGCTGCTCTGCGAGAAGCTCATCCGATACCACGATTTCCTGCACACGGATGATCTTCGCGTCTGCATCGGAGACCTCGGAATCCACATCCGAGATCAGGTACTCGGCGGTCTTGCAGGCCACGAAATACTCGGTATAGATCGAGATGACATCATCGAGCGTGCAGTCACCCATGAAGGCCATATCCTCTGCGCTCAGGCCGTCGTAGAAGTCATGTGCGACGGTACGGATCTACTCCATATCCGTCGAGGTCGCGATGATACCCTTCTCGGTCGCCAGCAGATTCAGCGTCTTGATGTCCTGAAGAAACTCCTTCATCTTCGCGACGAAGTATGGACCGTAGGTACTCTCCTGCTGGTTTTCCACCGGAAGCTCCCAGATTTCCGCACCGAGCTGATTCTGATAGCGGTTTCGCTCGGAGCCGATCACGATCATCGCCTGTGCCTCCGTATAGCCGTCGACATCCTCTGTTTTACCCGTGATTTCGATACCCTTACACGAAATGAAGCTGCATGCTATCAGCACGCAGCTCAGTACAAGCACTGTTTTCTTGAAAAGTCGTTTAAACGTCATTCAGTAGTTCTTTCTTTAATAAAAACCGCGCATCCAGAAGGCCGTGACGATGCCGAGGATTGCGCCCATCAGCACCTGCAGCGGTGTGTGGCCGACATACTCCTTCAGCTTCATCTGAAACTCCTCCGGCTTCCAGTTAAACGGGTTATCCTCGAGGATCTTATTGAGAAGCACCGCCTGTTTTCCGGTCTCCATGCGTACGCCGGTCGCATCGTACATGACGACGCTGGCCAGGATAAAGCTGACCGCGAAGGCCGGCGACTGGAGTCCATACTGGAGTGCGGCGGCGGTCGTCAGTGCCACGACCGTAGAGGTGTGGCTCGACGGCATCCCACCGGATCCGGTGAGACGCTCCCAGCTGATGCCGTGGTTAAGATAGGCATCCAGCGCAGTTTTGATCACCTGCGCGAGAAACCAGGAAACCACCGCCGAAACCAGCATATAGTTCTGTAATAAGTCATCCAAAAAATTCATCTAGTATGTTCTTTCTGATTAGTACCCGATGAGCCAGTCATACAGCTCCTGGTACTTCATAGCGCTGGTCTTCCAAGAATAGTCCGCAGCCATCGCACGGTCCACGAGCTTGTTCCACTCACGCTTATGATCGTAGTATACGCTCTCGGCATAGCGGATCGTGCCGAGCATCTCATGCGCGTTGTAGTTCGAGAAGGAGAAGCCGGTTCCGCTATCCTCGTACTCGTTATATGGCTGTACGGTATCGCGCAAACCACCGGTCTCACGTACGATCGGAACCGTTCCGTAGCGGAGGGCGATCAGCTGGCTGAGTCCGCACGGCTCGAAGAGGGACGGCATCAGATATGCATCGCAGGAAGCATAAATCTTATGGCTGATTTCATTGGAATAGTAAATCTGTGCGGATACCTTATCATGGTACTTCCAGTCATAGTGACGGAACATGTTCTCATACTTCTCATCCCCGGTACCGAGCACCACGAACTGGATATCATCCTGGCAGAGCTCATCCATGATGCACTCGACGAGATCGAGGCCCTTCTGGTCGGTGAGACGGGATACGATACCGATCATCATCTTGCCCGGATCCACGTTCATGCCGAACTGCTCCTGGAGTGCCTTCTTGTTCTTCGCCTTCTCCTTCCGGAAGTTACGTGCGTTGAACGGCTTTACGAGGTACTTATCCGTCTCCGGATTCCAGTCATCATAGTCGATGCCGTTTACGATGCCGCGGAGATCATGCGCACGTGCGCGAAGCAGTCCATCGAGGCCCTCTCCGTAGAACGGCATCTTGATCTCCTCCGCATAGGTATCGGAAACCGTCGTGATCGCGTCGGCATACACGATACCACCCTTCAGGAGGTTACCATCCTTCTTACACTCAAGCTTATCCGGTGTGAAGTAGTAGTCGGACAGCTGGGTGAAGCGCTGGATCGTCTTCACATCCCATACACCCTGGAACTTGAGGTTATGGATCGTGATCACCGACTTGATGGAGCGATAGTACTCTCCGCCGGCGAAACGGTCATGCAGCAGTACCGGAACGAGACCGGTCTGCCAGTCGTGACAGTGGATCACATCCGGATGCCAGTCGAGCAGCGGCAGCGCTGACAGAGCTGCATAGCAGAAGAAGCAGAACTTCTCGAGATCCCAGTACCAGTCACCGTATGGACGGTCACCGGAGAAATACGACTCGTTGTCGATGAAGTAGTAGGTCACGCCCTGGTGCTCATACTTCAGGATACCGACATAGCGGTCCTGTCCGAGATAATTCATATAGAAGTGGGTCACGTACTCCATCTTCTGGCGCCACTCCCACGGGATGCACATATACTTCGGAATCATGACACGACAGTCATAGTACTGCTTGTCGATGGTCTTCGGGAGCGAACCGACGACGTCCGCGAGTCCGCCCGTCTTGATGAAAGGCACAGCCTCCGATGCGAGCATGAGTATGTTTTTCATTATAGTCCTCCGGTCCATATTTCTTAAATAGAAATATACATTATAGATAGCTTCTATTTTAATCCTTCGTCAAACGCTTCGCAAGGCTTTTAGCTTCGTGTGGCCAATGTCGTCGGTCGGAGCGTACATCTCCGCCCGGACGGTCCTGGATCCGAGTCTGCCAGCTGCCGTCGACCGGCACGCACTCACCTTCGCGCCAGCTTCTTCAGCTCCCGCGCGTTCGCGAGCACTGCGTCCGTGATCTGACCACCCGCAAGCAGGCGCGCGAGCTCAAGTACGGATTCTTCTTCCGAGAGCGCATGGATCCTGGTATGTGTATGGCCGTCGGACACCGACTTCTCGATGCAGAAATGCTGATCGGCCTTCGCGGCGATCTGCGGCAGATGCGTGATCAGGATGACCTGGTGAAGCTGTGCGATCTTCCGGAGCTTCTCCGAAACCTTCTCTGCCGTGCGACCGGAGATACCGGTATCGATCTCGTCGAAGATCAGGGTCGGGATCTCATCGCTGTCAGCCAGTACAGTCTTGATGGACAGCATGATACGGCTGAGCTCACCACCGGACGCCACCTCACTGAGCGGTCGCAGCGGTTCACCAGGGTTCAGGCTCACGACGAAGTGGGCCTCATCCATACCATTCGCCCCCGGCTCCTTCAGCGCGGTGAGCGGAAGCTCGAAGCGGATATCCAGGAAGCCCATCTCCGACAGCTCCTGACGGATGCGCTCGCTCAGCTGCTTCGCGCCCTTTTCACGAGCCTTCGTGAGCTCTGCGCAGCGTGCCCGAAGCACGGACTCCGCCTTCGCCACGGCCTTCTCACAGCGTGATCGTGCCGCATCATAGTCCTCGAGCTCAGCGAGGCGCTGCTTCTTCGCCACGAGGTTGTCCTCCACCTTCGCGACGGTTCCGCCATACTTCATCATGATCGAGCGGATATAGTCGAGCCGCTCCGTCACCAGCTGGAAGTCCTCTTCGTCGTACTCGTTGTCCTCCATATAGTGGTCGAGCGCCCGCACGGTATCCTCGGAGATCGAGGAGAGGTCATACAGGCTGTCGCTGACGTTCTGAAGCGTGCTGTCGTACTGGAGAGCATCCTGCATCTCGTGGATCGCCGTCGAGAAATCGACGCCGTCGAGGATTTCCCGCGTCCGTGCGACCGAAGCGTAGATGCGCTGCGCATTCTGGTACTTCCGGTACTTCTGGGAGAGCTCTTCCTCCTCACCTTCGCGCAGTGCCACCTTCTCGATATCGTCGATCTCAAACTGCAGGAAATCGAGCTCCCGCTGACGCTGCGCCTCATCCATGTCGAAGCCTGCGAGCTTCTCCCGGAGCGCCGTCCAGTCATGGTACTTCTCTGCGATCTCCGCACGCAGTGCCCCGGTCTCCTTCTGCTGGAAATCGTCGAGAATCTTCAGATGGTAGCCGTCCCGGAGTAGCGACTGATGCTCATGCTGCCCGTGGATGTCGATGAGGAGCTCCGTCACCTTCCGGAGCTTCGCGAGTGTCACGGTCTCATCATTGATCTTGATTTCCGAACGCGTCGCCGAGATCTTCCGGCGGATGATGAGCTGGCCGTCCTCCGGCTCGATGTCGAGCGCCCGCAGCTTCCCGACGAGTTCCTCGCTGAAATCACCGAAGACGAGCTCCACGAGTCCATACGGCTGGCCGCTGCGGATCATGTCCCGGCTGGCCTTCGAGCCCAGCGCGAGATTGATGGAGCCGATCAGGATCGACTTTCCGGCACCCGTCTCACCGGTCAGAATATTGAGCCCAGGCTCGAACTCCACCTCGGCAGAGTCGATCAGGGCGAGATCCTTTACATGAAGATGATATAACATATGCGTTTCCTCCGAAACTTCCGTTATATGTAGTAAGACCGGACGCCGTAGCGCCCAGTCTGCACGATTCTTCCACCTGCGTATGCTGCGGAGATCCTCTGTACCTGGATGCTCCGTCAGCTCTTCTCTCCGAGGAGTTCTCTGACCTTATGCATGATACGCTCCGCATCGTCACCGTTTTTCGTTGCACACATGATGGTATCATCGCCGGCCAGCGTGCCGACGATTTCTTCGAAGCGGAAGTGATCGAGCGCCGCTGCGACCGCGTTCGCCATACCGGACATGGTGCGGATCACCAGCAGGTTTCCCGCTGTATCCATACTCATCAACGCCTCGCGCAGTACACGGATATACTTATCAGCGTACGCCTGCTCCTCCGGCTCCAGCAGCTGGTAGTACTGTATGCCACCCGGTCCCGGGACCTTGCTGAGCTTGAGTTCCTTGATATCACGGGAAACGGTCGCCTGCGTCACCTTATAACCTTCCTGGTTCAGGATATCCGCCAGCTCCTCCTGCGTCGCGATACGTGTATGCTGCACGAGATCGATGATTTTCTGGTGTCTGGATTTCTTCATTTGTAAACCTCTTCATGGATGCTGCCGTTCCCGGCAGCGCTCGTATCACCGGTGTCCCCACGTCCCTCGGACGCACCCGTGGTCTTTCAGCCGGGCATCTTCGACGCCCGCGTACATCAGTCTTCGTCGTCCATCTTCTCGCGCAGGGTCTCCAGGAAGCTGGACGCGCGGAGCTTCACGAAGGTGGTCATCTCATTCGCACGCCGCACCTTCACGACATCGCCCGGCTGCAGACGCACGATCCGCTCACCGTCGAAGGCCACGATTTCATTTTCCGATTCGATGCGCACCTCGATATGGCTGGTATCCGGCAAGATCACCGGTCGGCTGTTCGTCGAGTGGGCGCAGATCGGCGTCATGATGATGACACTGGTCTCCGGTGCCGCGATCGGTCCGCCCGCCGACAGATTATAGGCCGTCGAGCCGGTCGGCGTCGCGAAAAGGATGCCATCCGCTGTATAGTGACTGAGCTCCTCACCATCACAGAATACCGTGAAGCGCAGCACATTGATGCCCTCACAGCGTGAGATCAGGATCTCATTCAGCGCGGTTCCGCGGCGGATCACCTCGCCGTTTCGACGCACACTGCCATGCAGCATGGCGCGCACATCGCGTGTATAGTCATGGGCGAGGAGCCGCTCGAGCGCCCCCGGGATCTGCTCCGCCTGCGAGACCTGGGTCAGATACCCCAGGTGGCCTGCATTGACCCCGAGCAGCGGTGTATCCTGCCCGCGCAGCACACCCGCGAGACGAAGCATCGTGCCATCACCTCCGATGGAAATGATGGCGTCCGCATCCGAGAAGTCGTCCCGTGTATACTCACCGTACAGCGCCTTCACCTGCACATCCCGCACCTCGAGGTACTGCCGGATGCTCTCTGCATAGCGACAGGAGTCCGGCTTTTTCGCATTTACTACCAGTGTGATATTCATGTCTCATCATCTCCCGAACCAGAGGATCTTCTATCCGCTCGTATCACCCTCACTTGATGTCGAGCATCGCATGGGATGCCTTTACGACCTCCACTGCGCGTGCATGCAGCCACGCCGGTGCCGGGCTTTCCTCCCCGTCGGTCGGCCAATGCTTCGGATCCGCCGCATCGTCACCGTCTGCCGCGTTTTCTTCGTGCTCCGCTGCGTCCAGGTTCTCCACCGCCGCGTCGGAAACGGTCGTATCACCGTTCTCCGTCGCGGCATCCGGCCGGAGCATCAGCTCTGCGAGGTACTCGATATTCCCCTCCGGTCCCTTGATCGGACTGAAGGTCAGCTCCTTCAGCATGAAGCCGAGAGCATAGGCGGCGGTGATGGTCTTCTCGATGACCTCGACATGGACCGCCTTATCACGGACCACGCCCTTCTTGCCGACCTGCTCTCTACCCGCTTCGAACTGCGGCTTGATGAGGCAGACGACCTGACAGTCCTCGGCGATCAGGGTCTTCACCACCGGCAGCACGAGCTGCAGGCTGATAAAGCTGACATCGATGGACACGAGCCGTGCCTTCTCTCCGATATCCTCCGGCTTCACATAACGGATGTTTGTCTTCTCCATGCAGACCACGCGCGGATCGTTTCGGAGCTTCCAGTCGAGCTGGCCGTGGCCGACATCGATAGCGAAGACCCTGACCGCACCGTTCTGCAGCATGCAGTCGGTGAAGCCGCCGGTGCTGGCACCGATATCGAGGCAGACCTTGCCTTCACAGGAGACGCCGAACTCGCGGATCGCCTTCTCGAGCTTCAGACCGCCACGGGAGACGTACGGAAGCACGTTACCACGGACCTCGATCTCGGATTCCGGATCGAAGGTGGAGCCGGCCTTGTCTTCCTTCTGGCCATCGACATACACGATGCCGGCCATGATGGTGCGCTTCGCTTTTTCTCTGGATTCTGCCAGTCCTCGATTGACCAGCAACACGTCAAGTCGTTCTTTCTTCACTGATGACTCTTTCCGGGCGGTACTCGCCCATATATCAATTATTTATTGGCTGCAGCATCCGGCGGGATCACACCCTCCTGGCGGAGCCGCTCGATGATCGAGTCGCTGTCGATCCCGAGGTAGGCGCGGAGCTTCGTCACATCGCCGTGCTCCACATACTTATCCGGGAGGGTGATCGTCACCACCTTCAGCCCCGGATGATGCTCATGGAGGTAGGCCTCGACCTGGATACCGAAGCCACCCTGCTTCACGTTCTCCTCGAGGGTCACGATCGTGGTATGGTTTTCTGCGAGACGATCCAGCATATCCGTATCGATCGGCTTCACGAAGCGCGCGTTCACGAGGGTCAGCTGATGTCCGTAGGATACGGCCTTTTCACGTATGTGCTCCGCCGTGGAGACCATCGAACCGACGGCCACGAGGGCGATATCGCTGCCCTGATAGAGAAGCTCGGCGCGGCCATGCTCGATCGGTGCCGCAAATTCACGAAGCCCCTGGTAAGCCGCACCACGCGGATAGCGGATGCTGATCGGCAGCGGATACTTCATCGCGAATTCCAGCATCTCTGTGAGCTCATCGGCGTTTTTCGGTGCCATCACCGTCATGTGCGGGATGTGCGTGAGATAGCTGTAGTCGAAGATCCCCTGGTGCGTCTCACCGTCGGAGCCCACGAGGCCGGCACGGTCGATGCAGAACACGACCGGCAGCTTCTGGAGGCAGACGTCATGCACGATCTGGTCGTAGGCACGCTGCAGGAAGCTCGAGTAGACCGCAAACACCGGCTTTAGTCCATTGCTTGCCATACCGGCGGCACAGGTTACGGCGTGCTGCTCCGCGATGCCCACATCGAAGAAACGCTCCGGGAATTCCTTTGCGAAGGCACTGAGCCCGGTACCGTCCGGCATCGCGGCGGTGATGCCGACGATTTTCTTATTTTCGCGGGCGAGGCGGCACAGCGTCTTCGAGAAAACAGAGGTGTAGCTCTCCTTCGATGGCGAGAGCGCCTTTCCGGTTTTCTGATCGAACGGAGAGACCCCGTGATAGTGCGCCGGATTCTGCTCTGCCGGTGCATAGCCCTTGCCCTTCGTGGTCAGGACATGCACGAGCACCGCGTGGTCGATCTTCTTCGCCTCCTCGATGGTCCGCTCCACCTCACGGATGTTGTGACCATCGATCGGTCCGAGGTAGGTGATGCCCATATCCTCGAACAGCATGCCCGGAATGAGGAGCTGCTTCAGCGAGTTCTTCGCCCGCTGCACCCGCTTTACGAGCCGTGGTCCGACACCCGGTACGCGCATCAGCGTACTGCCGACATCGATCTTCAGCTGATTATAGCCACGGTTCGAGCGCAGCCCGTTCAGGTACTTCGACATGCCGCCGACGTTTCGGGAGATCGACATCTTGTTGTCGTTCAGCACGATGATGAAGTTTTTCTTCATCTGAGCTGCGTTGTTGAGTCCCTCATACGCGAGGCCACCGGTCAGCGCGCCATCGCCGATGACGGACACGACGGTATAGTGCTCGCCCTTGATATCGCGGGCCGCGGCGATGCCGAGTCCGGCAGAAATCGAGGTGGAGCTGTGGCCCGTACCGAAGCAGTCAAACGGACTCTCCGCCCGCTTCGGGAAGCCGCTCATGCCATGATACTGCCGGAGCCCGTCGAAGTTATCCTTTCGACCGGACAGAATCTTATGAGTATAGGCCTGATGGCCTACGTCCCACACGATCTTATCCTCTGGCAGATCAAGGGCCAGATACAGCCCGATGGTCAGCTCCACCACCCCGAGATTCGAGGCAAGGTGGCCTCCGTACTCGGAGGTTTTCTCTATGATAAATTGTCTGATTTCGGACGCGAGCTTCTGAAGCTCATGATCATCGAGCTTCTTCAGATCCTCAGGTCCATGTATATCATCCAGTAACATAATCTTCTCTGATTTACGGGTCCGTGCCGCAGCTTTCATGCGGTGCGTCCGATGTATATTCACGCTGCGTCCGTCCGTGAACGCAGATCTCCTTTTTACTTTTTTCGATGAATCAGCGCTTCGGTGAGTGCGATGAGGAACTGACGGGCATCTTCATCGACCTCCGAAAGCCCTCTGAGGCCCTCGATCGCTTCCTCCGAAAGACGCTGTACCTCCGCCTGCGCTGCCTCGAGTCCGTGGATCGACACCCAGGTCGTCTTGTTGTTTTCCTCGTCCGAGTGGATCGGCTTCCCCAGCACCTCCTGTGTGCTCGTCTCATCGAGGATATCATCCTCGATCTGGAAGGCTACACCGATGCTGCGGGCGATACTTTCGAGCCGCCGAAGCTCCATCTGCGATGTACCTCCGAGAACCGCGCCCATCATCATGGCGGCCTCCAGCAGTGCCCCGGTCTTCAGCTCATACACAAACTGAAGCTGCGGCTCACTGAGCGGCTTGCCGGTCATCTCGACGTCGACGGTCTGACCGCCGAGCATACCATCGACACCGGACTTTCCGGCGAGGATAGCCGTCGCCTTCAGTACGGCGTTTGCAAACTTCGAGGATTCATCCGGGCTGTCTACGCCACCGGTCACGGCCGCACGGGAAAGCTGGCGGAGATACACCTCCGTCACCCGCTGAAAGGCATAGAGGGAGAGCGCATCCCCTGCCAGGGTGCCCATGTCCTCGCCGAACTTATACCAAGTCGATTCCTGACCGCGGCGGTACTGGTCCCCATCCATGCACGGAAGGTCATCATGGCAGAGCGAGAAGGTATGGATCATCTCGATCGCCCCCATGAAGGCCTCGACGATCGGCTTCATAAAGCGGTCCCAGCCGGTGCCCTTCCGGTCCTTATAGAGCGCATAGCACTTCTGCACGAGGATCGGACGGATCCGCTTTCCGCCGGCGGCCACGGAATACTGCATCGCCTCCAGCACGGTCTTCTGCTGTCCCTCCACCTTCGGGAGCTGCGCGAAGACGATCGCGTCGACCTCCGCGACTGTCGTTTTCAGTTCAAGAGAGAAATCCTTCATCATCCAGCACCTTTACCTGTTTTTCGATTCGATCGATACTTTCATTTGCAGTCCGGAGAAGCGTCACACCCTTCTGATACATATCGAAGGTCTTCTCGAGACTCTCCTCACTGCTCATCTTCTCGACGAGCTCGTCAAGCTCCGCAAACACCTCTTGGAGAGGTTTCTGTTCCTTTTCTTTTTCCGCGGCGGCTGCCGCACTCTTTTTCACCGGCATAACTATCCTTTCCGAATTTACTTCGTCGTCGTGATCTGCTCCACCCGGCTTCGGAAGCTTCCGTCCTGAAGCTGCGTCGTAATCAGCTCACCGACTGCCAGCTTCCCGACCGAGTCCACGCGATGTTCCTCGGCATCCTGCACATAGCCATAGCCACTGCTCAGCTTCCGAAGCGGACTCACGGCCTCGAGCTTTTCGGTTCGGAGCGCAAGTCCATGACGGGCGCGGTCCAGCGTCTGCGTCATCCACATCGGCAGCGCATCGTAGCGGTGCAGCTGCTCCTTCGCGTCGTGCAGTCGCTGAAGCATCTGCTCCCGGAGGCCGCTGTAGCCTGCCAGCCGGTCTTTCGCCTGCTGCAGCTGTGTCTTCATCTCTGTGCGTAAGCCGTCATAGCGGCGCGCACGGTCCTTCGCGTCCTGCAGCTTCTCCCGCATCGCATCGCGGAGCTGTGTCTCGTACTGAAGGCTCCGCTTCTGGTACTCCTTCAGGATACTGCCAGGGCTCGACTGGTTGAGCCGCAGCTTCTCCATCGCGAGCCGCTGACGCTCATCCTGTATGCGCGTGTTCATCACGCTCCCGAGGGTCGCATGCCAGCCCGCCATCTCCTCCATCAGCTTCTGATAGTCGAAGACCGCAAGCTCCGTGCCTGCACTCGGGGTCGGTGCACGGAGATCCGCGACATAATCTGCGATGGTCGTATCCGTTTCATGGCCGACCGCGCTGATGATCGGGGTATCCGCCTCGAAGATCGCCCGGGCCACGGGCTCTTCGTTAAACGCCCACAGGTCCTCGATGGAGCCGCCGCCACGTCCGACGATCAGCACGTCGAGGCCCAGCTGATCCAGTGTCCGTATCCCATGTACGATGGACTGCACCGCCCCCTCCCCCTGCACCAGTGCCGGGTAGAGGACGATCTCCACATACGGATTCCGTCGCTTCGAGATCTGGATGATATCGCGGACAGCTGCGCCGGTTTTCGCGGTCACAACACCGATCCGCTGCGCATACTTCGGGATCGGCTTCTTATACATCGGATCGAAAAGTCCCATCTCCTCGAGCTCCTTTTTCAGCTGCTCGAAACGGACATAGAGATCTCCGATCCCATCCGCCATGAAGCGCTTCGCGTAGATCTGATAGCTGCCGCCGCGCTCATAGACGCCGACACTGCCCGTACAGAGCACGCGCATGCCATTCTCCAATTTAAACGGAAGCCCCGCACGATCACCGGCAAACATGATACCGGAGATCTGCGAAGCTGCGTCCTTCAGTGTAAAGTAAATATGCCCGGTCGGATGGTATTTCAGGTTTGAAATCTCACCCTGGATCGTGATATTTTTCAGTGCGAAATCCGATGAAAACATGTTTGCGATATATCGGTTCACCTGGGACACGGTATATGCACGACTGTCTTTATTCATAGGAATCCTTTATTCTTATCTGTTTCGGTTCACGATGATCTGAACGCCCTTACCGGCAGTCTTCTTCTCCGTGAGCTCACCCTGCTGCTTACGTGGTGCCTTCACAGTTCGCGTCGATACGCGGTCACTGTTCACAAGACGTGCCAGGACACCATTGACGAAGGAGCCGGACTCGTCGCCACCATACTTCTTCGCGAGCTCGACCGCCTCGTTGATGGCTACCCTGTCCGGGATCGTCTCGTCATACTCGATCTCATAAAGTGCAAGACGAATCGCCGTGAGATCCGTCTTCGTCATACGATCGGTCTTCCAGCCCTCGGCAGCGGAATCGATACGCGCATCCAGCTCCGGGAGCTTCGCGGTGATCTTCTCCACCTCTGCCTCCAGACGCTGCTGGTCCTCCTCGCTCAGATTCTCGATGTGCACGACGCCATCGCCATCCTCGTAATCCGGGGACTCGAAATAGCGTGCGAGCTGCTCCGGAATCTCCTGACCAGGGTAGAACTGTGTGCAGAACAGGAGCTTAAACTTATGATCTCTTTCTTCTCGTTTATTCATGACTTCCTTACCTATGACTATATTTCAGTTTCATGTTTCGTCCGTGGCACCGGTATACGGCGTGCATACACAGCACCGTCCTGCCGCCATGGAATTCGTCAGCGCATCCGTTCAGTCGTCGCCTTTCAGGGCCTGCAGACTGCTCACTCGTTCTCAGCATTGACCACACCGGCGATGCGGATGTTGACATCCAGCACACTGAGACCGGTCATGGACTCGATGGCCGAAGCGACCTTATCCTGTACGTTTCTCGAAACATCCGGGATGGAGTAGCCGTACCTTACGTTCAGGCTCAGCTTCACGGAAACGTGTCCATCCTCGATGCTGATGCTTACGCCCTTACTGAGGTCGCGGATCCCCATTCTGGAGATGATCTCGCCGGACCAGCCGCCATACATGGAATCGACACCCTTCACCTCGGTCGCTGCGATGCCTGCGATGATGGCGACGACCTCATCCGCGATGACGATCTGACCATGCTCATCCTTCTCATATACAACATGTGTTGCTCTCTCTTCATTCTGTTCCATATAGAACCTCCGTATGTACTGCACCCGGGCATAATCCGAGAATTAAGACTAAACTATGGAAACATGATACCACAAAACATGCATAAAACCAATGTAAAAACAGATTTTATGCATCGCCAGACGACACCCATGCGTGCAGCGGAAAGCGATGGAGCTGGGGCCGATGACGCATTTCGGGGCTGTCAACCATGTTGCCAGACAAGTGGCGTCCAACCACCGCCCGCATACTCGGCCTGTTTTCCTTATAGGGAAAACAGACCTCAGACAATTGCGGTCGGTCGTTGTGACTTGGGACGCCACTAGCTGTCGACATGGGACAGACATCGAAATGCTCTACGGTCCCCAGCTCTCATCGCTTTCCGCTGCACTCGCGCTGAGAAACCCTTCTGAATTTCACCAGCTCTTCCACTGACAATTCACGACTGTCCTCGTCAAACACAATCGGTCGCTCCGCAACCTCTTTCAGCATATCCACCTGATCCTTCGTTGGAGTGCGATGAACATTCACGTTACACTTCATCATTTTGATTTCTCCTTTGCCCTCTGCATCCTGTCAACTTATCTCGATTGTAGCAGTTTTATATGATTTTAAACAGTAATATGTGCCTTCAGCTTATCGAAGGTCTTCTCGCCGATCCGTTTCACGTTCATGATTTCTTCTGGAGCGGCGAAACCGCCGTGGGTTTCGCGGTAAGCGATGATGTTTTTGGCAGTGGAAGGTCCGACGCCGGGGAGTGCGTCGAGTTCTTCCAGGGTGGCGGTGTTCAGGTTCACGCGTTTGTCTTCGGTCTGAATCGCCGTGACATCCGCAACAGTTGCAGCCTGTGTTTCCGTTTGTTTTTGCACCGATGTCTCCTTTTCGACTTCTGTGCCACTCACTTCGTCGATCGCCGATGTCGGCTCTAAAAATCCTTCAATTGTAAACTTCCTTTCTTTTTCCGATGCAATCCGGTTTACATCCTCCGTCTTTTCCGGCGCATCATTCACGTTCGTCATGATCGCTGCATTCGTTACCTGGCTGCGCTCGACGGTCATGTAATAAAGTCCGGCGATCGCCATGAGGATGATCATCACGGTCTGGCGGATTTTCGCCAGTTTTTCTTTTCGTTTATGCTGCTCTTTCGCAGTCAGCGGATAATTTCCCATCTCTGTTCCTTTCTGTTTTCCACATTTCAACGACACGCTGTCCCCCTCCCACAACGTCCTTTCGTCAATCTCACTGTCTGGGCAATACTGCCGAAATTTTCATGTTACCGCCCCTCCGGCCCCCTGCCTGAACTGTTACAAACTTCTACATCTTCATCGTTTGATCGTGCATATCCGCTATTGACATGACTTCCCTCTGTTTTATAATGGTCCTTGATTGCTAGGGGCGCTTATGCTGAGAGGATTCTTCATAGAACCAACCCTTCTCACCTGATCAGGTCAGTACCTGCGTAGGGAAGCATGACAGCATTTTTCTGCTGTCTATATTCTGCCCCTCCTGACCAAGTCACGGATGATCCGTGCGATTCAAAGGAGGTTTTTTTATGTCAAAAAATGTCAAGGTTCTGGTTTACTGTGCGGTATGCATCGCACTTGCGACGGTCACCTCGATGATCAAGGTGTTTGAGTTCCCGACCGGTGGCTCCATCACCCTGTGCTCGATGCTCTTCGCGATGTTGCCTGGCTTCTTTTTCGGTCCGGCAATCGGCATCGCGGCGGGTGTAGCCTATGGTATCCTGCAGTTCATCATTGACCCATACGTACTGACACCGGTACAGGCGATTCTCGATTATGTGTTCGCCTTCGGTGCATTCGGTATTTCCGGCTTCTTTGCAAGCCATAAGAACGGTCTTCGCCTCGGCTACATCGCTGCCTGCATCGGAAGATACGTCTTCGCCTTTCTGAGCGGCTGGGTATTCTTCGGTGAGTATGCCTGGGAGGGCTGGAATCCGGCAGCCTATTCTGCGGTCTATAATCTCATCTACATCGGTGCAGAGGCGGTCATCACCCTGATCATCCTTTCGATCCCGGCGATGTCCACTGCCATCCAGCGCACGAAACGCAGTGCACTGCAGTAATTAAGTTCGAACTTCCATCCCCCATATCATCCAGTTAGTTCAGCCTGGGACAGGACTTTGGGGAAACAGGCAGACGGTTGTTGAGACCTTTCAACACAAAGCATATCCGGTCTTTACAGTCCATGATAAAGAGTGTCGCATACCGCGGCGCTCTTTTTCTTTGCAGTTCTATACAACACATAGACGTAGCTTCTGCACACATATGGGGATACCATGCATTCATGATTAAGTTTTAAATTTTGAGAACCAGACAGAAGAATCCTGTCCGTGATCGACACCTATTTGTCAGATACACTGATTCTACCTGACCTGCTGGAGAAATACAAGAAGCCATAAAAAAAACTCGCCCGATTGCGAGTTTTTCTTTACTGTTCAAACGTAGTTAAGTGAAGGTGTAGCTCGGCGGACGGCAGTCGAGCTACGAGTGATCAGTCAGGGGCCGATATGTAAATAGATAAAGGATATACCATGGTGGACAGGCAACCAAACAAAAACGACGCCCGGTTCATCCGAGGAGTGCTTCGAATTCCTGTTCCGGCATCGGGCGGTAGTAGAGATAGCCCTGGATTTCGTCGCAGCCTGCTTCCACGAGGAAGTCCGACACCTCGGTTGTTTCAACGCCTTCGCATACGATGCTTTTCTTCAGGCGTTTCAGCACATGAAAGATTTCCTGCAGCACGATTTCTCCCCGCTCACTGAGACCATCGGCGATGAAACGCCGGTCGATCTTGACTTCATCGAAGTTGATGTCCTTAAGGCTTCCGAGAGAAGAATATCCGGAGCCGAAGTCGTCCATTGAGATGCGGATATGCAGCTGGTGCAGTTCATGAATCACCTGATTCACAGCCTCCGTGTTCTGGATATAGCATCCCTCGGTGATTTCGAAGATCACACGGCTCGGTTCGACCGGGTAGCGTGCCAGGAGCTCCTTCACCTTTTGCACAAACTGCCGCGGATGTGCGAAATGCACGGGCGAGACATTGAGCGAAAGCGGCAGCTGCCCCGGATGTACTGCCATCCAGGCGAAGCTCTGCTCGTACATATAGTAGTCGAGCTGCACGATCTCTCCGGTACGCTCCAGGAGTGGAATGAAGCTGTCCGGTGCCCGGAGCGAGCTATCCGGCAGCTGCCAGCGCACCAGCACCTCTGCACTCACAATACGTTTCGTACGCCCGTCCACCTTCGGCTGAAAATACAGCCTGAACTCCCGATTCTTCAGCGCTGCCGGGAAGGACTGGATGATGTGGGCGCGCTCCTGCTCGGCCGCTGCCATCTCCTCGGTATAGTAGCAGAGATGCCCGTAGTTTTTCTTCGCACTGTGGCACGCGAGATTCGCCCTGGAGATATACTCTTCTGCGCTGAGTTCACCCTCCTCCATGCGGCAGGCGCCGGTGTCGATGACGCAGTTCCCGATCGGATAGGCCGAGGACAATGCTTCTGCGATGCGTCTGCACCGATCCTGTGTTATTTTTAATGCCGTTTCCTCTCCGATGTCCGTGATATCCGTGACAGAGAGAAAGATATCCGAGTGATAGCGACAGACAAATAGAATTTCCTTCATCTCCCGCATCTTCTGATAGAAATCGTCCAGTACCTGATTACCCATCTGATAGCCGAAGGTATCGTTTATAAAGTGGAAGTTCTCGATATCATTGACCACCAGAAGATAGCTCCGATGCGTATGGAGCATGGACTCGATTTTCGCGATGAGGGTCTCTTCCGAAATCGCAGGGAAGGAATGTCGTCCTGCCGCTAGATGTGTCCGATCCTCCATCCCGCCCTGTTTCTTCCGGTTCTTGTCTATGTACATGTTCTGATCGGCTGTTCGGAGAAGATCTTCCATCAGATAATAATGGTTTTTATAGCTCACTTCCCAGCCGACCGCATAGCTCAGCGGCAGTACACTGCCCTGGTTATACTGTTCCACCAGCTTTCGGAGATGCTCCTCCATCCCCTTCAGCATTTCCTGTGTCGTATGCTCCTGTATGATCACGAATTCATCGCCGCCGAAGCGGGCGAGAAAGCTGTCGCTGTTCAGAATACGCGTAAGATAGGACGCAAAGATCTGTATGAACTCATCGCCCTTCTCATGGCCATAATTATCATTGACCCACTTCAGTCCATTGAGATCAAACATCATGATCCCGATGTTCAGGGTGTCACTCCGCTCCTGCAGCTCCTGGAGATGCTTTTCCAGTGCTTTCTTATCCCGCACACCTGTCACATCCGTGAAGGCCTTCGCGAAAATCTCCTTAAAATAGGTCACGAGGGACAGCAGAACAGCGATCGCGCCCGCAAGCACCAGCATCTCCGCAAGCTGCAGATGTCGCAAAAGAGGCATCGGACTCTGTGCATTTCGTGAGTAGTACACCAGCACCAGTCCACCGGCAAAGCTGGCAGAAAGCAGTGCGAGAAGCACATAGCAGAAGCATATGATTTTGTCCGGTTTTTTCATTAAAAACATCCTTTATAAGAATTCGGCGTACAGCCTCAGCAGCTGACGATGATCATCTTCGCATACGCCTCGTCAATTCCGATGCGGGTCCCCTTTACATAGACCACGAAATAGCTGTTGAAGCGGGACAGAATCTGCACAGAGGATCCCGGGACGAAACCCAGGCTCTCCAGATGATGTCGTGCCTTCTCCTTCCCCAGGATTTTCTGTATCGTATAATTCACACCATGATCCATGATGTTTAATGGCATAGAAATTCCCTCCACAGTGATGTCCGTTTATGGTTAGCTATAGCTAACTTCTACGGCGTAATTTTAGCACTCGATCGTAAAATGTCAATGTGTTCTTACAGTATGGGCCATGCTTTTAATAAATCTCAGATATGCATTCCGCCACAAAAAAACTCGCCCGAAGGCGAGTTTTGTCTTTCATTCGATATGAATATCCCTTAGTTTGCGTGTACAGCAGCACCCTGCTTCTCTACCGCATCCTGGCTTTCCACCTTACAGTGGATATAGCTCTTTGCAGAGTTCACGACGATGGTGAGGCCGAGGATGATGAGGAGGACAGCGATGATCAGCTGAAGTCCGTTTGCGATGAAGACGGCCCCCCAAGTGGTCTCACCTGCCGGAATGGCTACTGCTGCTGCGGTCCGGATGGCCTTGACCATCGCGATCAGACGCTGTACGAGTGCGGTGAAAGTAACGCAGAGCATGATGATAAGCGGTGGGAAGAGCATCTTATTGCTGCGACCGGTCACCTTTAGGAAGACGCAGAGCGTGATCAGTACGAGTGCGGACAGAAGCTGGTTCGCGGAACCGAACAGCGGCCAGATGTTTGCATAGCCGACCTTCGTGAGGATGTAGCCGAACACGAGCGTGAGGATCGTGGAGAAGTAGATGTTACATAAGATCTTTCTCCAGCCCTCGGCATGCTCCATATCATCGACGCTGAAGAGCTCCTGGAAGCTCATACGTGCGATACGTGCGACCGCATCGAGGCTCGTCAGGGCAAGTGCAGATACGCACATGGTCATAAATACGGTGGCAACATGAGCGGAAATGCCGAACATCGAGATGAAGCCGGCGACACCACGGCTGAAGATCTGGAACGGTGTGCCCTCAGCCGGTGTACCATCGGCTGCAGCCGCTGCACCTGCGACGCAGAGCGCGAGGACAGCGAGCAGGGACTCGAGCACCATGGCACCATAACCAACCTTCAGCATATCCTTCTCGTTGGAAACGGTCTTCGAAGAGGTTCCGGAGGAAACCAGGCTGTGGAAGCCGGAAACCGCACCACAGGCGACGGTGACGAAGAGGATCGGGAACATGGTACCTAACTTCGCATTGTTAAAGCCGGTGAAGACCGGAAGGTTCATGGCCGGATGTGCGACGAGGAGGCCGACGGCGGCACAGGCGATCATCGCGATGAACATGAAGGTGGTCATATAGTCTCTCGGCTGCTTCAGGATCCAGATCGGGGTAACGGCCGCAAAGAAGATATAGATGAAGGTGATGTAGCTCCAGGTCTGCTTACCGGCGACGAGCGGGAACTGCATGCCGAGTGCGAAGCAGAGGACGATGAAGACGATGGCCATCACACTCTCCTTCCAGCCGGTGAATCTGCACTTCTGCTGGATCAGTCCATAGATTACAGCGAAGACCATGAACATGATGGACACCATGCCGGCAGCAGAATTGGAATCTGCAGTGGCTGCCAGCGAAGTGACGCCATCGGTCACAGTGTAGGCATTGAACGTACCAGCGACCATGTCGGCGAAGGCAGCGATGACGATGCAGCAGAAGAGCCAGCAGAAAAGGAGGAAGAGACGACGACCGGTCTTACCGATGTACTTCTCGATGAGAAGACCCATGGAACGGCCCTCGTTCTTCACGCTTGCATAGAGCGCACCGAAATCGGTGACCGCACCGAAGAAGATGCCGCCGAGCAGGATCCAGAGGAGAACCGGAAGCCAGCCGAACGCTGCGGCCTGAATCGCACCAGTGACAGGACCTGCACCTGCGATGGATGAAAACTGATGGCTGAATACGGTCCAGCCGTCGGTCGGAACGAAATCCTCGCCATCCTCATACTTGACAGCCGGTGTCTTCGCCTGTGGATCGATGCCCCACTTATGCGCAAGCCAGCGTCCGTAAAGCGTATATGCCGCTATGAGACATACGGCTGCGATCAGCACGATAACAAGTGTGTTCATACAAGTAACCCCCATTAGTTATAAAAATTTCTGAAATTCCTCATGTTTTACAACCATGTTTCGGACTTGTCAATCGTTTTTCGCAATAAAAAACACAGATTGCGAAGAATCTGTGTTTGCGTTAATCAGCGGTTATTTTAAAAATAATAAGTGTTTATAAATGGCGAAAACCGGTTATTTTTCGCATAATTCCAGCTTATGTCAGAGAGGAATTCATCGTCGGACCTGCCACTCTGCCATGCGGCGTGGCGCCCAGAGACGCGATCATCATGTCTCTTTCTCGCGTCCTTTAATTTCATCTCCGTTTTTCCCTGTTTTGACAAACCGCACCGTTTTCAGAAAACTGCATTGCCGAAAATCTGCCGCTTTTGTCAACAAGTCAATTCCAAATCACTCGGGGCCAGATCCGGCTTCTCCGACTGAAATCCTGCCAGCAATGTCCTCTGCGGTCATGGTCGACAGGGCGTCGATGAGTGCGATGTGGTAGCTTCCGCTGCCGCGCGGGTCCGTCTCCTCTGCGATTTCACCGGCGATGCCCATAAATGCGGTAGCGAGCACCGCCGCGTGGAAGGCCGCCTCGCAGGATGCCACCGCCAGGAAGGCAGCGAGCAGCTCGGTCGCCATGCAACCGGTGCCGGTCACGCGCGACATGCGCGGACTGCCATTCTTCACGAAGCAGAGTGCATCCCGTGAAGCGACGATGTCCTCCCGGCCGGATGCCACGAGGATCATCGGAAACGCAAGCGTACGGAGGTAGTTCTGCATCCCGTGTGCCAGTGCGTCCCTGGAAAGTGCCGGGTGCGCTGCATCAACGACCGCATCCACGCCCGTGCCGGTGTCTGTACCGGCGAGGAGTGCGTGGATCTCCGAGTAGTTTCCGCGGATAGCCGTCGGCTGCAGTTCAGAGAGCATACGGTGGAGCGCTTCGCGTCGGAAGGTCGAGCCGGAGATTCCCACGGGATCGATGACCCGCGGGATGCCCTTTTCCTGCGCCGCCTGTCCGCTCAGGAACATCGCGTCGAGGTATTCCGTGGCGCCGAGGTTCAGCTCCAGTGCCTGACTGCCACGGGTGATTTCCGCTGCCTCCCGCGGATCATGCGACATGACCGGGCGCGCGCCGATCGCAAGCAGGGCGTTCGCGCAGTCGTTGACCGTCACATAATTCGTGATGGAGTGCACGAGGGGCGCGGTGCGCTGAACCGCGTCCATCCATGTATATATCTGATATTGAAAGCGCTCGTCGCTCATTTTCACATCCTCACTTCAGCATTTCCTTCGCGCGCTCGAGGAAGCCGGTCTGGCTCAGCGCCACGGTGATAATCACCGCGATCAGGGTGCCTCCGCAGGTGCTCACCAGGAACGGAACGACGAAGGTGAAGACTGCGGCCTTCGTGTTGCCCATGATGAAGGCTGCGATAGGGTAGGACAGGATGCCACCGATGATGCCGGTGCCGAAGATCTCGCCGACATAGGCTGCCGGGAGCTTCCGAAGCTTCTTATAAAGATAGCCCGACAGGAAGGCACCGCACATGGAGCCTGGGAACGCGAGCAGCGAGCCGAGGCCCATCAGATTTCGGATGACACTGGCGATGAACGCCGCTGCCACGCCGTAGGCCGGGCCGAGAAATACCGCGCACAGCACATTGACGAGATGCTGTACCGGCGCACACTTCGAGCCGAAGACCGGCACAGAGAAGGTCGAGCCGACCACCGCGATGGCGGCAAATACAGCCGCGAGGGCCAGCTTCTTCGTGTTTACACTTGTGGTTGCTACGCTTGCCGCAGCAGAATTTTCGTTACGCATCATGAATCTCCTTTTACAATCTAAGCATCGCCGAAGGAAGGTTCACCTCACTGCCTTACGAGGCCGTGTTCTTAGCTGCCTGAGATCTGTCCGCCTGCAGCCGGACCTCCACCGAGGTCGTTCTGCTGCTTCGCGGGCCAGCGGCTCAGACAGATGCCGAATAATCGCCCTGGATCCTGAAGCCGTGGTCCATCGGACCGCTGCCCTTTCCGAGATCCAGCATCGCATTCAGTGCGCCGGAGATATAGTTCTTCGCGTACTGTACGGATGTTTCCAGATCATATCCCTTGGCCAGATTCGACGCGATCGCTGAGGACAGCGTGCAGCCGGTTCCGTGCGTGTTCGAATTCTCGATTCGTCTGCCGTGGAACCAGGTTACCTGCTCTCCATGCACGAGCACATCGTTCGCATCGTCCAGGCTGTGGCCGCCCTTCGTAAGCACGGCACAGCCGAAAGCTGCGTGGATCCGCTTCGCCGCTTCCACCATATCCGCGGAGCTGCGAATCGTCATCCCGGACAGCACCTCACTCTCCGGAATGTTCGGTGTGATCACCGTCGCAAGCGGCAGCAGCTTCGACTTCAGTGTATCGACCGCGTCGTCACTGATCAGCTTCGCCCCGCTGGTGGCGATCATCACCGGGTCCACCACGATGTTTCTGGCCTTGTAGAATGTGAGTCTTTCTGCGATTACCTCGATGAGGCTACCAGAGGAAACCATTCCCGTTTTCACTGCATCCGGATAGATATCCGTAAAAATCATATCGAGCTGATCCTTCAAGAAATCAGGCGTCGACTCCATGATACTCTTTACGCCGGTCGTATTCTGGGCAGTCAATGCCGTAATCGCGCTCATCGCATACACGTGATTTGCGAGCATTGTCTTGATATCTGCCTGGATGCCGGCGCCTCCACAGGAGTCACTTCCTGCGATTGTTAATGCTGTATACATAGTACTCCTCCATACGCATTAATTTTGTATAGCGACCTGAGGTGGTGCCCCCAACCTGCCGCTGTGATGTATTTGAACGCACATGGCGATCAAACCGTGAAAACTGTCCGTCGGAGTGTCTGCCAATGCTGAGATCCGACACGCGCCCGCATAGGAAGCGAAGCCGCTACGCTTCTGTCGGACGCCTCGTCACCGGTCGGCGACGACCTCATCTGCGATCGCCCGCAGCGTCCGCGCCGCTTCCGTGATGTCCACTGCACCGAAGAGGCTGCTGACGACGGCGAGTCCCGCAGTGCCATGGGCTTTCAGGGCGCCTGCATTGGCCGCACTGATCCCGCCGATGGCCACAACCGGAATCTGAACCGACGCTGTGATGGCCCGGAAGGTCTCAAGCGGCATCGTCTTCGCATCGAGCTTCGTGCTCGTGCCGAACACCGCGCCGGAGCCGAGGTAATCCGCGCCGGCCGCTTCTGCTGCCTGCGCCTCTGCCACCGTCCGCGCGGTTACGCCGATGATCTTCGCCGGACCGAGAAGACGACGGGCTTCCGCCGCCGGCAGATCGCTCTGCCCGACATGCACGCCGTCGGCGTCCAGCTTCTGCGCGAGGTCGACATCGTTGTTCATGATGAACGGTACCCCATGCTTCCGGCAGATCGCCTGCACGGCCCGGGCGTCCTGCTCGAGCTGCGCGCCCGTAAGTTCCTTTTCACGGAACTGCACCATGGTCGCGCCACCGAGGATCGCCTGCTCGACAGCCATGGCCAGTGCCTCGGTTTCGGATTCGCACTGCCGGGCAACTGCGTCCAGCATCTCTCCCGCCGGCATAGCTGCCCGGCGCTCCTCCGCACCCACCATGGACTTCACGGCGCCCACCGGTGACAGCCCCTTCAGGCAGTGCCGATCGGTGATCGCATATAATCGAAGTAAATCTCTGTTCATAGTTTCCTTCTGTTTCATGCACACACTACGAAATCCTCAGCAGCCAGACTTTACACGAAGCCTCGTCACCAGCTCGATTTTTTCTGATCACAACGTATGCATCTCACATTTATATAAAAGTGGAAAGTAAAAGGCCGCCCGATCGGACAGCCTGGAATACGCGTGCAAAAAGCCCATCTCCCTACGTTGGCATGATCCAAATCAGGTTTCCAGGGTCCGGAACGCACAGTTCCCATCTCAGCCGGTTCTGACCGACACCCCCGTGTACTTTTATTAAACTTCGTCATTATAGCACGGGATGTGCAGCTCAGCAAGGGTCCTCCGGGGCCCCTTGCTGAATCACAGGGTTTTCTTTTGCAACAAAATCGAGTATTATGACATCGAAGAATCACGAGAAAGAAGGAACATACGATGACATCAGGAGAGACGACGATTCGGGCATATCTGGAGCGATTAGGTGCGCGGGAATCCGTGCCGGGCGGTGGAGGCGCGAGTGCGCTCGCGGGTGCCTACGGTGTGAGCCTCGGCATGATGGTCTGTGCATTCACCATCGGAAAGAAAACATATGCGGAGTTTGAACCGCGCATCCGGGACATCGAGGCGCGACTTGCGAAGCTGCGTGAGGCCTTCCTGGCGCTCTCTGACGAGGATGAGAAGGTGTTCCTGCCGCTCAGTCAGGCCTATGGCCTCCCGGACAGCACGCCGGAGGAGAAGGACTTCAAGGAGACGACCCTGGAAACCTGCCTCAGCACCGCATCCATGACGCCGATCAAGGTAATGGAGCGTGTCTGTGAAGCGCTCGACTATCTCGGCGAGCTGGAGGCACATGGCTCGAAGCTCATGCAGAGTGACGTCGGTGTGGCCGCCGCTTATCTCGGCACCGCCCTCGAGGGCGCGGTGATGAATGTCTACATCAACACGAAGATGATGAAGAATCAGAACCGTATGATCGAGCTCAATGAATACGCCCGGAAGCTACTCATGGATGGCCGCGCGAAGAGTCGTCTGATCTACGAGGCGGTCGAGGATAAGGTGAAGCCGCAATACGATCCGGAGCTGGACCGCATTGCTCGGAACAAGGTCGACTTCTCGTAAGAAAGATGGCCCCGAGCCCTGCAGGCTGTTTCATAACAGACAGCTGCATGCCCCGCGCAGAAGTCCCGAGCTACTCTATAGAAGAAAATCAAACAGATGAAACGAGAGAAAGTGTGAATATATGCAGGAATTAAGAGGAAAAATCATCGCAGATCTGATCAAGGGCGAGTGCCTGGACTTCGTCGGACAGTACAACGGCATCCTGCCGGCGCTGGCGATTCTGCGTGTTGGCCACAAGGAAGCCGATCTCAGCTATGAGCGCAGCATCAAGAAGCGCTTCATGGATTTCGGTCTGGAGGCGAAGGACTATGAGCTTCCGGAAAACGTATCAAACGAAGAGTTTCAGCAGGTCTTCGACTTCATCAACCAGGATCCGGAGATCCACGGCATCCTCGTGATGCGTCCGCTCCCAAAGCAGATCGACGAGGCAGCGATGCTGCGCAAGATGAATCCGCTGAAGGATCTCGACGGTATCACCAACACAAACGTCGCCGGCGTCATGCGTGGCGATGCGGATGCCTTCGCACCATGTACGGCCCAGGCCGTCGTGGAGATCCTGAAGGGCCATCAGATCGAGATGGCCGGTAAGGAGGTTTGCATCATCGGCCGCTCCATGGTGGTCGGGAAGCCGCTCAGCATGCTGCTGCTCCAGGAGAATGCGACCGTGACCGTCTGCCACAGTAAGACCGAGGACTTGAAGGCCGTAGCCAGCCGTGCGGACATTCTGGTAGCGGCCATCGGTAAGGCGAAGTTCATCAGCAGCGGCTATGTGAAGGAGGATGCGACGGTCATCGATGTCGGCATCAATGTCGACGAGGCCGGCAATCTCTGCGGCGACTGTGACTGGGATCAGATCATCCTGAAGGCCGGAGCCGCTACCCCGGTACCAGGTGGTGTCGGCACCGTCACTACCGCCGTCCTTGCGAAGCACCTCGTCCAGGCCGCGAAGCTTCAGATGAAGCTCGCACCGATCGACGACAGCGCGGATGAATACCTCTCCTGATGCTATACAGGGCACGATTTCCGTAGGCATGTTGCACTGTTTTGACCGGATTCATGCCTACAATTCCAAAAACAAACCCCGGCGGACTCCTCCGCCGGGGTTTTCCATTTCGATTATCGATTTTGATCGTCGATGCATCATGCCAGCTCTGCCAGCACGACTTCCAGTTTTTCCTTCATCGCGTCGATGTGCTCATGCTCGATGACGAGTGGCGGTACGAAACGAATCGTGTTGTGCTCCGCTGCGATCAGAATGACCTGCTGCTCGAGCAGCATCTTCCGGACGATCTCCCCAGCCGGTACGGATGGGGCGAACTCGAGACCCTGAATCAGGCCCATACCGCGATGATCCTTCACCATCTCTGGGAACGCTGCCTTCAGCTCTTCGAGGGCTGTCCAGAGGTACGCACCCTGTGCCTTCGCGTGGCCCGGGATATCTGCTTCCTTGAAGACATCCAGCACCGCAGATGCTGCGGCGCAGACAAACGGATTTCCACCGTAGGTGGAGCCGTGGTCCCCCGGCTGCATCGCATGCGCAGCTTCGCCACAGGCGAGGAAGGCACCGATCGGCACGCCGTTTCCGAGGGCCTTCGCCACCGTCAGGACATCCGGCTTCACGCCGTAGGCCTGCCATGCAAACATGGCGCCGGAGCGGCCCATGCCACACTGGATCTCATCGAGGATCAGCAGCAGATCATGCTCATCGCAGAGCTGCCGTACGCCCCAGAGAAATTCCTCCGTCGCTGGATAGATACCGCCCTCACCCTGGATCGTCTCCATGATGATCGCACCGGTGTTTTCATTGATCTGCGCCTTTACGGAATCGAGATCGTTGAAGGTCGCGAAGCGCACACCCCCGATCAGCGGCTCAAACGGTGCACGGTAGTGATCCTTGCCGGTCACGCTGACCGCGCCCATGGAACGACCGTGGAAGGAGCCCTGCATCGCGATGATCTCGCAGCCGGCCCGGCCCTTATTATAGTGGTAACGACGCGCGATCTTCAGCGCACCTTCGATCGCCTCGGTACCGGAGTTCGTGAAGAACACACGGTCCATCCCGCTCGCCGCGAGCAGCTTCTCCGCCGCCTCGATGGACGGCTCATTGTAGAAGAGATTCGACGTGTGCAGCAGTCCCCGGTCGATCTGCTCCTTCATCGCCTGGTCCACCAGCGCATTGCCATAGCCGAGCCCCGCCACCGCGATGCCCGCACCGAAATCGAGGTACGCATGTCCGCCCGCATCGTAGAGCTCGACGCCCTTTGCGTGATCGAACGCCACCGGAAAGCGATTGTAGGTCTTGTACAGTACCTGCTCACCCTCCGCTACGAGGCGGTCATTCACGATATTTCCCTTTACGATGGAATCATCCATAAATTTCATTTCTTTCACCCCTCATCTGTCCATCTGCCGCATGTCTCGGACAATGCACCTTCACAGCATCCGCCCGAAAAATCCACGCCGCCGTTCGCCCATCCTGCCAATGCACTCTCACAGCACCCGCCCGCACGGGCACTTCCGCCACGATGTGCAGCGCCTCTTCCCTGAAATTTTCAGAACCACGCGTCGATCGACTTCTCGATCATCGTGCCGATGCCCTGGTTCGTGAAGATCTCGAGGAGCAGACAGTGCGGCACACGTCCATCGAGGATATGCACACGGTTTACACCCTTCTTCATCGCATCGATACAGTTCTGGATCTTCGGCAGCATACCGCCGACCAGCTCACCGGCATCCATCATCTCCTGTGCCTTCTCGATGGAAAGCGTCGTGATGAGGGAGCTCTTATCTTCGAAATCCTTATACACGCCCTCGACATCCGTAAGGAAGGCGAGCTTCTCGGCGTGCATCGCTGCCGCGATCGCGCAGGCCGCATCATCCGCGTTGATGTTGTAGCTCTGGCCACGCTCATCGAAACCGATCGGACAGATCACCGGGATGAAGCCATCACTCAGGAGATCATCGATGATGGTGGTATCCACACCGACGATGTCGCCGACGAAGCCGATGTCCTCGCCCTTTGAGTACTTCTTCACGCACTTCAGGAGATTTCCATCCTTACCGGAGATACCGACGGCCTTGCCACCGAGGTTGTTGATGAGCTGCACCAGGGACTTGTTGACCTTGTTCAGCACCATCTCGGCGATCTCCATGGTATCCTCATCGGTCACACGGAGTCCGTTCACGAAGTGCGGCTCCATGCCGACCCTGCTGATCCACTTCGAGATCTCCTTGCCGCCGCCATGAACGATGATCGGCTTCAGGCCGACCAGCTTCAGGATCGCCACATCCTGCATGACATGCTTCTTCAGATTCTCATCCGTCATCGCGGATCCGCCGTACTTTACGACGACGACCTTATCCTGAAATTTCTGAATATATGGCAGTGCCTCGACGAGGGTCGCCGCCTTATCCATGATCCTGTTCTCGATTTCCATGATTCCCCCTGACCTGTTTCGTCTGTGATTTCGCGTGAAATGAACGACCGCCTCTCCGTTTGCTTCAGAGAGGCGATGTGCGTAGTGAGCGACTGCATTGGCGCACGCGATGTATCAGCTTCTGTAATCCGCGTTGATGTTTACGTACTCGTGGGTGAGGTCGCAGCCCCAGGCCGTGGCCTCCTCTGTGCCCTCGTGCATCTCGATGAGCGCGGTCACCTCCTGGTAGCCGAGGATCTCAGATGCATAATCCTCATCGAAATCGACCGGTACACCCTGGTGGAAGACCTCGATCTTTCCGATGTCGTTGACGAAATACAGGTTCACCTTATTCGGATCGAAGCTCGCGCCACTATAGCCCATCGCGCAGAGCACACGGCCCCAGTTCGCGTCGCGACCATAGATCGCCGCCTTCGTGAGCGTCGAGGAAACGACGGAACGTGCGATTGTCCGGGCCTCCTGCTTGTCCTTTGCCTGGGTGACATGAACCGTGAAGAGGTGGGATGCACCCTCACCATCAGCCGCCATCTCGCGCGCCAGGGTCTTCGACACCTGGAGGAGCGCGGTCTTAAAGGTCTCATAATCCTCGCCCTCCGTATCGATGATCGGATTCTCCGCAGCACCGTTTGCGAGGATCACGCAGGTATCATTCGTCGAGGTATCGCCATCGACGGAGATCATGTTGAAGGTATCGACGACGTTCTCGCTGAGGGCCTTCTGCAGCAGCTCCTTCGTGATCGAGAGATCGGTCGTCAGGAAGCAGATCATCGTGCACATCTGCGGATGGATCATGCCGGAGCCCTTCGTCATACCGCCGAGGTGGACCTTCTTCCCGCCGATCGTGAATTCGAGTGCGAACTCCTTATTCGTCGTATCGGTCGTCATGATGGCCTTGCTGGCTGCGGTAGCGGCTGCCTCGCTCGCCTCGAGCTTCGGTACCATCTCGGAAATCGCATTCTTCATCTTCTCGATCGGAAGCTGCAGACCGATGATACCGGTGGATGCCAGCAGCACGGAATCCGCAGAAATCACCTGACCGAAGGCCTCCGCGGTCGCGTCGGCCTCCTCCTTGCAAATATCCAGTCCCATCTGACCGGTGCAGGCATTGGCGATACCAGAGTTGATGACAGCGGCATGGACCGGACGGCCACTGTCGACCAGTTCACGATCCCAGAGGACCGGTGCCGCCTTCACCACGTTGCTCGTGAAGGTACCGGCCACGACGCATGGCTTCTCGGAAAAAATCATCGCCATATCATCCCGACGCTTCGACTTGATCTTCGCAGCGGTCGCCGCTGCCATAAACCCCTCGGCAGCACAGATGCCACCCTTGACTGCTATCATTCCCATGACTACTCCCTTTTCATATCTGTTTTATGTCCATCGATATCCTGCATGGACAGGTGACGGATGTCCTTCCGTCGTCAGGTCAATGCTTCCGGAATCTCATCCTCACCTGTCCACCGAATGGATGGATTACTTGTTATTTGTAAGATTCTGTACCTCGAGCAGCTTCATCGCACGTACCTTCTCTGGAAGACCGAAGAGGGTGATGAAACCGGATGCATCGTGGTGATCATACATGCTGCCCGTCGTGAAGGACGCCAGTGACTCGTTGTAGAGTGAGTACGGTGAGGTCGTGCCAGCCTTGATGATGTTGCCCTTGTACAGCTTCATCTTCGTCGTACCGGTCACATACTTCTGGGTGCTCTGGACGAATGCCTCGAGTGCCTCACGAAGCGGATCGAACCACTTGCCCTCGTAGACGACCTGCGAGAACTTCACATCCACCATGTTCTTGAACTCCATGGTCTGACGGTCGAGGATCAGCTCCTCGATCTGCTTGTGTGCCTCCATGAGGATCGTAAGACCCGGGGTCTCATAGACGCCACGGCTCTTCATGCCGACGACACGGTTCTCGACGATGTCGATGATACCGATCCCGTTCTCACCACCGAGCTTGTTGAGCTCGAGGATGATCTCCTTCACCGTCATCTTCTGTCCATTCAGCTCGACCGGAACACCGTTCTCCCACTTGATCTCGACATCCGTATCATGATCCGGTGCCTTCTCCGGTGTCACCGACAGCATCAGCATATGATCGTAGTTCGGCTCCTGAGACGGATCCTCCAGCTCGAGGCCCTCATGCGAAATATGCACGAGGTTCCGGTCACGGCTGTAGGAATTATCCTCGGAGAAGGTGAGCGGGATCCCCTTCGACTTGATGTAGTTGTACTCATCCTCACGGGACTGGAAGGTCCAGATATCCGTCATACGCCATGGAGCGATGATATCGAGATCCGGTGCCAGTGCCTTGATGGCCAGCTCGAAACGAATCTGATCATTTCCCTTACCGGTTGCACCATGGCAGATCGCCTTCGCGCCCTCCTTCCGTGCGATCTCGACCAGCTTCTTCGCGATCGCCGGACGCGCCATCGAGGTACCGAGCAGGTATTTGTTCTCGTAGGTTGCATTGGCCTCGAGACACGGAAGCACATAGTTGTCGCAAAAGTCGTCAGTGATATCCTCGATATACAGCTTCGACGCACCCGAGATCTTCGCACGCTCTGCCAGACCATCCAGCTCGTTGCCCTGCCCTACATCGACACAGCAGCAGATCACCTCATAGCCGAAGGTCTCCTTCAGCCACGGCACGATACAGGTTGTATCGAGACCACCGGAGTAAGCCAGAACGACCTTCTCACCCTGCGTGTTATTCTTTGGTACCAGATTACTCATAATCACTTCTCCTCTATAAAACGCCCCCCGACGCATAAACGCATCCACGGAAGCACTCCTCATTTACGATGCCGTTATCATACGCCATCAAAAAACAGATTGCAAGCACAAATTTGCATAAATATGCGTGTACAACTGCATATATCTTCACTTTTATGCATATAATTCGTATATTATACCAAGCATAACTCATTAATATACATCGTAACGAAGTGTGGCATGGTGGAGAGTCCCCTCCGGAGGCTTAGAGCCGGGACCGTGAAAACGAAAAAACAGACCATTCGAGTCCGTCAGCTCAAATGGTCTGTCTGGTTACGGTTTGATCAGAAAACACGGAGGACCGGCAACAGAAGCCATACGGAGAGACCGTGTGAAATCAAGCC
>CAKQED010000013.1:0-41977 GCA_934229835.1 uncultured Oribacterium sp. | reverse complement strand
AGAAGCTTCTGTATCGCAGAGAGTTTCGCAGAAAGGCGATGCTCAGCATCCGACATATTTCACAGTACAAAAGATTCTTTGAAAGAGAATCATCAACAGGAGATAGAAACACATGGCAGAAAAGCGTGATTACTATGAAGTCCTCGGCGTGGATAAAAACGCAGATGACGCAACGATAAAGAAGGCGTTCCGTAAGCTTGCCAAGAAGTACCATCCGGATGCGAATCCAGGTGACAAGGAGGCGGAAGCCAGATTTAAGGAATGCAACGAGGCCTATGCAGTTCTTTCGGATCCGGAGAAGAGAAAGGCGTATGACACCTACGGCCATGCAGCCTTCGATCCGAACTCGGCAGCCGGTCAGAGTACAGGCTATGGCGGCTTCGACTTCGGTGGCATGGACTTCTCTGATATTTTCGGAGACCTGTTCGGCTTCGGCGGTCGCGGGGGATTCTCCTCCTATGGCGGTGCCAGTCGAGGAAACCAGCCGACCCGTGGTCAGTCGATCCGTACGAGTGTTCGTGTCAGCTTCGACGAGGCCATCAAGGGCTGTAAGAAGACCATCAAGATCCGGTATAAGGATACCTGTCCGAAGTGTAACGGTACGGGCGCGAAGCCAGGCACACAGCCGGAGACATGTTCGAAGTGCGGCGGCCGTGGACAGGTGGTGATGACACAACAGAGCATGTTCGGTACGGTGCAGCAGGTGGTGACCTGTCCGGACTGCCATGGCTCGGGTAAGATCATCAAGGAGAAGTGTCCGGACTGCCGTGGCGAGGGCTACATCGCGACGGAGAAGAACATCGAGCTGACGATCCCGGCCGGTATCGATGATGGACAGACCTTACGTCGTTCTGGCGGCGGTGATCCGGGAACCAATGGCGGTCCGAGAGGTGATCTTCTCGTCGATGTCGCGGTTTCCCAGCATCCGTTCTTCAAACGGCAGGGTACGAATATCTACTCGACCGAGGAGATCAGCTTCGCGACCGCGACACTCGGCGGTACGAAGGTGATCAAGACCGTGGATGGTCCGGTGGAGCTGAAGATCAAGCCGGGCACCCAGTCGGATACGAAGACGAGACTGCGTGGCAAGGGTGTACCGAGCCTGAGCAACCCGAATCTTCGAGGCGATCAGTATGTGACGATCGTCGTCAATATTCCGACGAAACTGAATAAAAAGCAGCGTGAGGCACTGAAGGCTTACGCGGAGGCCTGCGGCGAGACCGTGGACGCATGATGATACCCGATTCCCCGGAGGACTGCAGTAGCTGTCCTCCGGGGCTGTTTTTTAGATTCTTCCACTTTTCTGTATCGTCTGTTATAATAGCGACGATTTCGCAGACATAAAGCAGGAGAAGATAGATGCATCACTTTTTCGTAGAGAAAACAAACATCGACAGTGCGGCACGGCTGGTGCGGCTCACGGGTGAGAATTACCGGCATCTCAGACAGGTGCTTCGGGCGAAGCCGGGGGAGAAGGTTCTGATTTCCGATGGCGAGGGGACGGACTATGAGTGCACGATTTCAGAGATTCATGATGCGGACGGGTGCACGGAGGCGGAGATGAGCGCGGAGGAGGTGCTGCTCCATATCGATTTCGTGGAGGAGATGCATGAGCTGCCGGCGGAGATCTATCTGTTTCAGGGGCTTCCGAAGCAGGATAAGATGGAGCTCATCGTGCAGAAGGCCGTCGAACTCGGTGCGCATGCGGTGATCCCGCTCGATACGAAAAACACCGTCGTCAAGCTCGATGAGAAGCGGGCAGCGAAGAAGGTCGAGCGCTGGCAGGCGATCGCTGAGGCGGCTGCGAAGCAGTCGAAGCGTTCCATCATCCCGGAGGTGATGCCGGTGATGAAGTGGAAGGAGGCCATGCGCTTCGTGGAAAACTTTGATCTCCGACTGATCCCGTATGAAAATGCGAAGGATATCCGTCATACCATGGAGGAGCTTCGGAAACTTCCGAAGCATGGAAAGATCGCGGTTTTCATCGGACCGGAGGGCGGATTTGCGGATGTGGAAATCGAGGATGCCATGGCGCATGGCATCGAGCCGATCACCCTCGGAAAACGCATTTTACGTACAGAAACAGCAGCAATCACCAGTATGAGCATCCTGATGCTGACGCTGGAATCGAGCGAGGAGTAAGATTGAAAAGCAGAAGCCGGTGAACATGTTTCGGGATATGTCACGGCCGTTCATAGAAAGACAGGACATAAACATGAGAGAAATTTATTTTGATAATTCTGCAACGACGAAGCCGTATCCGGAGGTTGTGGAACTGATGATGAAGACCCTGACTGAGGATTACGGAAATCCGTCCTCGAAGCACACGAAGGGCTTCGACGCCGAGAAGTATTTCCGTCATGCGCGGGAGCAGGTGGCTGCGACCCTGAAGGTGAAGCCGAAAGAGATCTTCTTCACCTCCGGCGGCACGGAGTCAAACAATACCGTGATTTTCGGGACGGCGATGGCGAAGCGAAAGCAGGGAAAGCATATCATCTCTTCCGCGTTCGAGCATGCGGCGATCTACCGTCCGCTGGATGTGCTCGTCGAGCTCGGCTACGAGGTGACCTATCTTCCGGTGGATGCGAAGGGACATATTTCCCTCGATGATCTTCGCGCGGCGATCCGTCCGGATACCATCCTGGTGACGATCATGAACGTGAACAACGAGATGGGTGCGATCGAGCCGATCGAGGAGATCGGACGTGTCGTGAAGGAGTGTAATCCGAATACATGGTTCCATACGGATGCGATCCAGGCCTATGGCAAGATTCCACTTCGTCCGAAGCTGCAGCATGTCGATATGATGTCGGTATCCGGTCATAAGCTGCATGGCCCGAAGGGAGTCGGCTTCCTCTATAAGGACGAGAAGATCCGCCTGCGCCCGCTGATTTATGGTGGCGGTCAGCAGGAGGATATGCGCTCCGGAACCCATGATGTTCCGGGCATCGCCGGCCTCGGTCTCGCCGCCGAGATGGCCTGCGCACATCTCGAGAAGAATAAGGCCTCCCTCGAGGCACTGAAGGACTACTTCATCGATTCCCTGGAAACCCTTGAGGGTGTCACTATCAATTCCGAGCGTGGTTCACTGTCCGCACCGAATATTCTCTCGGTATCCTTCGAGAAGGTGCGTGCGGAGGTGCTGCTGCATGCACTCGAGGAGAAAGGCATCTATGTCAGCTCCGGTAGTGCCTGCTCCAGCAATCACCCGGGTATTTCCGGTGCGCTGAAGGCGATCGGTGTGAAGCCGGAGCTGCTGGACTCCACGATCCGTTTCTCCTTCGGTGCCGAAAATACGAAAGAAGAGGTTGATATCTGCATGGACGCGCTCCGTGAGCTGCTTCCGGTGCTTCGTCGTTTTACACGATTCTGATCCGAAAATCGAAGCGCCCTTTATAACACAGAAAGTAAATTTCTAGAAAGAGAGTAGAAGATGATCTGGAGAAAATTTACGATTCATACGACCACCGAGGCGGAGGACATCCTCAGTGCAAACCTGGCGGAGCTCGGCATTGACGGCGTACAGATCGAGGATCGCATCCCGCTGTCCGAGGAGGATACGAAGGGGATGTTTATCGATATCCTGCCGGAGATCGGACCGGATGACGGCACGGCGGAGGTAAGCTTCTATGTCGAGGTGCTGGATCCGGAACAGAAGCAGGACCGGCTCACGAAGGTACAGAAGATGATGGAGGATCCAGCGGTCGACGCCAGCTACATGCCGAACACCTCAAATGTCTATACTCCGCAGGAGCTGAAGAAGCTGCTTCAGGAGGTGCAGGAAACCCTCGATGAGATGAAACAGTATGTCGATATCGGCCTCGGCACGATCGATACCTCCGATACAGAGGATAGGGACTGGATCAATAACTGGAAGACCTTCTTCCACCCGTTTACCGTCGGGGATCTCCTGATCAAGCCGACCTGGGAAACTGTTCCGGAGGAGGATCAGGATAAGCTCGTCATCGAGATCGACCCGGGAACCGCCTTCGGCACCGGCATGCATGAGACCACCCAGCTCTGCATCCGCCAGCTGCAGAAGTACATGCAGGCGGGTGATGAAATCGCGGACATCGGTACAGGCTCCGGTATCCTCGGCATCACCGCGCTGAAGCTCGGCGCCGGCCATGTCTACGGAACGGACCTCGATGAGGAAGCTGTTCCGGCAGTACATGATAATCTGCAGGCGAACGGGCTCCAGGAGAGCTGCTTCGATATGGTGGTGGGCAATGTCATCGGCGACGATGCCATCAAGACCCGGATGGGTCTCGGTAAGTACGACATCGTGGTGGCGAACATCCTGGCACCGGTCATCGTACTGCTGACCGCTGAGGTGGGACCGCTTCTTAAGAAGGGTGGCCTCTTCATCACCTCCGGTATCCTCGACCAGCGTGAGGCAGAGGTCCTCGAGGCTTTCCGCCAGCATGAGGACATCTGGGAGGTACTGGAAGTCAACCACCAGGGCGAGTGGGTCAATGTGACTGCACGCCGTAAGTGATCACATCCGGAAAAACCATCAGAAAAACGTATGATAAATACACATCAAAAAGGCGCCCCACTTTCTGCGGGACGCCTTTTTCTGACCGTATCTGAAGGCGGATTCACTGCAGATACGGATATGGTTATGCTTTTTACTTGCCGTTACACCAGATGAGCTCGGCTTCATTCACGGCCTTTTCAACCATCGGGATCATCGCGTCATACACAATCTGCTCGGAAGCGCGGATCTTCTCCGGTACCGGCTTCGTGACCGGATGCTTCGCGACGAAGATGGTGCAGCAGTCCTCAAACGGCTCGATGGAGGTTTCGTAGGTGCCGATCTTCTGGGCGATGTCGATGATCTCCTGCTTATCGAAGGCGATGACCGGACGGTAGACCGGAAGATGGCAGACCTCGTTGGTGCAGACGAGGGACTGCATGGTCTGGCTCGCAACCTGACCGATGGACTCGCCGGTGATGAGTGCGATACAGTTTCGCTTCTCGGCGATGGCCTCGGCGATACGCATCATATAACGACGCATGATGATCGTCAGCTCCTCGTGCGGGCATTCCTCGTAGATCTTCAGCTGGATATCCGTGAAGTTGACGACATGCAGCGCGATCGGTCCTGTGTAGCGGGCGACTTCATTGGCCAGATCCACGACCTTCTGCTTCGCACGCTCGGAGGTGTATGGCGGTGCATGGAAGTAGGTCGCCTCGAGTACGGCACCACGACGTGAAATCATGTAGCCGGCCACCGGGCTGTCGATACCGCCGGAGAGACAGAGCATCGCCTTGCCGTTCGTACCGAGCGGCATACCGCCGGCACCCGGAAGCACCTCGGAGAAAATGTTGACATACTGACGGATCTCGACGTGAAGCAGCACATCCGGATGATGTACATCGACGCTGGTGTTCGGGTACTTCGTCAGGATATCGTAGCCGAGCTCGGCGTCGATCTCTGTGGAGCTCATCGGGAACTCCTTGTCGGCACGGGTCGTGCGGCATTTGAAGCTCAGCGTACGATCACCGTAGACCTCGCCGAAATACGTAAGCACCTGATCACTGATCGCACGATAGTCATGTGTGTTCTCCATCTGGATCATCGGACAGATGCCGACGATACCGAAGACGTGCTGAAGTGCATCCACGGTCTCTTCGTAGTCGTAGTTCTCCGACTTCGCCGTTACATAGATACGTCCGCGCTCACGGGTGACACGGAACTCACCCTCGACGCGCTCCAGCTTCTTCCGGATGTCATGCACGAGGGCATCCTCGAAGATATAACGATTCTTCCCCTTCGTGCCGATCTCCGCATACTTGATGAGAAAGCTCTGATACTGCATAAAACCTCTTTCTGTACAGGGATGAAGCGAGCCGCCGATGCCATCCGCACCGTGCCCGCCAGACAAAAAATGAGTACGCACCGAACAGCGCGCACTCATCATGATACTTGTTAATTTATCAGCTTAATGATACGATTACTGCGCGATGATGTAAGGTGTCAGCGCATTGACGATCTCATCCATGCGACCTGCGTCCGCGTGAATGTTCAGATCGATCGGCTTGCTGAGGTCCAGGGAGAAGATACCCATGATGGACTTGGCATCGATTACATAGCGGCCTGATACGAGGTCGAAGTCAACGTCAGTGAACTTCACGAGCTCATTAACAAAAGACTTTACTTTATCGATAGAATTAAGCGAGATACGAACGGTTTTCACGATTTAGTCCTCCTTAAAAATATTATTCATAGCACAAACTAATTTTAGGAAAACGCTTATCAAAAGTCAATAGAATGGAATACTTTAAATTAACAGCGGCCCTGCATAATCTGGGCTGCAAGGTCAATGCCTATGAAGCGGATGCGATGCTCGAGGAGCTCCGCCACGCCGGGATCCGGATCGTGCCATGGGAGAGCGCCGCAGCCGACATCTATATCATCAATACCTGTTCCGTCACGAACATCGCCGATCGGAAGTCGCGGCAGATGATTCATAAGGCCCGGAGCATGAATCCGGCGGCCGTCGTAATCGCAGCCGGCTGCTATGTACAGGCGCGCGCTGCGGAGCTTCAGACGGATACCGCGGTGGATATCCTCGTCGGTAATCAGGAGAAGGGCCGTCTGCTGCCGATTCTCGAGGCGTACTGGACGACCCACCCGGACAGGCTTCCGGCGTCCCTCCGTGCTTCCGGCGCTGATGCAGACGACCGGCGCGTATATACCGATCCGGAGGTCCGTGTGTCCGCCGCTTCGTCAGCGGACGCTGCCGCCGACCGGACTGCAGTGATCGACCAGGCGCAGGCGGACCGATCGAACACCGCCTGCTTCGTGTCGGATATCGCAGAGCCACAGCCGTACGCGAAGCTCCGGGCCGGTGAGATCGCCGATCAGGGACGGGCTTTCATCAAGGTGCAGGATGGCTGCAATCAGTTCTGTGCCTACTGCATCATCCCATACGTGCGTGGACGCATCCGCTCGCGTTCCATCGAGGACACGGTGAAGGAGGTCACGGATTTCGCCCGTCGCGGCTATCACGAGGTCGTGCTGACCGGCATCCACCTCTCTTCCTACGGCCTCGATTTCGATCAGGCGAACTATGAATATGCGATGCATCATGAGATTCCATCGACGCATCTCCTCGCGCTGATCCGTGCGGTGGCGGCAGTGCCGGGCATCGCGCGGGTTCGTCTCGGCAGCCTGGAGCCGCGCATCATCACGGAGGCGTTCGTCGGGGAGCTGCGGGCGATTCCGGAGCTATGCCCGCATTTTCACCTTTCACTTCAGAGTGGTTCAGATCGCATCCTGGCAGCGATGAACCGGCACTATGATACGGCAGCCTTCCGTCACTCGGTCGCGCTTCTTCGTGCAGCCTGGCCTGAGGTGGCGATCACAACGGATGTCATCGTCGGCTTTCCAGGGGAGAGCGAAGCGGATTTCGAGGATTCCTGTCGCTTCGTCGAGGAGATCGGCTTCTACGAGCTGCATGTCTTCAAGTACAGCCGGCGGCAGGGAACGGCGGCCGACCGCATGCCGGCGCAGCTTACGGATCGTGTGAAGTCCGAGCGCTCCGAACGACTGATGAAGCTTGACGCGCAGCAGTCCGAGGCCTTCCGCCGCCGCTTTCTCGGCCGGAACGAGGACGTGATTCCGGAGGAAATCGTCGAAATCGAGGGACGCCCGTATCTTCGTGGCTATAACCGATGCTATGTCCGCTATCTGATTCCGCTTTCGGATGCAGCGGAGGGAGCTTGTAAAATCGGCCAAATAATGCAGGTATGTGGACAGGAAATCTGTGGAGGATGCGTACTTGCATTGGTTTTATAAATGTTATAAAATTAATTGAGTTATTAAGAGGACGTGACAAAATGAATGATTTAGGCAGTACACAGATTATCCGACCGATGCAGGAGTACGATCTGGATGTGACAGAGGTTCTGGCCCGTGTCTATGAGGCACTCACGGAAAAAGGCTATAATCCGATTAATCAGATCGTTGGATACATTATGTCGGGAGATCCGACGTACATTACCAGTCATAAGGGGGCGAGAAGCCTGATTATGAAGGTGGAACGCGACGAGATCATCGAAGAGCTGATGAAGACGTACGTGGACGCGAAGCTGAGCAGGTAATGTGTTGATGATGAAGAGTCTGTCCTGTGGGACAGACTCTTTTTGGGTAATGAAAAGAGGAGACCGGCATCCCGGCGCAGGAATTCCGTGAAGGGACCCGCGCGGGACGGCATCCACTCAGGACATACGGATAGGATAAGCATTTATGAGAATACTGGGACTCGATTACGGCTCGAAGACCGTCGGCGTCGCGATGACCGACGCCCTCGGCATGACGGTACAGCCGTATAAGACCATCCAGCGGGACCGGGAGTCGAAGCTTCGGCCGACCCTGTCTGAAATTGCAGAAATCGTCGAGCAGTACCAGATCGAGAAAATCGTGATGGGACTGCCTCTTAATATGGATGATACCGAGGGGGATCGCGCAGCGAAAACGAGAGACTTCGCAGAGAAGCTGAAGCTACGTGTGGCGGTTCCGATCGAGTTTACCGATGAACGCCTCACCACGATGGAGGCAGAGGAGATCCTCGATCAGAGTGGTATCCCGCGGAGTGAGCAGAAGAAGGTGATCGATCAGGTCGCCGCACAGCTCATCCTGGAACAGTATCTGAGGGGCTGAGACCCTTCAAGGATAAACATCGACGTCGCATGCCGGGCTTCTGCGCGGCTGCGGCCATGAACATGACAAAGGAGCGGACATGGAAAATACTATCCGACTGACATCAGAAGATGGAAATCTGGAACTTGAGATCCTGGAGGAGACGACCGTCCAGGGCGTGAATTATATTCTGGTTACGGATGCACCGGAGGGTGAGGACGGCGAGTGCTACGTCATGAAGGACGTTTCCGGCCCGGAGGATGCAGAGGCAGACTACGAGTTCGTAGATGATCAGGAATCCGAAGCATTGATGCAGATTTTTTCTGCGCTCCTGGAAGGAGAAGGTATAACGATTGAGAAATCATGAACACACTGCCGGAGAGAAGGCAGCAGAAGTAAAAGAAGTAAATCATGCAGAGCTTCCTACCGGCGAGGCGGCGAAGCGTCCGACCCACCGCAGACGGAGACGCCCATCCACGACGGGCAGAGAGAGCACGCAGGACACGGAGAGCACGGACACTCTGCAGAGTGCGGCAGCGGACAGTGCGGTGAAGGAAGAAGCACCTGTAGCGAAGCGAAGCTCCACACGGAGACGAAACACACGAAAATCCGAGACACATGAGAACATGGTGAGTGCAGCGGCATCTGCGGCCGCTGCAGTCGTGGAGGTGCCTGAACAGCATAAGAGCGCCAGCCGAAGCCACCGCAGCAGCAGAAGAAAGAAGTCGGATGAGGTACAGATGAAGAAGAACGGCAGTATTAAGATCATTCCGCTCGGCGGACTCGATCAGATCGGCATGAACATTACCGCGTTTGAGAGTGATGACAGCATCATCATCGTGGACTGCGGTCTGGCTTTTCCATCCAACGATATGCTGGGGATCGACCTGGTTATCCCGGACATCTCCTATCTGAAGAGCCACATGTCGAAGATCAAGGGCTTCGTCATCACCCACGGACATGAGGATCACATCGGTGCGCTGCCGTATGTTCTGCAGCAGATCAATGTACCGGTGTATGGAACACGGCTGACGCTTGCACTCATCGAGGGGAAGCTGCGTGAGCGCGGACTCGACCGTCTGGTGAAGCTGAACGTGCAGGCCTTCGGTGATACCGTCGACTTCGGCGATATCAAGGTGGAGTTCATCAAGACGAATCACTCCATCCAGGATGCAGCCGCGCTCGCGATCTTCACACCGGCCGGTACCATCGTTCACACCGGCGACTTCAAGGTCGACTATACACCGGTCTTCGGTGATCCGATCGATCTGCAGCGCTTCGCTGAGCTCGGTAAGGAAGGCGTCCTGGCGATGATGTCCGATTCGACGAATGCGGAGAAGCCGGGATCTACGATGTCGGAGCGCACCGTCGGAGGTACCTTCGAGCGTATCTTCGCCGAGCACCAGCAGAACCGTATCATCGTGGCGACCTTTGCGTCGAACGTCGATCGTGTACAGCAGATCATCAACACCGCCGCGAAGTATAAGCGGAAGGTCGTGGTGGAGGGGCGTTCCATGGTGAATGTCATCACCGTAGCGTCCGAGCTTCACTATATCGATATCCCAGAGGGTACCCTCATCAGCATCGATGAGCTGAAGAGCTATCCGGATGAGCAGACCGTACTGATCACGACCGGATCTCAGGGTGAGTCCATGGCGGCACTGAGCCGTATGGCGAGCGGTATGCACCGGAAGGTTCATATCAAGCCGAACGATGTCGTCGTGCTTTCATCGCACCCGATTCCTGGTAACGAGCTCGCGGTGGATAAGGTCATCAACGAGCTGAGTATGCTTCATGCACAGGTCATCCTGCAGGATACCCATGTATCTGGCCATGCCTGTGGCGAGGATCTCAAGCTCCTGTACTCGCTCGTCAAGCCGGAGTTTGCGATTCCGATCCACGGCGAGTACCATATGCGGGATACCGCAGCACGTCTCGCCGCCTCTGTCGGTGTCAATCGTGACCACTGTCTCATGATCGAGAACGGTGACGTACTCGAGCTGAAGACACGAAGCGGAAAGTCGGAGGCACTGATCAAGGATCATGTCCAGGCCGGTGGCGTCTTCGTCGATGGTCTCGGTGTCGGCGATGTCGGAAACATCGTCATCCGCGATCGTCAGAATCTGGCGCAGAACGGTATCATCGTCGTCGTACTGACGCTCGAGAAGTATTCGGGTCACCTGCTGGCTGGTCCGGACCTCGTGTCGAGAGGCTTCGTCTATGTACGGGAGTCCGAGGACCTCATGGAGGAGGCACGCGTACAGGTGCAGGATGCGGTCGATGACTGCCTCGTACGTCATGTGAATGACTGGGGCAAGATTAAAAATATCATCAAGGATTCGCTGTCTGACTTCCTCTGGAAGAAGATCAAGCGTGATCCGGTGATCCTTCCGATCATTATGGAGGTTTAAGGCATGCGCCGAAACGATTCCGTGTCCAGGACAGCCGGCTTCATCACCGGCATGGCCTGGCGCGTTATTCTGATTGCAGCCATCATTTTCCTGCTGCTGCAGGGGATCCGTGTGGCGTACAGCTATGGTCACGGACTGTTCTATGAGCACGCCCTGGCCGCTGCTGGTGCACCGGAGCAGACGTTCGTCATCACCGAAGGTGAGCGTCTGGACCGGCTTGCGAAAGACCTCGAGGAGGCCGGGCTGATCGATAACCGTCAGGCTTTCGTGCTGCAGGCGCATCTCTATGAACTCGAGATCGAACCAGGCAGCTATACACTGAGCCCGTCGATGACGGTGGTCGACATCATCGAGCACCTGAGTCAGGAGGGCACGAAGAACAAGGAGCTGGCGGATAAGAATCTGCTGGCAGCACAGGAAAGTACGGCGGCAGCGGAAGAGACCGGTGCGGACGGTACGGAAATCATCGGCGGTACGGAGGATGAAAACCTCATCCAGCAGGATGCGGCCCGTGCCATGACAACAGCAGATAGTGAGGAAAAGAACCCTTGATTACGGATGAACGGCTTGTGAATTATATTCATTCACTGGAACCGGATCGTAGTGAGCTTCTTGAAACCATCAGAGCAGAAGCGCTCGCAGCGGAAATCCCGATTATCCGGGATGAAACGGCGGCGCTTCTTAAGTGTTTCATGAGGATGCTTCGACCGAAGCGGATTCTGGAGATCGGTGCGGCGGTCGGCTACTCCGCCCTTTGCATGGAAGAGGCCTGCGACGGACAGGCGGAGCTGCTGACGGTGGAGAGCTATCCGCCGAGAATCGAAGCGGCGACACGGAACTTCGCGCGCAGCCCGTACCGGGATCGCATCACGCTGGTTCCGGGGGATGCGGGTGCACTGCTCCGGAGACTGGTCGAGGAGGGGCAGCACTTCGATTTTATATTTATGGATGCGGCGAAGGCACAGTATATCGTCTGGCTGCCGGACATCCTCCGACTGATGTCGCCTGGCAGCGTGCTCGTCAGCGACAACATCCTGCAGGACGGCAGCATCATCGAGAGCCGTTACCAGGTGGAGCGGAGGGACCGCACCATCCATACCCGCATGCGGGAGTATCTTTTCCGCCTGAAGCATGAAGAGGCACTGGAAACCGCGATCCTGCCGGTCGGCGATGGCGTGTCGATCAGTGTTCGAAAATAAAACACATAGATAAACGTCGCATCGATGAGTGTCCGCTGGATGAACATCGAGTAGATGGATGTCAGATAGATGGAGAGAGCATATGCTGAAAGAAACAGAGCTTTTGATTCCGGCAGGTTCGCTGGACGTATTAAAGACCGCCGTGAACTATGGTGCGAATGCCGTTTACTTAGGCGGTGAGGCCTTCGGTCTTCGGGCCAATGCAAAAAACTTTACACTGGAGGAGATCCGCGAGGGTGTCGCCTACGCACATGCACATCAGGTGAAGGTTTTCGTCACCGCGAACATCTTCGCCCATAATTACGACCTCGATGGTGTGCGTACCTACTTCCAGGAGCTGGCGGAGACCGGCATCGATGCGGTTCTGATCGCGGATCCGGGTGTGTTTATGATCGCGAAGGAGGTCCTTCCGGCGTCCATCGAGCTGCATATCTCGACCCAGGCGAACAACACGAACTGGCAGACCTTCCTCTTCTGGTGGCAGCTCGGCGCGAAGCGAGTCGTCTGTGCACGTGAATTGAGCCTGAACGAGATCCGGGAGCTGCGTCGTCATATTCCGGAGGAGATGGACATCGAGGCCTTCGTGCATGGTGCGATGTGCATGTCCTATTCCGGACGCTGCATGCTCAGTAATTTTCTGACCGGCCGCGATGCGAACCGGGGTGCCTGCACACATCCGTGTCGCTGGAAGTACAGTCTCGTCGAGGAGACCCGTCCGGGTGAGTATTTTCCGGTGGTTGAGAACGAGCGCGGCACCTATATCTTTAACTCGAAGGATCTCTGCATGATCGAGCATATTCCGGAGCTGATCGAGGCCGGCATCGATTCACTGAAGATCGAGGGCCGTATGAAGACCGCGCTCTATGTTGCGACGGTCGCACGGACCTATCGCAAGGCCATCGATGACTATAAGGAGAGCGAGGAAAAGTACCGCGCCAACATGGAGTGGTATAAGCAGGAGATCGCGAAGTGTACCTACCGTGAGTTTACGACGGGCTTCTACTATGGACGTCCGACGCAGGATGACCATATCTATGACAGCAACACCTATGTGACCGGTTCGGTCTACCTCGGCACGATCCGTGAAAGTGATGCAGAGGGCTGGAGCTACCTCGAGCAGAAGAACAAGTTCTCCGTGGGAGAGCAGCTCGAGATCATGAAGCCGGATGGCCGGGACCTGCCGATCACGGTGCTGGAGATCCGGGATGCGGCGACCGATGTCGCACAGACATCCTGCCCACATGCCTGTCAGCAGCTGAAGGTGCGCTTCAGTACAGCTCCGGAGGCCGGCGATATCATCAGAAAGGAAAGCGCTGAGAAGCAGGCGCTTGACTAACGCGTATGGAAGGAATCTTCATCGTTCTGGGGGTCGCGGCCCTGCTGTATGTGATCGCGATCATCATGATTCATGGACTGACCAGCTTTCTATGGTTCTGGCCGCTTTTTGCAGCGGTCCAGTTTCTTATGTTTGCACTGGTACGCTATGTCCGCAGAAAACAGAGGGAGAAGAAGCGGATCCATCCGGGGCCTTTCGTGTTCATCTTTACGAGCTATGGTCTCTGGATGCTGGTCCTGCTTGCGCTTCTCAGCACGATCTTCTTTAATGCACATACGGTCGAGCAGAAGAACCTCGACTATGTGATCGTGATGGGGACAGACCTCGTCGATAACCGGATCTCACCGTCGCTGAAGAAACGCCTGGACTGTGCCGTTGCGTATGCGGAGGAAAATCCAGACACCATCTTCGTGCTGTCCGGCGGCCGGAGCGATTATGATCGAAGCACCGAAGCGACGGTCATGTACTACTACATGATCAAGGCCGGCATCCCGGAGAACCGTCTTCTGCTCGAGTTCTACTCCCACTCCACGCAGGAGAAGATCGGCTTTTCGCTTCAAACGATACAGCAGGATCAGGAGGCCCGTCTCCGGGAAAGAGCGAAGACTCACCCGGGACTTATGGTGCCGCTGCGCGGTACAGACGGGGAGGAAATCGAGGTCATCCTGGGGGAGGAAAAGCCGATCACCCTCGGGATCATCACCTCCGAGTTTAATCTCTTCCGGGCCTGCCGCATCGCGGCGCGCTTCGGCTATCCGGATGCTTGTCCGATGGCGACCGAGACGAGTGAACTGATGCTTGTTCACCTGAGCGTTCGGGAAGCCATCGCGGTCTTCAAGGATCGTCTGATCGGAAATATATAGAAAAAGAGGAAGCTGAATGAAGAATTATGAGCTGATCGAGACCAGAAGGATCGATGAACTTTCGACCGATGCGTGCATCTACCGTCATACGAAGAGCGGTGCCCGCATCTTTACCATGAAGAACACAGATGACAATAAGGTCTTCAGTATCGCCTTTCGCACCCCGGCGGAGGACAGCACCGGCGTGGCCCACATCACGGAGCACTCCGTGCTGTGCGGATCTGCGAAGTTTCCGCTGAAGGATCCGTTTGTGGAGCTTGCAAAGGGCTCCCTTAACACCTTCCTGAACGCGATGACGTATCCGGATAAGACCGTGTATCCGGTTGCCTCCCGCAACGAGAAGGACTTCGAGCATCTGATGGATGTCTACCTCGACGCGGTGTTCCATCCGAACTGCGTCGAGGATCCGCGTATCCTCCAGCAGGAGGGCTGGCACTATGAGATGATGGACGAGCAGGATGCGCTTCGCTATAACGGCGTCGTCTACAACGAGATGAAGGGTGTCTTCTCGAACCCGGAGTCGGTGCTCGAGCGCTACATCATGAACGCCCTCTTCCCGGATACCTGCTACGCGAACGAGTCCGGCGGTGATCCGGCGGTGATCCCGGAGCTAAGCTTCGACCAGTTCCGCGCGTTCCATGCCCGCTACTATCATCCGTCCAATGCCTACATCATCCTGTACGGCGATATGGATATGGAGAAGAAGCTCGCGTGGCTCGATGAGGCCTACCTCTCGGAGTACGATGCGATCGATCCGGATTCTGATATCCCGCTGCAGCCGGCGTTTACCCAGCTCCATGAGGAGGAAATCGCGTATTCCGTCGGAGCGCATGAGTCGCTCACGAAAAATACCTACCTCGCCTGGAACGTCGTGGTGGATGCACTCGATAATAAGCGGAACCTCGCCCTCGATATCCTGGACTATGTGCTGCTGTCCTCACCGGGCGCGCCGCTCAAGCAGGCCCTCGTCGAGGCCGGTGTCGGAGATGATATCTTCGGCGGCTTCGAGGATGGTATCCGCCAGCCGTATTTTTCTGTCTGTGCGAAGGGCGCGGATGCGAAGGATAAGAAGCATTTTCTCGCCATCATCGACACGACCCTCCGGAAGCTGGTGAAGGAGGGCCTCGACCAGCAGGCGATCCTCGCCGCCATCAATCATGATGAGTTCCAGTACCGTGAGGCGGACTACGGACGTTCACCGAAGGGTCTCGTCTATGCACTGACGGCGATGGATACCTGGCTCTATGGCCGGGAACCATGGGAGTATCTTTTCTGTACGCAGTGCTATCAGGAGCTCCGCGAGGACGCGAAGCATGGCTACTTCGAGAAGCTGATCGCAGAGTGTCTGCTGGACAATCCGCATGCAGCCCTCGTGATCTGTAAGCCGGAGCGCGGGCTCACCGAGAAGCGGGAGCAGGCGCTCGAGAAGAAGCTGGCGACGATGAAAAACGGGATGACACAGGCGGAGCGGATCGCCTGCATTGACCAGACGAAGGCACTGAAGGCTTATCAGGAGGAACCGACCTCCGACGAAAACCTCCGGAAGCTTCCGTTGCTCAGCATCTCCGATATCGGAAAGCAGGCCGAGCGCTATCACTGGGAGGAGAAACGGGTGGAGGATACTCTGCTGCTCGAGACGAGTCGGGATACCCGCGGCGTGATGTATCTTCGCCTGAATTTCAACACGCAGTGCCTTACCGAGGAGGAACTGCCGTACGCTGGTTTCCTGAAGACCGTGCTCGCGTATATGGATACGAAGCAGCATAGCTTCCAGGACCTGTCCTCGGATGTTCTGCTGCATACCGGCGGCATGAACTTTGATATGAACGCGTATCCGGACCTCGATCACTATAATCACTATACCGGCATCTTCAGTGTGGAAGTGAAGCTGCTCTATGAGCACCTGGGCCGTGTCCTCGCACTGATCCGTGAGATCCTGCATACGACGAAGTTCGAGGATACAAAGCGGATGGCGGAGATCCTCGCGGAGGCCCGGTCCCGGGAGCGGATGAAGATCGAGGGCGCCGGCCACAGCTATGCCGTGAACCGCGCAAGCGCCTGCTTCTCCGGCACTGGACGGTACCAGGACCTCGTGGGCGGCATCAGCTACTACCACTTCATCAACCGCATCGCGGATGCCTTCCATGCGGATCCGACGACCCTCGGCCGGAAGCTCTGGGAGATCGCGGATAAGCTGTTCCGTCTTGAGAACATGTTTGTGTCGATAACGGCGGAGCCACAGGGCATCGCGGCGTTCGAGCAGATCTATCCGACATGGAAGGAAAACTACCGCCGTGATCTTCGTGAGAAGGAGCTGCTCCGCGAGGTACTGGATGCAGACTATATCGCCGGTACCCATACAGAAGCCGCTGAAGAGAAGCCGCAGCTCATCCTCCACGGTAGCCGGAACGAGGGCTTCCGGACCCCGTCCCAGGTAAATTATGTCGCCCGGGCCGGCTGGTACGATCCGACGAAGCATCCGTATACCGGTGCCCTTCGCGTACTGAAGATGATTCTGAACTACGACTATCTCTGGCTCAATCTCCGGGTGAAGGGCGGCGCCTATGGCTGCATGGCCGGCTTCGGCCGCTCTGGTGAGGGCTATCTCTGCTCCTACCGGGATCCGCACCTCCAGGAGACCCTGGCCTGCTATGAGGCGCTTCCGGCGTATATCCGGAGCTTCAGCGCGAGTGAGCGGGATATGACGAAGTACATCATCGGCGCCATCAGTGAGCTGGATACGCCGCGTACGAACGCCAATGTTGCCGCCCTCAGCGTCAGCGCCTTCCTCTCCCATGTGTCGAACGAGGCAGTGCAGCGAGAACGCGACCAGGTGCTCGCGACGACGGTAGAGGATATCCGCGCGCTTTCAGACTATGTGGAGGCGGTGCTGGCGACCGGTGCCGGCTGCACCATCGGCAGTGGAACAGAAATCGATGCACATCAGGATCTCTTCCTGACGACAGAGGAGCTTTTTAAATGATCAAGACAGGCTTTGTGGCGCTCGTGGGGCGCCCGAATGTAGGAAAATCAACCTTGATGAATCACGTGATCGGCCAGAAGATCGCCATCACCTCGGAGAAGCCGCAGACGACCCGTGGCCGTATCCAGACGGTCTATGACGACGAGCGCGGGCAGATCATCTTTCTCGACACGCCGGGTATTCACAAGGCGGCCAATAAGCTCGGCGAATACATGGACCATGTGGCGGAGAAAACCCTCGAGGACGTCGATGTCATCGTCTGGCTCGTGGAGCCGACCACCTATATCGGTGCCGGTGAGCAGCACATCGCGGAGGTGATGAAGAAGTACGACAAGCCGAAGATCCTCGTGATCAATAAGATCGATACCCTGAAGGATCCGGCGGTCGAGCTGACAGCGGCCATCGAGAAGTATCGTGACCTTATGGAGTTCACAGAGATCGTTCCGGTCTCTGCCGCGCGGGCCCGAAACATCGACGAACTGAAAAAGGTGATTTTTCAGTACCTTCCGGAGGGGCCTCGTTACTATGATGAGGATACCGTGACGGATCAGACGATGCGTGAGATCGCGGGTGAGCTGATCCGTGAGCAGGCGCTCCGGAAGCTGAAGGATGAGGTGCCACATGGCATCGCGGTGCTGATCGACGAGATGCACCAGCGGAAGACCGGCATCTGGGACATCAAGGCGACCATCGTCTGCGAGCGGGATGCGCATAAGGGTATCATCATCGGAAAGGGCGGCGCGATGCTGAAGCGCATCGGTACCGGTGCCCGTATCCAGATCGAGCGGATGACGGAGGATAAGGTGAATCTCCAGCTTTTCGTCAAGGTACGAAAGGACTGGCGTGATTCGGATACCTTCCTTAAGAACTACGGCTTTAAGGACGAGACCTGAGCGCCATGCAGGAGGAACTTGTTTTTCACGGGCTGGTGCTGAACTCGGCCTCGTCCCGTGATTTTGATAAGCGGCTCTGTGTTCTCACGAAGGAGCAGGGAAAGATCACTGTCTGGGCGTCGGGCGCGAAGAAGCCGGGTTCCCCGCTCATGGCGGCGACACGGAATTTCGTCTTCGGTGCGTTCAGCGTGACGAAGGGAAGGGCCGGCTATAATCTCCGCTCGGTGAAGGTGAACGAGTATTTCGAGGACATCGCCCTCGATCTCGTCCATGCCTGCTACGGCTCATATCTGCTGGAGCTGGCAGAGCTCGTCGCCCAGGAGAATCTTCCGGCGGAGGAGCTGGTGAATCTCATCTACCTGTCGCTCCGGGCGATTCTGAAGGAGAGTATCCCGAATGAGCTGGTACGGCGTATCTACGAGCTTCGGGTGCTCCTTTTAAATGGCGAGTACACAGAGCTTCCGCCACTCGAGGCCTCCGACGCCTGCTGCTATGCCTGGCAGTATGTACTGGAGGCACCGCTCACGAAGCTCTACACCTTCACGCTGACACCGGGCGTGCTCATCGAGTTTTCGCAGAACGTGGATCTCGTGCTCCGCGATGCGCTGCCGTATCACTTCCGCTCGCTGGATATCTTGAAGGCGCTGTAACACGACATCTGTTTGTATGGGCGCAAAAACAGGCAGGGGCTGGATTTTTCAGCGTTCCCGATGTATAGTTTGAAAAAGCGCCCATCGGCGCAGTACTGATTAACTTTATTCTTGGTCGCACTCCGGCGACAGAAAGAGGAAAACATGCCAAAGAATTACACCATGGACACCATCGTTTCTCTTGCGAAGTCAAGAGGTTTTGTTTATCCGGGTTCTGAGATCTACGGTGGTCTCGCAAATACCTGGGACTACGGCAATCTCGGCGTTGAGTTAAAGAACAACGTAAAGAGAGCCTGGTGGAAGAAGTTTATCCAGGAGTCCAAATATAACGTCGGTATCGACTGCGCGATCCTGATGAACCCGCAGACCTGGGTCGCATCCGGACATCTCGCATCCTTCTCTGATCCGCTGATGGACTGTAAGGAGTGCCACGAGCGTTTCCGTGCAGATAAGCTGATCGAGGATTTCGCAGAGGCCAACGGTATCGATATCGGTGGTTCCGCGGATGCGATGTCGAAGGAAGAGATGGAAGCGTTTATCGAGGAGCATCAGGTTCCATGTCCTACCTGCGGTAAGCATAACTTCACGGGTATCCGTCAGTTTAACCTCATGTTCAAGACCTTCCAGGGCGTTACAGAGGATGCGAAGAATGCCGTATATCTCCGTCCGGAGACCGCACAGGGTATCTTCGTAAACTTCAAGAACGTACAGCGTTCCTCCCGTAAGAAGCTTCCGTTCGGTATCGGTCAGATCGGTAAGTCCTTCCGTAACGAGATCACACCGGGTAACTTCACCTTCCGTACGAGAGAGTTCGAGCAGATGGAGCTCGAGTTCTTCTGTAAGCCGGATACGGACCTCGAGTGGTTTGCATACTGGAAGCAGTTCTGCCTTGACTGGCTGCTTTCGCTCGGCATTCCGAAGGATATGCTTCGTGCCAGAGATCACTCTCCGGAGGAGCTTTGCTTCTATTCGAAGGCAACCACCGATCTCGAGTTCACCTTCCCGTTTGGCTGGGGCGAGCTCTGGGGTATCGCGGACAGAACCGATTACGATCTCGGACAGCACGAGAAGACCTCCGGTCAGGATATGACCTACTTCGATGAGGAGACCAACACGCATTACATCCCGTATGTTATTGAGCCGTCCCTCGGTGCGGATCGTGTCACCCTTGCCTTCCTCTGCGCAGCATATGATGTGGAAGAGCTGGAGGGCGGCGATGAGCGTACTGTCCTTCGTTTCCATCCGGCCATCGCACCTGTAAAGGTAGGTATCCTTCCGCTTTCGAAGAAGCTGGCAGAGCCGGCACAGGCCATCCATGATGAGCTTGCGAAGTACTGGAACGTCGAGTACGACGACCGTGGAAACATCGGTAAGCGTTACAGAAGACAGGATGAGATCGGTACACCGTACTGCGTAACCTATGATTTCGATTCGGAGAACGATCACTGCGTCACGATCCGTGAGCGTGATTCCATGGCACAGGAGCGTATTCCGATCGATCAGCTGAAGAGCTACTTCGAGGAGAAGCTCGCATTCTAAGTTTTATAGCGTCTGTATAGAGGCCCATCCCGGGATTCGGGGTGGGTCTTTTGGTAAACGGAGTGTTTGGGCTCTCGACGGAGGTTTACTTCACAAATTCGTAACATATGGAAATTATAATATAATCCTGTACAATAGAAGAGGATTGAAACAGGAGAGAATGCTTATGAAGCATATAGGACTGATGGGGCGTGTGGGCGTCAGCTTCTTCGTCAGCACGGTGCTGCCACTGGTGCTGATGTTTCTGATGTTCCGCGGAGACATCACGATGGGAACGAATATGGCGATTCTGATTCTTGCGGGTCTTTTTCTGATCTGCTGGATCTATATGGGGATCGTGCGTCCGGTCGATGAGCTGAAGGCGGCGGCGAAGCGCATCGAGTCCGGAGACCTCGATTTCACGCTGGAAGCAGAGACGAACGACGAGTTCGGTGAGCTGATGCAGGCCTTCGATGAGATGCGGATTCGCCTCAAGGAAACCCAGGAGGAGAAGATACGAAACGATACCGCCAACCGAGAGCTGGTCACCAACATTGCCCATGATCTGAAGACGCCGCTGACGGCGATCAAGGGCTACAGCGAGGGCCTGCTCGATGGGGTCGCCAGCAGTCCGGAGATGCAGCGGAAGTATATTCGGACCATCAACAACAAGGCGGCGGAGATGGATCGCCTGATCGACGAGCTGCGCTACTATGTGAAGGTCGAGTCGGATAAGATCCCGTATGATTTTCAGCATATCTGTGTGAAGGATTATTTCCAGGACTGTGCGGAGGAGATCGGACTCGATATGGATTCGCAGGGAATCCGATTCAGCTATCGCAATACGATCGACCCGGAGGTGGAGATGATCGCGGATCCGGAGCAGCTCCGAAAGGTGATCAGTAACATCATTTCGAATTCTGTGAAATATATGGATAAGGAAGAAAAGGAGATCGCGCTGAGTCTAGAGGATGCCGGGGATTTCATCCAGGTAAATATCCGGGATAACGGAAAGGGTATCTCACGCTCGGATTTGCCGTATATTTTCCAGCGTTTCTTCCGGGCGGACAGCTCGCGCAATTCGATGAAGGGGGGATCCGGTATCGGCCTTTCCATCGTGAAGAAGATCGTAGAGGACAGTGGTGGACGGATCTGGGCGAGCTCGAAGGAGGGCGAGGAAACCACGATTCATTTCGTTTTACGTAAATACATCAAGAGCCCGAAGGAGGCGTAAACTATGGATGAGGATAAGAAGAACATACTGATTATAGAGGATGAGCAGTCGATTGCGGAGCTGGAGCGGGATTATCTGGAGATTTCCGGCTTTTCCGTCGATATCGCATCGGATGGTGATACCGGTCTTCAGAAGGCACTGGAGGGCGACTATGCACTCATCATCCTGGATCTGATGCTGCCGGGAAAGGACGGCTTCCAGGTATGTAAGGAGGTCCGGGAGGTGAAGGATATACCGATCATCATCGTTTCTGCACGGAAGGATGATATCGATAAGATCCGAGGACTTGGTCTCGGTGCCGATGATTATGTGACGAAGCCGTTTTCTGCATCGGAGATGGTGGCCCGGGTGAAGGCGCACATGGCACGGTATGCACGTCTTGTCGGCAGCGGCCGAGAGGAGAGCGGGGTCATCGAGATTCATGGACTGAAGATCGATCCGAGTGCCCGCCGCGTATTCGTGAACGGAGAGGAGCGGACCTTTACGACGAAAGAGTTCGACCTTCTCTGCTTCCTCGCCTCGCATCCGAATCATGTATACACGAAGGCGGAGCTCTTCAAGGAGATCTGGAAGATGGATTCCGTCGGTGACATCGCGACCGTCACGGTGCATATCAAGAAGATCCGCGAGAAGATCGAGATGGATTCTGCGAAGCCACAGTATATCGAAACCATCTGGGGGGTCGGATACCGCTTTAAGGTCTGATCGTGAACGGTCCAGATTTATAAAGCCCAAGAAATTCTTTGATATACCATAGAATTTCTTGGGCTTTTTTTGTACGAAAAAAATAATTCAGAATGTAAACGTTTACATTTCCCGTTCAGACTTTACTAACAATTTTTCCTAAAGTATAATTCGAATAGTGATTTTTCCTCGACATGGGTTAAATCGTATGAGTCGTTTTGTAGAGATCGCCGTCCATGCGTACGGCCTTTTTTTAAGAGATGCACTCATCAACATACATAGGATTAGGAGGATAAGCGATGGCTAAGAAATGGGTTTACTTGTTCACGGAGGGTAACGCAGACATGCGTGAGCTTCTGGGTGGTAAGGGTGCAAACCTTGCAGAGATGACCAATATCGGTCTCCCGGTTCCACAGGGCTTCACCATCACGACAGAGGCCTGCACACAGTACTACGAGGACGGTCGTGAGATCAATGCGGAGATCATGGGTCAGATCGACGAGCATATCGAAAAGATGGAGGAGATTACCGGTAAGAAGTTCGGTGATCACGAGAATCCGCTTCTGGTATCGGTACGTTCCGGTGCACGTGCTTCCATGCCGGGTATGATGGACACCATTCTGAACCTTGGTCTTAACGAGGACGTTGTAAAGGTTCTTTCTGAGAAGTCCGGTAACCCACGTTGGGCATGGGATTCCTACAGAAGATTTATTCAGATGTACTCAGATGTCGTTATGGAAGTTTCCAAGAGCGAGTTTGAGAAGCTGATCGATAAGAAGAAGGAAGAGAAGGGCGTAAAGCTCGATGTCGAGCTGAGCGCAGAGGATCTTCATGATCTCGCAGAGCAGTTCAAAGCGAAGTATAAGGAAGCACTCGGCGAGGACTTCCCGGTAGACCCGAAGGAGCAGCTCTATGGCGCAATCAAGGCCGTATTCCGTTCCTGGGATAACCCACGTGCGAACGTTTATCGTCGTGACAACGATATCCCTTATTCCTGGGGTACTGCTGTAAACGTACAGTCCATGGCATTCGGTAACATGGGTGATGACTGTGGTACCGGTGTAGCCTTCACGAGAGATCCGGCTACCGGCGCTAAGGGCCTCTTCGGTGAGTTCCTTACAAACGCACAGGGCGAGGATGTTGTAGCAGGTGTTCGTACGCCGATGCACATTCAGGAGATGGAGCAGAAGTTCCCGGAGGCATTCGCAGAGTTCACAAAGGTATGCGAGACCCTCGAGAAGCATTATAGAGATATGCAGGATATGGAGTTCACCGTTGAGCACGGTAAGCTTTACATGCTGCAGACCAGAAATGGTAAGAGAACCGCACAGGCTGCACTGAAGATCGCCTGCGACCTCGTAGATGAGGGTATGAGAAGCGAGAAGGAAGCCGTTGCGATGATCGATCCACGTAACCTCGATACACTTCTTCACCCGCAGTTCGATAAGGATGCGCTGAAGGCAGCTGTTCCGATGGGTAAGGGCCTTGGTGCTTCCCCAGGAGCTGCATGTGGTAAGGTAGTCTTCACTGCAGAAGATGCAGAGGCGTGGAACGCACGTGGCGAGAAGGTGATTCTCGTTCGTCTCGAGACTTCCCCAGAGGATATCACAGGTATGAAGTCTTCCGAGGGTATCCTGACGGTACGTGGCGGTATGACCAGCCATGCAGCCGTTGTTGCCCGTGGTATGGGTGAGTGCTGCGTATCCGGCTGTGGTGATATCGTGATGGATGAGGAGAACAAGCAGTTCCACCTCGGCGGAAAGACCATCAAGGAGGGAGATTTCATTTCCATCGATGGTACGACCGGTAAGATCTACGAGGGTAAGATCGCTACGGTAGATGCTCAGATTTCCGGCGACTTCGGTCGTATCATGGGCTGGGCTGATAAGTATAGAAAGCTTGGCGTAAGAACCAACGCGGATACACCGCGCGATGCTGCAAAGGCACGTGAGCTCGGTGCGGAGGGTATCGGCCTCTGCCGTACAGAGCATATGTTCTTCGACCCGGAGAGAATCGAAGCATTCCGTGAGATGATCTGCTCGGATACGGTAGAAGAGCGTGAGAAGGCACTCGAGAAGATCGAGCCGTATCAGCAGGATGATTTCAAGCAGCTCTTCGAGTCCATGGAAGGCAACCCGGTTACCATCCGTTTCCTGGATCCGCCTCTTCATGAGTTCGTACCGAACACAGAGCCAGAAATCAAGGCGCTTGCAGATAAGATGGGCAAGACTGTAGAGCAGATCAAGGCGATCATTACCGGTCTCCATGAGTTCAACCCGATGATGGGTCACAGAGGATGCCGTCTGACCGTAACCTATCCTGAGATCGCGGTTATGCAGACACAGGCGATCATCCGTGCAGCCATCGAGGTAAAGAAGGCACATGCTGACTGGAACCTCGTTCCGGAGATCATGATTCCGCTCGTTGGCGAGGTGAAGGAGTTCAAGTTCGTGAAGGACATCGTCGTAAAGACCGCAGACGAGGAAATCGCAGCGGCTGGCGTAGAGCTCAAGTATGAGGTTGGTACCATGATCGAGATCCCGAGAGCTGCTCTTACAGCTGACGAGATCGCTGCAGAGGCTGATTTCTTCTGCTTCGGTACAAACGACCTTACACAGATGACCTTCGGCTTCTCACGTGATGATGCCGGTAAGTTCCTGAACAGCTACTATGACACCAAGATCTACGAGCAGGATCCGTTCGCAAAGCTCGATCAGAAGGGTGTTGGTAAGCTCATGGATATGTCACTGAAGCTTGGTAAGCCGGTGAACCCGAACCTCCACTGCGGTATCTGCGGCGAGCACGGCGGCGATCCTTCTTCTGTTGAGTTCTGCCACAAGATCGGCCTCGACTATGTATCTTGCTCACCGTTCCGTGTACCGGTAGCAAGACTTGCAGCAGCACAGGCGGAGATCAACAATCCGAGAAAGTAATTTCACAGGATCGTGGATTAAATAAGTGATGATAAACACCGGAGACTGTCCTCGACATTCTCCGGTGTTTTATATCGTACACAGGTATGGACAGGGGGAGAGTATGGCTGGTGATCATAGCGGGCTGAATAAAGAAAAAATGAAAAACATCGCGCTGATCGGATTTATGGGGGCTGGAAAAACGACGGTATCGCATGGACTCAGAGCACTGTATGGACTGACAGAGATCGATACGGATCAGGAAATCGTGCGACAGGAGGGACGCCCGATTACGGAGATTTTTGCGACGGATGGAGAGGCGTATTTCCGGCAGCTTGAGCACGACGTGGTGCTGCGCTTTCGGGATGTGCATGCTGCGGTGATCTCCTGTGGCGGTGGTCTCGTGATGAATCCGGAAAATGTTGAAAATCTGCGTACATCCTGCATCATCGTTTTTCTGACGGCGACCCCGGAGACGACGCTTCTTCGGGTGAAGGATTCTGCGGATCGTCCGATCCTGAACGGACATATGGATGTCGCGTATATCCGTATGCTGCAGGAGAAGCGCCGACCGGCGTATGAGGCGGCAGCGGATATATGCGTCGCGACGGACGGGAAGGATGTAGAGACGATCTGCTGTGAAATTATGCAGAAAATGAAGGATTTCTCATAATTATATAAACAGTACAGGACCGCGTTATTGTGTTGAAAAGTGCGCAATAACGCGGTTTTTGTATGCTGCTTTTGGCGCTTATCCTGCGTCAGTTTATAATTTTTTTATAATTTTGTTGCGAAATTAACGAAGCTATAATATAATTTTCACGAATAAGACCTATTCCGCTCGTGAATAATCGGCATGTTTTATACAGATTGTGAGGATAGAAAGATGAATCATCAGGAAGTGAATAAGGAACTGCTCCATTTTCTGGATCATAGCCCGAATGCATTTTATGCAGTGGCCAATATGCAGAAGGAGCTCGAGGACGCCGGCTTCACCCGTCTCTATGAGGGCTGTCCATGGACACTGTCCGAGGGCCATGGCTACTATGTGACACGGAACGATTCGGCCATCATCGCCTTTCGTATACCGGAGGGTGAGTATACGGGCTTCCAGATCATGGCGAGCCACTGTGATTCACCGGTTTTTAAGATCAAGACGAACGCAGAGATCGTCGTAGACAACAGCTATGTCAAGCTGAATGTCGAGAAGTATGGCGGTATGCTCTGTGCACCATGGCTGGATCGTCCGCTTTCCGTCGCCGGTCGTGTGATCGTTCAGACGGAGGAGGGCATCGCGACGAAGCTGGTCAATGTTGATCGCGATCTTCTTATCATTCCGAACGTGGCGATCCATATGAATCGTCAGGTCAATGACGGCTATGCATTTAATGCACAGGTGGATATGCTGCCGCTGTTCTGTGAGCAGGGAGAGGAGAAGAATCAGTTCATGCAGCTGATCGCAGACGAGGCAGCTGTGCGGGTGGAGGACATCCTGGATACGGATCTCTTCCTGTATGACCGCATGAAGGGGACGACGCTCGGCCTCCATGGCGAGTTCATCGCAAGTGGACGTCTGGATGATCTCCAGTGTGCGTTTGCATCCCTGAAGGGCTTCCTCGCGGCTGAGCTGAAGCAGTCCATCGCTGTGCACTGTGTCTATGATAACGAGGAGGTCGGCTCCGGTACGAAGCAGGGTGCCGCCAGCACCTTCCTGAAGGATACACTCCGGCGCATCAGCCGCGCGATGGGACGCAGCGAGGAGCAGTACCTTATGAGCATCGCTTCGAGCTTCATGGTATCTGCAGACAATGCACATGCCGTGCATCCGAACCATGCCGAGAAGGCAGATCCGACCAACCGCCCGTATATGAACCGGGGAATCGTCATCAAGTACAGCGCGAACCAGAAGTATACGACCGATGGTGTTTCCGGTGCCGTGATGCGCGCGATCTGTAAGAAGGCAACTGTGCCATATCAGACCTTCACGAACCGCTCCGATATGCTCGGCGGCTCGACGCTGGGAAATATTTCGCAGGCACAGGTTGCGCTGAACACCGTCGATATCGGACTGCCACAGCTCGCGATGCACTCTCCGTATGAGACGGCTGGTGCGCGGGATACCGCTTATCTGATCGAAGCTGCGCGTGTACTGTTCAGCTCGAGCTTCGAAGGGAACGGGGACGGCAATTACAGACTGATCTTCTGATCGTGATCATGTGTTGATGAGCCCGTGGAACAGGTGGATGCTGATCACCGGGCTTTCAAAATAAAGCGAAACCTGAATTCGTTTCGCGAAACAACAGATAAAGGAGTATACATATGGATTCAAAACACATTAAATGGACGACGCTGGCGTTCATGGCGTTTTCGACGGTCTGGGGCTTCGGAAATGTACTGAACGGCTTCATCTACTTCAACGGTATCCAGGTTATTTTCAGCTGGATCCTCATGTTTGCGCTTTACTTCGTACCATACGCACTGATGGTCGGTGAGCTGGGTTCCGCATTTAAGGAGTCCGGTGGTGGTGTGAGCTCATGGATTCTGAAGACGACAGGACCGAAGCTGGCGTACTACGCAGGCTGGACCTACTGGGCATGCCATATCACCTACATCGCAAGTAAGTCCTCCGGTGGTCTGAAGGCACTGAGCTGGGCTGTGTTCCGTAACGCGGAAGCATACGATACCTTCCCTACACTGGCAGTACAGCTGATCACCTTCTGCATCCTGATTCTGTTCTGCTATATCGCAAGCCGTGGTCTGAACCCGCTGAAGAAGATGGCGACACTGGCAGGTACCAGTATGTTCATCATGTCCATCCTCTACATCATCATGATGTTCGGTGCGCGTGCCATCAATCCGGCGTCTTCCTTCGTGACACTGGATTTCAGTGCGAAGAACCTGGTTCCGACCTTCGACTGGAAGTACTTCACGTCCCTGTCCATCCTGGTTTTCGCTGTCGGTGGCTGTGAGAAGATCTCTCCGTATGTTAATAAGGTAGAGAACCCGAGCAAGGGCTTCCCGCGTGCGATGATCAGCCTGGCGATCATGGTTGTGATCTGTGCGATTCTCGGTACCATCGCGATGGGCATGATGTTCGATCCGACCATCATCAACGAGTCCAAGGAGAGCTTCAACTCCTACAACTCCAACGGTTCCTACTGGGCATTCCAGAGACTGGGCGAGTACTATCATATGGGTGACAGCCTGATGATCATTTACGCACTCTGCAACGCGGTAGGTCAGCTTTCCACGCTTGTCATCAGTATCGATGCGCCGCTTCGTATGCTGTTTGATAACGAGGATGCGCGTGAGTTTATCCCGTCGAAGCTTCTCAGACAGAATGATAAGGGTGCCTATGTCAACGGTATCAAGATGGTTGCGGTTCTTTCTGGTGCCATCATCCTCGTACAGTCCTTCGTTCCTGGTGCAGCGGCCGTTCTGAAGCAGCTCACCAAGCTGAACTCCGTATGTATGCCGATGCGTTATCTCTGGGTATTTGCAGCGTATATCGCACTTCGTAAGGCAGAGGATAAGTTCAAGCCGGAGTATCGTTTCGTGAAGAACCATAATGTGGCGATGTTCTTCGGATTCTGGTGTTTCTTCGTGACCGCAGCGAGCTGTCTGCTCGGTGTTTATGATGAGGATCTGTTCACCATGTGCCTGAATATCATCACACCGTGCGTTCTGACAGCACTCGGTATCATCCTTCCGATTCTGAAGAAGAGAGAGGATGCAGCGAAGGCCTGATCCTTCGGATGCTGAAAGAGAGGATGCAGAGCAAGGCATCATCATGGTGCGTGCCCGGAAAGCATCCACTGAAAAACAGACTGAAAAAGTATTGCCAGGATGCAGAAAAAACTGCATCTTGGCAATTTTTGACAAGAAAAGTGAACCGGTTTACCACAACATTCACAAACTTTGTGAAGACTGTCCGACAGGCCTTGAAGCGGGGTGCCAAATCAACTATGATGATACTGGTATGGATGTATTCAGGCATCTTGCCTGAGAACATAGAAGTAAGAAAAATGGAAGAAAAAGGAGATTTGTTATGGCTGGAATTCTTGATAAGTTCAGACTTGATGGCAAGGTTGCATGGGTAACCGGCGCATCCTATGGACTGGGTCTTGCATATGCGAAGGCTTTTGCTGAGGCTGGCGCAAAGAAGGTCGTTTTCAATGATATCAATCAGGAGCTCGTAGACAGAGGTATCGCAGAGTACCAGAAGCTCGGCATCGATGCATACGGTGTCGTATGTGACGTTACGAACGAGGAGCAGGTAAACGCACTCGTGAAGGATGTCGAGGAGAAGTTCGGTGGTGTTGATATCCTGGTAAATAATGCCGGCATCATCAAGAGAATCCCGATGGTTGAGATGACGAAGCAGCAGTGGGATCAGGTTATCAATGTTGATCTCACCGGTCCTTTCCTCTGCGCAAAGGCTGTCCTTCCAGGCATGATCAAGAAGGGCTACGGCAAGATCATCAACGCATGCTCCATGATGTCTGAGCTTGGTCGTGAGACGGTATCTGCTTATGCAGCTGCCAAGGGCGGCCTCAAGATGCTCACAAAGAACATCTGCTCTGAGTATGGTGAGTACAACATCCAGTGTAACGCGATCGGACCGGGCTACATCGCTACTCCGCAGACCGCTCCGCTTCGTGCAAAGCAGGCAGACGGTTCCATGGCTCCGTTTGATCGTTTCATCCGTTCGAAGACACCTGCACAGCGCTGGGGCGAGACAGAGGACCTCGAGGGTCTCGCTGTATTCCTCGCTTCTCCGGCATCTGACTTCATCAACGGTCAGGTCGTATACATCGATGGTGGTATCCTCGCGTACATCGGTCAGGATCCAAGCCAGCTCGATGAGTCCAAGTTCCAGGACGTTACAGGCGTTGAGGATATCAAGGTAGCAGATCACTGATCCTGGTTTTCCGGATACGTTTACGAGAGACTGCTGCGGCAGTCTCTCGTTTTCTTTTAGTAGAAAATATGCTACACTGCATGGGAGAAAGCAGACAGACCAGGAGGTTTATATATGGCAGATTATACTGAGAGAGCCAACCAGAAGCTGGTTGACGCGATCCATGCTCTGAAGGCATCAAATGGTGAGAACACAGGTGCGGAGCAGATCGTGATGGAGGAGATGGCGGGTGCTGAGTTCATCATGCCGGTACGCATCGTCGGCGAGAAGGCACGTGAGCGTAAGCTTCTGTATGGTGTCACTGCAAACAAGGACGGTGCACACTTCTACATGGTATTCACGAGCCGGGCAAATCTGAAGGCATGGTTTAAGAACGAGCCGGTACAGAGCGTGAAGCACAGCTTCGAGGAGGCGGCCGATATCGCGATGAACGATCGGCAGATCTACGGTTTCGTTCTGAACCCGGGTACGGATGATTTTATCGTCGCCCGTGAGATGATTATCGATCTTCGTACGAAGATCAAGGGCGCTGAGCTCGGACTCGAGGGCGAGAAGTCCAGCGCAGACGAAGACATCATTTTCAAGAATGTCCGAGAGGATCAGACGACAGCGGATCTTCTGAATGCACTGACCGGTGCGATGCGGAGCGATCGTAATGTGGCGGCGGGTTACATCCGTGACATGGTCCGCAATGGACACACGGATTACTGCGTCATCGTTCGTCACATCGGTTCGATGGATGAGACCTTCCCGAGACTGATGGCAGCGGCACGTCGTGCCAGCCGTGGACGCTCGGTGGCACTTCTGTCGGCACGTGCGCCGATCGCGGCGAAGGCGATCGAGGGCCAGCAGCCGTTCTATCAGAGAGCGTTTAAGATCGTCGAGCAGTAAGCCGGAAGCGGCAGGCATCAATCCTTCGGACGGGTGCAAATAACGCATGAAAATGACGGATCAGGCGAAAGGAGGGGCGGATGGCAGAGTTGACACATGTGGATCACCGTGCGTTCGGACCGCTGTATGATGCGGATTCGGAGGTGTTGGTTCTGGGCTCGATTCCTTCGCTGAAGTCGCGGGAAATGAAGTTCTACTACGGACATCCGCAGAATCGTTTCTGGAGGGTTATGGCGACAGTGCTGGCGGAGACATTGCCCGAAAGTGTCGAGGAAAAGTCCGCGATGATGCGGCGTCACCACATCGCCCTCTGGGATGCGCTGAGTGAGTGTGATATCGTCGGCGCATCGGATGCCAGCATCCGGAATCCGGTTCCGACGGACATCGAGGGACTCCTGAAAAAGACGAAGATCACGCGCATCTTCTGCACGGGTGCGAGCTCGTATAAGTACTATGAAAAGTATCAGTACCCGCGGACCGGTATCCATGCGGTGAAGCTTTCATCGACGTCGCCGGCGAACTGTGCGGTATCTTTTGAGCGTCTGGTGACGGAATATCAGCAGATCATCGCAAATAATTCTTGACTTACTTATGTAAGGAAATGTATTATGGGCATATTACATAACAGTTACTGTTAGGAAAGAGGTATTTCTATGAAGCATATTATGACATTAAACACAAGAGATATGAAGAGATCCGAGGAGAAGGGCGGCTGTGGCGAGTGCCAGACATCCTGCCAGTCTGCTTGCAAGACCAGCTGTGGTATCGCTAACCAGCAGTGTGAGAACAAGAACGCTTAATATCAGGTTCGTGTATCGACCGGGGCATGAACAGCCCCGGTTTTTTAGTGTTTATCGATTTTAAGTTTTATTTTCGTATCGATTTTCTGATCGGCTTTCGATCATTAGAGTAGGAGATTTCATGATTCATCAGTATAAACTCAATGGTTATAACATCGTTCTCGATGTATACAGCGCAAGCGTTCATGTGACCGACGACCTGGCTTATGACGCGATCCATCTGATCGACAGCGGCATGAGTGAGGAGGCGGCGACGGAAGAGCTTCGCACGGTGCATCCGGAAGCATCGGCGGAGGAGCTCGCGGATACCTTCGCGGATATCCATGAGCTGACGGAGCAGGGAAAGCTCTTTACGAAGGATGTCTATGAGAAGGCCGCCGGCTATCTCAAGCAGCAGTCCACGGTGGTAAAGGCACTCTGCCTCCTCGTGGCACATACCTGTGATCTGAACTGCAGCTACTGCTTCGCATCCCAGGGAAAGTTTCATGGTAAGGAAGGGATCATGACCATCGAGACCGCGAAGCGTGCGATCGACTTCCTGGTAGAGAATTCCGGAAACCGTCGGAATCTCGAGGTCGATTTCTTCGGTGGTGAGCCGCTGCTGAACTTCGAGCTCTGTAAGGAAACCGTGGCGTACGCGCGTTCCATCGAGAAGGCGCACAATAAGAACTTCCGCTTCACGCTTACGACAAACGGTGTCAAGCTGACGGACGAGGTCATCGAGTGGGCGAATAAGGAGTGCTACAATGTCGTTCTTTCACTGGATGGACGGAAGGAGGTCCATGACCGCTTCCGTGTCGATCGTGCAGGTCGCGGCTCCTATGACCGTATCGTACCGAACTTCCAGAAGTTCGTCGAGTCCCGTGGTGATAAGAGCTACTATATGCGCGGAACCTTCTCCCACTACAACACGGATTTTACAAACGATATCTTCCATATGGCGGATGATCTCGGCTTCTCCGAGCTCTCTATGGAGCCGGTTGTCACCGATCCGTCCAGCCCGAGTGCGCTGACCGAGGAGGACCTTCCGGTTCTGTACGAGCAGTATGAGATCCTCGCGAAGGATATGCTGCGTCGTGAGAAGGACGGTAAGCCGATCACCTTCTATCATTACATGATCGATCTCGAGCACGGTCCATGCGTGTACAAGCGTGTGTCCGGCTGTGGTTCAGGAACGGAGTATATGGCCGTGACTGCCTGGGGCGACCTCTATCCTTGCCATCAGTTCGTAAACGATCCGGAGTATAAGCTCGGTAACATCTGGGATGGTGTGCAGCATGAGAACATCCGTGATGCGTTTAAGGAGTGCAATGTTTACTCCCGTCCGGAGTGTAAGGAGTGCTGGGCACGTATGTACTGTGCCGGCGGCTGCGCAGCCAATGCCCTGCATGCTACCGGTGATATCCACGGTGTCTATGAGTATGGCTGTAAGCTCTTCCGCAAGCGGATGGAGTGTGCGCTCATGATGAAGGTAGCGGAGGCCGAGATGGCTCAAGAAGCAGATGAAGAAGCATAATCTGAAAGATCAGCTGGATCAGTATCTGAATCAGCAGTATTATCCGATGCATATGCCGGGGCATAAGCGCCGCGTGGCGGTCGTACCGGAGTGCGTTCTGCGGTATGATCTGACGGAGGTCTCCGGGACGGATGACCTCCATCATGCGTCGGGGATCCTGAAGGACGCCATGACGCGAACGAGTGCACTGCATGGCGCGGACCGAAGCTGGTATCTGGTCAATGGAAGCACCTGCGGGAATCTCGCAGGTGTTTCTGCTATCGTGCCCTATGATGGAGAACTGATCGTCGCGCGAAACTGCCATCGTTCGGTGTTCCATGCGATCGAGCTTCGCCATGCGCATCCACACTGGCTCTGGCCATCCATGGATCCGGCAACCGGCATTTTCGACAGCATCCGACCGGAGGCGGTGGAAGCACTGCTCGACGAGTATCCGGAGAGCCGCGCGGTGGTACTGACGAGTCCGAGCTATGAGGGTGTGGTTTCGGATATCCGGCGCATCGCGGATCTTTGTCATCAGCATGGGATCCCGTTGATGGTGGATGAAGCACATGGCGCACATCTCGGCCTCGTGCCGGAGGCGGGCTTCCCGGACAGTGCGACCCGCCAGGGCGCGGACATCAGTGTGCAGTCGGCACACAAAACCCTGCTGGGCATGACGCAGACGGCGTATCTTCATCTGCGTGGAGAGCGGGTATCGGAAAGCGTCATCGAGGAAAAGCTGTCGATATTTGAAAGCTCTTCGCCATCGTATCCGCTGATGCTGTCGCTGGCGGGCTGTACCGAATGGATGGAGCAGGAGGGACGGCAGTGCTTTATGGACTGGGCAGCAGCACTTCGGGCCTTCGATGAAACGATCCGGTCGCTTCGACACCTGCGCGTGCTCTGCCATGGTGAAGATGCGGTGAATGCACATGCGTTTTATGCATTTGATCCGAGTAAGCTCGTGATCGACTGCAGCGCGACGCGGCTCAGCGGCTATGCGATGATGGATCTCCTGCGGATGTACTTTCACTATGAGCTGGAGATGGCGCAGCCGGGCTATGCGCTCGCGATGACCGGGCCGGGCGACGATTTTGCGGAGCTTCCACGTTTCGCAGAGGCGCTCTGGATGATCGACCAGGTACTGGATGGGGATGTGGATGAAAATGCAGATTCGGTACGCACTGGGGTGGATGGCACGTGGACGGATGTGGATATGTCCGCCTTGAGGGAAGCCGTACGGAGAAAATGTGCGACCGATACGATGGCGGAAGTGCGAAACAGCGCTGAATCGGCACGCCTGGCGATGGTGGACATCCCGAGCTTGCGGGAGGTGACACCGAAGGAAATGGTACAGACTCCGTGCGAGGCGGTGGAAGCGGCTGTGGAGATGGTGCCTGTCGCGGCGCTCCAGGGACGCGTTTCCGGAGAGTATGTCTACAGCTACCCACCTGGGATTCCGCTTCTGGTACCGGGGGAACGCATCACCGAGGCGATGGTCCGCTACCTGCAGCAGGCAGATAAGCGATATGATGAACTTCGTTATTCGCGCTCGGAAGCTGTGTCTGGAAGGGTCGCCTGTCTCACGCAGGTATGAAGTGCTCCTGCTGTCTGTGATAAAAACATATAAACAGGCTGTAAACCGGTGGCGGTGCCACCGGTTTTTCAGCACCTTACGAAAAAGCATGCGGATGTGCATTTTTTTGCATAGCTGCATGCTATCTTTATACCTGTAAGGCAAACAATAACAGATCATGCATGTGGGGACCCGAACTGTTATGGCAAACGTATATTTTCAGAACAAATATTTGCAAACGACTGTTTACAAAACAAACGTACCGCGTTATGATGTGGACAGTTGATGAAGGAGGCAGAGCACATGAGAATTAATCTGAAAACTTTCGAGCTGGTAGCGATGATTATTTTAGGGATGGGTGTGATGGCATCTCTGTGTGAGTTCCACCAGGTGCGCTGGATCGGTTATGTCTTGAGCGCGGGCAGTGTGTATCTGCTGTATGAGATCGACCGGGAGCGTGCGCGCCAGCGTCATCGCGCAGCGTTTTACAGACGCATGGGACGGATCGTGGAGTCCAGACTGGCGGATACGATCTGAGAGGACACTGGCAGATTCTGGCAGAAAAACCAGCTGAAGCTGCATCATATAATATATACGCGCCCATCGCTGCATGAAAAAGTGCAGTGCTGGGCGCGTTCTGTTTTTTGAAGAGATGGAGAAACTACAGGATGCTGACGCCGCGTCTGTATCCGAGACGCTGCCATTTGGAGAAGATGGTTTAAGTGCGAAGTGAAATCATGTTATAATGTCCGTACTGAAAAAAGCGTCATTATAACAGAAAAAACGAGGGCAGGATCATGGTGGCAGGTAGCGAGAGAGGCTGTCGAGCGCTGCCTCCGGAAAAAGTGAGAAAGGTTTTTATATATGAAAATAGTAGAGAAAATCACGCAGGAGCTCGGACTGAAGACCTGGCAGACGGAGGCGGTCATCCGACTGATCGATGAGGGAAATACGATCCCGTTTATCGCTCGTTACCGCAAGGAGGCGACGGGTGCGATGCACGATGACGTGCTGCGTGTCTTCGATGAGCGTCTGCGTTATCTTCGGAACCTGGAGGAGCGGAAGGAGACGATTCTCGCCTCGATCGAGGAGCAGGGAAAGCTGACGACTGCCCTGCGGAAGGAAATCGAGGAAGCGGAGACGGCGGTGAAGCTTGAGGATATCTACCGTCCATATAAGCCGAAGCGTCGCACCCGTGCGATGATCGCCCGTGAGCGTGGCCTGGAACCGCTGGCGCTTTACATTCTCTCGGGGCAGGGGAAGCCGGCGGTTCCGGTGGAGGCGGAGAAGTATGTCGATACGGAGCGTGAAGTACCGGATGTGAAGGCGGCGATCCAGGGCGCAGAGGATATCATCGCTGAGACGATGTCGGATAGTGCAGCGTTGCGTGCCTGGATCCGCCGGAAGAGTGTGGAGGAGGGCTGCATCGTATCCGCTGCCCGGACGAAGCAGCAGGTTGCGGAACACAGCGTATATGATAACTACTATGCATATTCAGAGCCGATTCGTAAGATTCCGGGTCACCGTGTGCTGGCATTGAATCGTGGTGAAAAGGAGAAGATCCTCCGCCTCCGGCTGGAGGTGCCGGAGGCGGAGATCCTTCACTTTATGGCGCAGAAGATGGGTGCAGAACAGCACCCATCGAGTGCGTCCTATATTCGCGAGTCCTGTGCCGATGCCTATAAGCGGCTGATCGGGCCATCGATCGAGACGGAGATTCGGAATGACCTGACGGATCGGGCAGAGGATGGAGCGATTCAGGTCTTCCGTGAGAACCTGCGGCAGCTGCTGATGCAGGCCCCGCTGAGTGGAAAAACCGTACTGGGCTGGGATCCGGCCTTCCGTACCGGCTGTAAGATCGCGGTGGTGGATCCGACCGGAAAGGTGCTGGATACGACGGTGGTTTTCCCGACAGCACCGCAGAACCGCGTGGAGGAGGCGATGCGGACCATCGAGGCCCTGATCCGAAAGTATCATGTGGATGTGATTTCACTCGGCAATGGTACAGCCTCCCGTGAATCAGAGCAGATCATCGCAGATTATATAAAGAAGGATCATCTGCCGGTGCAGTATGTGATCGTGAACGAGGCGGGGGCGTCAGTCTATTCTGCGTCCGCACTTGCGACAGAGGAGTTCCCGAATTTCGATGTAGGACAGCGCTCGGCGACCTCGATGGCGCGACGGCTGCAGGATCCGCTGGCAGAGCTTGTTAAGATCGATCCGAAGTCGATCGGTGTCGGACAGTATCAGCATGATATGAACCAGACGAAGCTGAGTGAGCAGCTGTCGAGTGTCGTCGAGGACAGCGTCAACAGCGTCGGTGTCGATGTAAACACCGCAAGCTTCGCGCTCTTGTCGTATGTGTCAGGTATCAATAAGACCATCGCACGAAACATCGTCGCCTACCGCGAGGAGAAGGGCGCCTTTACCTCCCGTAAGGAGCTCCTGAAGGTGGCGAAGCTCGGCCCGAAGGCATACGAGCAGTGTGCCGGCTTCCTGCGGATACGGAATGGAAAGGAAGCGCTGGATAACACAGCGGTGCATCCGGAAAGCTATGCTGTTGCGAAGGCACTTCTCACATCGATGGGATATACGGAGGAGGATCTTCAGAGTGGGAAGAATGCGCAGCTGTCGGCGAAGCTGCAGTCTGCGAAGAGCTCGATTCCGGCACTGGCAGAACAGCTGCAGGTTGGTGTCTATACGCTCGAGGATATCGTGCAGGAGCTGATCCGGCCGGGACGTGACCCTCGGGAGGATGTACCGGCACCGGTGCTTCGCTCGGATGTGCTCGATTTCGATGATCTGAAGCCGGAGATGGAGCTTCAGGGAACCGTTCGAAATATCGTGGATTTCGGCGCGTTCGTCGATATCGGTGTGCATCAGGATGGACTCGTGCATATCTCGCAGCTCGCGGATCGATTTGTGAAGCATCCGCTCGACGTCGTAAAGGTCGGCGATATCGTCCGCGTGCGGGTACTGTCGGTGGATAAGACACGGAAAAAGATTTCCCTCACGATGAAAGGCGTAGACCAGCATCATTAAATCGATTGTAATGGCAGTTATATGTGCTATAATTGAGCGTGATATTTTTTATTAGGGGGTTATCAAATGGATAACAAAGAACAGTTCAAGCCATTTATCCCGGCTGAGAAGATCGTTCCTGAAATGACCGTTTTCTCGATCATTATGGGTGCCGTTCTCGCCGTGATCTTTGGTGCAGCCAATGCTTACCTGGGATTACGAGTTGGTATGACCGTATCCGCTTCGATCCCGGCAGCCGTTATCTCGATGGGTGTCATTCGTGTGATTCTTCATCGTGATTCTATTCTTGAGAACAACTTCGTTCAGACCGTAGGTTCCGCCGGTGAATCACTGGCTGCCGGCGCGATCTTCACGCTTCCGGCGATGTTCCTGTGGGCGAAGGATGGTCTCATGGAGAAGCCGAATCTCGTAGAGATCATGATCATCTGTCTCATCGGCGGTCTTCTCGGTGTATTCTTCATGGTACCGCTTCGTAACGCGCTGATCGTGAAGGAGCACGGCACACTTCCGTATCCGGAGGGTCAGGCCTGTGCAGAGGTTCTTCTCGCTGGCGAGGAGGGCGGTGACTCCGCTTCCGTCGTATTTGCGGGTCTTGGAATTTCTGCTGCTTTCAAGTTCGTCATCGATGGTCTCGGCCTCGTTCCGAGTGAGATCAACACACCGAGTACCGGTCTCGGTAGCTTCAAGGGCCAGATGGGTACCCAGATTTACCCGGCGGTCTTCTCTGTAGGTTATATCTGCGGACCGAAGATTTCTTCTTATATGTTCTGCGGTGGTGTCATCTCCTGGATGATGCTGATTCCGCTGATCGTTATGTTCGGTTCAGACGCCGTACTGTATCCTGGCACAGCACCGATCGGTGAGATGTTTGCACAGGGTGGTGTGAGCGCCATCTGGGGAAGCTATATCCGCTACATCGGTGCCGGCGCACTGGCAACCGGTGGTATCATTTCCCTCATCAAGTCTCTTCCGATGATCGTGACCACCTTCCGTGATTCCATGAAGGCACTCGCGGGTGGCCAGGGTGGAAGTGAGCTTCGTACCGATCGGAATATCAGCATGAAGGTGGTTGTGATCTGCCTCGCAGTACTCATCGTTCTGACCGGTGTTCTCCCGCAGGTTCCGGTTGGCATCGGCGGCGCAGCCCTGATCGCTATCTTCGGTTTCTTCTTTGCAGCCGTTTCATCCCGAATGGTTGGTATCGTTGGTTCTTCCAACAACCCGGTATCCGGTATGGCGATTGCGACACTTCTGTTCTCCACCATCATCCTGAAGGCCACCGGCGCAGAGGGTGCAGCAGGTATGAAGGCCGCGATTGCTATCGGCACCGTCATCTGTATCGTAGCAGCGATCGCCGGCGATACCTCGCAGGACCTGAAGACCGGTTACCTCGTAGGTGCGACACCGATCAAGCAGCAGTATGGTGAGATCATCGGTACCATCGTATCGGCGATCGCCATCGGTGGTGTTCTCTACCTTCTCGATGCAGCCTGGGGCTTCGGCTCTGAGCAGCTCGGTGCACCGCAGGCGACCCTGATGAAGATGATCGTTGAGGGCGTTATGGGCGGCAAGCTTCCATGGAGTCTGGTTATCGTGGGTGTCGTTCTTGCATGTGTGGTTGAGATCCTCGGTATCCCGGTGCTTCCGTTTGCCATCGGTGTTTATCTTCCGGTTCAGCTCAATGCATGCATCATGATCGGTGGTCTCGTTCGTCTGTACTTCGATCGTAAGAAGTATGCTTCTGAGCAGGAGCAGACCAGAGTAACCAATCGTGGCGTACTTTACTGCTCTGGTATGATCGCCGGTGAGGGTCTCGTCGGTATCGTTCTGGCGATCCTTGCTGTTATCGGCGTATCCGATAAGATCAACATGGCGGGTGTACTGAACCTCAGTGCATCCACTGGCAACATCGCTTCTGCAGTCGTATTCGCGGTCATGATTCTCCTTGTGCTCAAGTTCACGCTTGGCGGCAAGAAGAACGCATAAGGATTTTGTATGAGTAAAAAGCCGAAGCTTAGTAAAGACGAGACCATCGCACTTTATAATACCTATGTACCGGTGATCTCTCAGAAAATCAAAGAGTGGAAGGTGGGCGAGGATGGACTCGTGACCCTCAGTATCGAGAATAAGGGCGCGATGAATACCATCATGCAGAAGCTCTTCCGAAAACCACGCATCTCCTATGTCCATCTGGACGAAACGGGAAGCTATATCTGGCAGCAGCTGGATGGGAAAACAAACGTGGCAGGCATCGCACAGGCGGTCCACGCACACTTCGGAGAGAAAGCGGAGCCTCTCTATGAACGTCTGCTGAAATTCTTTGAAATCGTCGAAAGCTATGACTTCATCTTCTGGCTGAAGCCGGATGTGAGATAAAACAGAATATGCTCTGAAGGCAGTGGAGGAGACTCCGCTGCCTTTTTTGTAACAGTGCCGCTGAGGGGCCTCGGCTTGATTTCACACGGTCTCTGCGTATGGCCTCCATTGCCAACCCCTCCCGGAGCCCCTGTCTTAACTGCTACGATCGGTACTCCTTTGAATGAAGCATAACCCCTGCGGTGTCTTGACAATCAAATGAAGCTCCATTATGATGATAAAGTTAAATAAATTTAACTAAAATATTCGAGGCTTTATAGGAGAAGAGATGAAACTGGGAACGAAGGAACTGATGGTGCCGCTTTTACAGGGCGGAATGGGCGTCGGTGTGTCGCTGGGCGGACTCGCAGGCGCTGTGGCCCGGGAAGGGGCCATGGGCTGTATCAGCACAGCTGATGTCGGCTTCCGCGAGCCGGATTTCAGACAGCATCCGGAGGAGGCGAATCTACGTGCGCTGGAGAAGGAAATCCGAAAGGCGAAGGACATCGCCGGCGGGCATGGTCTCATCGCCATCAATGCGATGGTCGTGACACGCCAGTTTGGCGATGCGATCCGCGCAGCGGTAAAGGCAGGCATCGACGCCGTGATCTGCGGTGCGGGTCTACCACTGAATCTGCCGGAATTTGTACCGGAGGGAAGCGCGCTGATCGCCCCGATCGTCTCGAGTGCGAAGGCGGCGACGGTCATCATACGTATGTGGCAGCGGAAATATAAGCGCTATCCTGATTTCGTTGTGATGGAAGGATACAAAGCCGGCGGACATCTCGGCTTCGATCGTGCGGATTTGCAGGAAGGCAGATGCCGCAGAAATGAAGACATCATCCCAGAGCTCATTTCGGCACTGAAGCCGTTTGAAGAAGCTGCAGGCCATCCGATCCCTGTGTTCGCCGCGGGCGGTATCTGGGACCATGACGACTTTCGGGCAATGCAGGCGGCCGGAGCGGCGGGTGTGCAGCTCGCCACCCGTTTCATCGGAAGCTATGAATGCGACGCCTCTCAGGCCTATAAGGATGTCCTTCTGAACGCAAAGGCAGAAGATCTCCGTATCATTCAGAGCCCGGTCGGTATGCCAGGACGAGCGGTCTATACCCCGCTCCTTCAGCGCATGGAAGAGGAGGGCCGCGTTGCTCCAACCCACTGCTACCGCTGCATCTCCGTATGCAATCCGGCAGAAACGAAATACTGCATCACACAGGCCCTCACAGACGCCGTACTCGGCGACGTAGAGCACGGCCTCTTCTTCTCCGGCGCCAACGTCGAACGGCTCACAAAGATGGAACACGTAGCAGACATCATTCGAGACGTAACAGGAGAACTGTAAACCAGGGTGCCCGGAGGGCTGCTGGACCATGGCTGAAAAGTTTTTCGGAAAAAGTGAAAATGACGCTTGACATGCCCCGATCCGTCTGTTAAAGTATGCAACTGTCGCCGCAAGCGAAACGGACACAAAGATCCATCGCAAGCGAATGACAAAAAGAAATTTTAAAAAGTGCTTGACACAAGCGAAACGGTTTGCTAATATATACAAGCTGTCGCGAGA
>CAKQED010000012.1:0-44257 GCA_934229835.1 uncultured Oribacterium sp. | reverse complement strand
GGGGACCCGGAGGGGCGGCAACGGAGGCACAGTACTCCGAGACCGGTTCAATCTAAGCCGGGGACCCTAAGCGGCACTAGGCCCTCTGCAATCGCTGAGTTTTCTTTATGAAAACTCAGCGTTGCTAGAGGGTGCTAAGGAAAAAGTACCAAGTGCCGCTAAGGGGACCCGGCTTGATTTCACACGGTCTCTACGTATGGCCTCCGTTGCCGTCCCTCCGGGTCCCCTGCCTATAGCCAAATTTTGTATTTACAATTTGGGGGGAGCGGTGGTATTATTTTCGTGTTTTTATTTTCTGTAGCTGAGAAGGCTGAAACGAAGATAAAAGCATATCGATATTTATATGATGTGAGGTGGCAATGGCGTCACAGGGGCAAGGAAGAGTGTCCCTGCGTTAGGTCACCTCTTTTTTTATGCATCGCTGCCGGCGTTACTGTGGGTGGTGAGTGCATGGTGCATGAGGCATTGGCCTGCTTCATGAGGGATCACGAAAGGGGAGCATATGATCAAGTACGTATTTGTCACCGGTGGCGTCGTTTCCGGACTTGGAAAGGGTATCACAGCCGCTTCACTCGGCCGTCTTCTGAAGGCGCGCGGCTATAAGGTTACCATGCAGAAGTTCGACCCGTATATCAACATCGATCCGGGTACGATGAACCCGATCCAGCATGGTGAGGTTTTCGTCACGGATGATGGTACGGAGACGGACCTCGATCTCGGTCACTACGAGCGTTTCATCGACGAGTCCCTGGATCACAGGAGCAATGTCACCTCCGGTAAGGTCTACTGGTCTGTCCTGAACAAGGAGCGCCACGGCGAGTATGAGGGACACACCGTGCAGGTCATCCCGCACATCACAAACGAGATCAAGAGTGATTTCTATCATTCGGATGACAAGAACGAGGATCGTATCGCCATCATCGAGGTCGGTGGTACCGTCGGTGATATCGAGTCCCAGCCGTTCCTCGAGGCGATCCGTCAGTTCCAGCAGGAGGTCGGACATGAGAATGCCATCATGATTCATGTGACGCTGATTCCGTACCTGCATGCGTCTGAGGAGCTGAAGACGAAGCCGACACAGATGAGCGTACGTGAGCTCCAGCGACTCGGTCTTCAGGCGGACATCCTCGTCTGCCGTACCGAGTATCCGATCCCGCAGGAGATTCGTGAGAAGATCGGCCTCTTCTGTAATGTGCCGGCGAACCATGTACTGCAGAACACGAACGCGGAGTTCATCTATGAGGTGCCGCTCATGATGGAGCACGAGCATCTCGCGCAGTCGGTCCTCGAGTGTCTCCACCTGCCGTGCCCGGAGCCGGATCTCTCCGACTGGACACATATGGTCGAGAACCTGCGTCATCCGAGCCGCGAGACGGTTATCGCCATCGTCGGCAAGTATACGCAGCTGCATGATGCCTATCTCAGCGTCGTGGAGGCCCTGAAGCATGGTGGTATCGCAAACCGTGCGAAGGTGAAGATCCGCTGGGTGGATTCCGAGGAGCTCGAGAAGGCTGGTGCGGAGACGCTGCTCGCCGGGGTCGATGGGATCCTGGTTCCGGGCGGCTTCGGCTCCCGTGGTATCGAGGGCATGATCCTGGCAGCACAGTACGCGCGTGAGCATAAGATTCCGTACCTCGGCATCTGCCTCGGTATGCAGATCGCGATCATCGAGTTCGCGCGGGATGTGCTCGGCTGGGCAGACGCCAACTCGACGGAGTTCGATCCGAACACCGAGCATCCGGTCATCGATCTGATGCCGGAGCAGAAGAGTATCACGGATCTCGGCGGCACGATGCGTCTCGGCGCATATCCGTGCGTACTGAGCGACGGTTCGAAGGCACATGCCCTCTATGGTACGACACAGATCTCCGAGCGTCATCGCCACCGTTATGAGGTCAATAATGACTTCCGCGCAGCGCTCGAGGAAGCCGGTATGCAGCTCGTCGGCCAGTCGCCGGACGGCCACATCGTAGAGATGATCGAGCTTTCGGATCATCCGTACTTCGTCGCTACCCAGGCGCACCCGGAGTTCAAGTCCCGCCCGAACAACGCACATCCGCTGTTCCGCGGTCTCATCGAGGCGTCTCTTCGTAAATAATTTTCACTCAGGGCCCTTCGGGGCCCTTTTTATATTTACGTGTGTTCATATGATGATTTACGTGTTGACACCTGTGTTATTCTAGAGAACGCGATAAAGAATGACATAAAGGAGAGTAAATATTAGATGGAAATGATTTTAGACGCGTTGTTCGATGCGGTGCTGGATACAGTGAAGCTGATTCCGTTTCTTTTCATCACCTATATGGGGATGGAGTACCTCGAGCATAAGGCAGAGAAACATACGACAGGGATGCTGGAGAAGGCCGGTCACTTCGGTCCGCTGATCGGAGCGGCTGTGGGTATCCTGCCGCAGTGTGGCTTCTCGGCGGCGGCCTCGAGTCTGTTTGCGGGCGGCGTGATCTCGGTCGGCACCCTGATCGCCGTCTTCCTGTCAACCTCCGATGAGATGCTGCCGATTTTTATCTCGGAGGGTGTACATCCGGCGACGATGCTGCGGATTCTGGCGACGAAGGCGATCCTGGGCCTCATCAGTGGTTTCCTGCTCGACGTCTTCATGCGGCATGGCCGCCATACGAAGGCACCGGAGAAGCATATTCACGATCTCTGTGTGCATGAGCACTGTGACTGCAACGATGAGGAAGAGGAGGAAGAGCTTCATACAGCGGCGGCGCATACGCACGAGGCCAATGCAGACGACCACACACATCGTCATGTCGCAGAGGAGCACCACAGCCACGAGCATGTAACTGCCCACGCCCATGCAGGGCACCACCATCACCATCATCCGAAGGGCTTCATGGGCATCGCCATGCCGGCACTCCATCATACGGTTCAGATCACCGGCTTCATCTTCTTCATCACCCTGATCATCACGCTCCTCGTCGAGGGCATCGGTGCCGAGGCCCTCGGTCACTTCCTCTCCGGAAAGCCGATCATCGGTGTCTTCCTGGCTGGCGTCGTCGGTCTGATCCCGAACTGTGCTGCGTCCGTCAGCATCACCCAGCTGTACCTGATGGGGATACTGAATGCCGGACAGATGATGGCCGGTCTTCTGGTCGGTGCCGGTGTCGGACTGCTCGTCCTGTTCCGTACGAATGATCATCCGAATGAGAATCTTCGGATTACGATCATGCTGTATGGGCTCGGTGTCTTCTGGGGGCTCGTGATCGAGTATCTGGGCATCGTATTCTGATGACGGACACGTAAAAATCTTAAATACGGATGCGTTTTTAATTTTTTCGTTTACTTTTTGATTTCAGCCGACTACTATAAGTATAAGAAACATTTAATCAGAAAGAGAAGGGCAGGAAGCGTATGCCGACAGATGAAAAGCGTATCGTTATACAGACGCTGGGACAGTTTGCTGTTACAGTAGATGGGCAGCAGCTCTACTTCGGAGAAAACAATAAGGCGAATTTTCTGAAGCTGATCCAGGTGATTTTCTTACACCATGAGACCGGGATCGCGAAGCGGGAGCTGATCGACTATGTATTCGCTTATAAGGAGCTGCTGGATGAAAACAACAGCCTGAATAATCTGCTTCATCAGGCACGGACGCAGCTGAAAAAAAGCGGGATGCCAGGGAAACGCTATATCGAAGGCAAGAAGGGCATATATACACCAGAGTGGCCGGAGGGCTACCGCTTTTCGTTTGATTTCGCAGACTTCCGACGGCTCTGTCAGAGGGCCCAGGAGGCCGTCGCACCGGAAGAGAAGGCGGCCCTCTACGAGCAGGCCGGTGCGCTGTACCAGGGCGAGCTTCTGCCGGATTTTGCGACCGAAAACTGGGTCATCGTCGAGTCTATCCGACTGAAGGAAAGCTATGATGAGCTGGTACGCTTCCTCGGAGATTTTTACCGTGAAAAGCAGGATTATGATCATTTATATCAGCTGTATGCCCAGGCGGCCCGGATCTACCCGGAGAGCGGCTGGCAGATTCAGCTGATCGATGCGCTGATTCTGAAGAAGCAGACGAAGGAAGCCTATGAGCTGTATAATAAAACCGCCCGCTACTATCTGGACGAGCTGGAGGTTCCACTTCCGGATGAGCTCGTGCAGTGCTACGCCCGCATCTATGAGGAGCTGAAGGTCGTATCGGAGAACATCGGAGATATCCAGGCGGATATTCTGAAGCGGGATGCGGCACTGAAGAGCTGTGAGGATCCGGAGCCGCGGACCGGTTCCTACTACTGTGCGTACGCGAGCTTCATCGATGTCTATAATGTGCTTCGCCGGAATATGTCCCGCCGTGGCAGTAGCATCTTCATGATGCTCTGTACCCTCGTCGATTACGAGGGAAAGCCGATTCAGAATCCGGAAAAGCTGAACGCACGCTCTGAGGCGCTGAAGCAGGCACTGTATGAAGGGCTGCGCCAGGGCGACGTGTTTACGAAGTACAGCTCGAGCCAGTATCTGCTCCTGCTGATCGGTACGAAAAAGGAGGACTGCAGCATCATCTATCAGCGCCTCGCACGGAAGCTGAAGGAGCTGACCGGCCCACGCGCAGAGCTTCGCTATCGCATCGTATCGCTCGCTGAGATCCCGGCTGTCCTGGACAAAACGAAAAATGTTGAAAATGGTTAGTGCAAAATAATCAAAAACTGTATAAAATAGTGTATCTGTCTGAGTTCATAGGAAACGTCGCTTTACCTTCGATGTTTCAGATATGGAACGACAGATACACTTTTTTTATGGGGGAAAACACTATGGGTAAACGGGAAGGCTTTAAGTCCCGCATCGGCTTCATCCTGGTCAGTGCCGGATGTGCCATCGGCATCGGAAACGTATGGAAGTTTCCTTATCTCGTCGGACAGAACGGCGGCGGTATCTTCGTACTGTTCTATCTGATTTTTCTGGTCATCATGGGGATCCCGGTGCTCACGATGGAGCTCGCCGTCGGACGGGCATCGCATAAGAGTGCCGTGCGCGCCTATGAGGCACTGGAACCGAAGGGGAGTAAGTGGCATATTCATGGCTGGTTTGCGACCGCCGGTTCCTATCTTCTGATGATGTACTACACGACGGTATCCGGCTGGATGCTGTCCTACTTCTTCAAGTTCATCTTGGGCGTCTTCGACGGGATCGGCACGGAAGCCGCCGATGAGGTCTTTGCGAAGCTGATGAACGCTCCTGAAGAGATGATGCTGAGCATGGCCGTGACCGTACTGGTCGGCTTCCTGGTCTGCTCCTTCGGTCTTCAGAAGGGTCTCGAGAAGGTGACGACGGTTATGATGACGGCATTGCTCGCACTGATCGTCGTACTGGCCTTCCACAGCCTGACGCTTCCGAACTCGGCGGAGGGCACACGCTTCTACCTGGTTCCGAGCCTCGCGCGTGTCGCAGAGCAGGGCGGCGGCAGTATGCTGAAGGGACTCGGCTCCGTGATCTCCGCCGCGATGAATCAGGCCTTCTTCACACTGAGCCTCGGCATCGCATGCATCGAAATCTTCGGTTCCTATATGTCGGACGATTATACACTGGTCGGCGAGTCTGCGCGTATCTGCGTGCTTGATACCTTCGTCGCGATTATGTCGGGGCTTATCATCTTCCCGGCCTGCTTCGCCTTTAACGTGCAGCCGGATGCCGGTCCGAGTCTGATTTTCCTGACCCTGCCGAAGGTGTTTATGAATATGGCGGGTGGACGCCTCTGGGGTGCCATGTTTTTCCTGTTCATGAGCTTCGCAAGCTTCAGCACCGTCATCACCGTCTTCGAGAATCTGCTCTCGACCTCCATCGATAACTTCGGATGGGAGCGAAAGAAGGCCGTCTACCTGAACTGCATCTTCGTGCTGCTCGCCAGTGTGCCGTGCGTTCTGGGCTTTAATCTCTGGTCAGACCTCCATATCATCGGTGCCCGTGGCGTCCTGGATTCCGAGGATTTCATCGTATCAAACCTCCTGCTTCCGGCGGGTTCGCTCATCTACCTTCTGTTCTGTGTTAGCCGCTGGGGCTGGGGCTTCGATCACTACCTCGCAGAGTGCAACAAGGGGGAGGGCCCGAAGCTGCCGGCCGCCATCCGGCCGTACTTCCAGTTCGTCCTTCCGGTACTGATTTTGATCATTCTGATCCAGGGATTGCTCTGAGCTGTTCGCTGAATCACACGAAAAGCCTTGCATTGTCCTGAGGACCGTGCTATAAATATAGAGTATTTGTTGACTAGTTAAAGGAGCAGGCGTTTCGCCCGCTCCTTTAACTTAAGTTTAGAGGAAAATTCAATGCAGGCAAAGGGCAACTATACTGAAAGAGTAAAAACGTACCTCGACAGCTTCTGTCCGAAGGAGGGCTACGGAGTCGACAGCGTTACCTTCACTTATGAAAATAATGAGTGGTATCTGCGTGCGTTCATCTATCGTCTCGACGAGGTGGACATGACCGTAAACGACTGTGCGAAGGTATCCAGACGGCTTTCCAAATGGCTGGACCAGGAGGATTTCATCGATGAGCAGTACATGCTGGAGGTATGTTCGCTCGGATTTAAGGATCAGCCTGGCAATGAAGATGTGATTCCAGAGGATGTCGAAGAGGAGGAAGCGACGGTCGATGAAGGCACCGATGCGGATTCCGAAGACAGCCATGAAGATACAAATGAAGATACACTTACCGGGAGGGGTAAAAACTAATGAACACTGAACTCAGCGAAGCACTCGATTTACTGGAAAAGGAGAAAGGAATCTCGAAGCAGTCTCTCATCGAGGCGATCGAGCTGTCACTCCAGACTGCATGCAAGAACCATTTCGGTTCTGCCGATAATGTGCGTGTCAGCGTAGATCCGGACACCTGTGATTATTCCGTCATCGCGGATAAGACCGTCGTAGAGGAAGTTTTCGATAAGAACACAGAAATCTCACTCGCCGATGCCAGACTGATCAATCCGGCCTACACGCTGGGCTCCATCGTTCCGGTGAAGGTGGATTCCAAGAGCTTCGGACGGATCGCGACCCAGAACGCAAAGGGCGTGATCGTACAGAAGATCCGTGAGGAGGAGCGTAAGGTGCTCTATAAGGAGTACTACTCCATGGAGAAGGAGGTCGTGACCGGTACCGTCGAGCGGGATACCGGACGTTCTGTCATCGTAAATCTCGGCAAGGTCGATGGTTATCTCGCAGAGAACGAGCAGATCAAGGGTGAGACCCTCGTGCCGAACGAGCGCATCAAGGTGTATGTGGTCGAGGTCAGAGATATGCCGCGTGGTCCGCGTGTCATGATCTCGAGAACACATCCGGAGCTTGTAAAGCGTCTGTTCGAGGATGAGGTCGCCGAGGTTCGTGACGGTACCGTCGAGATCAAGGCGATCGCACGTGAGGCCGGCTCCAGAACGAAGATGGCGGTCATGTCGCACGATTCGGATGTCGATCCGGTAGGTGCATGCGTCGGTCTGAACGGTTCCCGTGTAAACGCCATCGTCGATGAGCTTCACGGCGAGAAGATCGATATCATCAACTATGATGAGAACCCGGCGTACCTGATCGAGAACGCACTGTCACCGGCGAAGGTGATCGCGGTCATCGCCGATCAGGATAACAACGAGGCGATGGTTATCGTGCCGGATAATCAGCTGAGCCTGGCCATCGGTAAGGAGGGTCAGAACGCACGTCTCAGCGCGAAGCTGACCGGCTATAAGATCGATATCAAGTCGGAGTCCCAGGCACAGGAGCAGGGCATCTTCGACGAGATGGGTATCGACTATCAGAGTGAGGGCGCCGAGGGCGAGTATGAGGACGATATCGCATACGACGAGACGACTTCGGAGGATGAGAACGAGTAACGAAGATGAAGAAGGTACCTGAGAGAACCTGTATCGGTTGTGGTGAAAAGAAAGAGAAGAAGGAGCTGATCCGGATCGTACATGAGCCGGAGGGCAGCTTCTCGATCGATCCGAGCGGCCGGAAGAATGGTCGTGGCGCATACATCTGTAAGAATCCGGAGTGCCTCGAGAAGGCATTCCGGCGGAAGGCTCTGGAGCGGTCCTTTAAGGAAGCGATCACGAAGGAGACCCTGGATACACTGAGAGAGGAACTGGAGCAGCTTGACAGATAAAATCTATGGATTGCTCGGACTGTGTCAGCGGGCCGGGAAATGTAAAAGCGGTGAGTTCGCCGTGGAGAAGTCCATCAAAAGTGGCAAAGCATTTCTCGTGATCATCCCGGAGGATGCATCCGATAATACGAAAAAGAAGTTTAGAAATATGACCACCTATCGCAGTGTGCCATATCAGGAACTGGGCACCAAGGAAACGCTGGGGCACCAGCTGGGACGATCCGAACGATCGTCGATAAGCATTGAAGATCAGGGCTTCGCCCAGGCGATGATCAAATATATTGACGGAGGTAATGTGAATGTCAGATGATAACCAGAAAGATTTGGGAATGAACAGCAGGGAAGGAAGTAAGGATAAGTCGAAGGCAGGAGATGCGCCTAAGAAAAAGAAACTTGCTGTTGTTTTCCATTCGCAGAATTCCGCAAATCATAAAAATCGCCCACTGGGCTCGAAGTTCGGCGCCGCTGCATCTCAGGGCACACGGAAGTCGCAGGAAGCAGAGAAGCCGGCACGGAAGGCCAGCCCGAATGGTCGTCCGCTGCCACCTGGAACCGCACGCGTAACACCGCTGAAGGAGCTCAATGAGATCCAGAAGCGGCAGGAGGCCGAGGAGGCGAGAGCAGAGGCGGCACGGAAGGCAGCAGAGGAAGAGGCCGCACGGAAGGCCGCAGAAGAAGCTGCAAAGGCAGCCGCAGCCGCGAAGGCCCTCGCAGAGCATGCGAAGGAAGCGCAGGCGAAGCCGGCCGCAGAGCGCCCGGCACGTCCGACAGAGCGCCCACAGGGTGGCCGCAGCTTCGGTGATCGTCCGCAGGGGACACGCTCCTTCGGTGACCGTAACGGTCAGAGAAGCGGTGATCGTCCACAGGGTGGCCGTTCCTTCGGGGATCGCAATGGTCAGCAGAGACCGGGTCAGCGTCCGGCAGGTACCGGTTTCGGTACGAGACGTCCGGCAGGCGCAGGTGCTGCACCAGCCGTCGATGTCGCTTCGAAGCCGACTCAGAACCGCGTAGCGCATAAGCCGGTGGCCGGAAAGACCTTTGGAAATAAGAATTTCGATAACGAGAAGGCGGAGGCAGCAAAGCGGAACCGGAACAACCGTAAGCAGAACAAGTATACGGCAGAGCAGTCCTACGAGAGAGCCGATGAGGTCTCCTACAAGAAGAAGACCGGCAAGGGCGCGTTCATCAAGCCGGAGGTTGTGAAGCCGGTAGAGGAGGAGATCAAGTCCATCACGATTCCTGAGGTGATCACCATCAAGGATCTTGCGGACAAGATGCGCATCAAGGCGGCTGAAATCATCAAGAAGCTCTTTATGCAGGGCAAGATGGTTACCCTGAACACAGAGATCTCCTACGAGGATGCAGAGAACATCGCGGTTGATTATGAGATCCTCTGCGAGAAGGAGGAGAAGGTCGATGTCATCGCCGAGCTCGTAAAGGATGACGTCGAGGACGCCGATGACGAGATGGTCACCAGACCGCCTGTCGTCTGCGTTATGGGTCACGTCGATCATGGTAAAACCTCCATCCTCGATGCCATCCGTAATACAAATGTGACCTCACGCGAGGCCGGTGGTATCACACAGTCCATCGGTGCTTACCAGGTAAAGGTCAATGTAAATGACGAAGACAGAATCATCACCTTCCTCGATACACCGGGCCACGAAGCCTTCACCGCGATGCGTATGCGTGGTGCGCAGTCGACCGATATCGCTGTGCTCGTCGTCGCATCGGATGACGGTGTCATGCCGCAGACCATCGAGGCGATCAACCACGCAAAGGCCGCAAACACACCGATCATCGTCGCCATCAATAAGATGGATAAGCCGACGGCAAACCCGGATAAGGTAAAGCAGGAGCTGATGAAGTATGACCTCATCCCGGAGGAGTATGGCGGAGATGTCATCTGTGTTCCGGTATCTGCGAAGACCGGTATGGGCATCGATGACCTGCTCGAGAATATCATTCTCCAGGCGGATGTGATGGAGCTGAAGGCAAACCCGAACCGTGCAGCGTATGGCGTTGTCATCGAGGCAGAGCTCGACCGCGGCAAGGGCCCGGTTGCACGTCTCCTCGTCCAGAAGGGAACGCTTCACCAGGGCGATGTCGTCGCCGTCGGTTCTGCGTATGGTAAGGTTCGTGCGATGACCGACGATAAGGGTAAGCGCATCAAGAAGGCCGTACCTTCACAGCCGTGTGAGATCCTCGGTCTCAGCTCCGTTCCAAATGCGGGTGAGATCTTCCAGGTGAAGGACAGCGAGAAGGAGGCCAAGGCCTATGCTGCCGCCTTCGTCACAGAGAGCAAGCAGAAGATGGTCGAGGAGTCCAAGAAGAAGGTATCCCTCGATGCACTCTTCGATCAGATCAAGGCCGGCGAGATCAAGGAGCTTCCGCTCGTGGTCAAGGCCGACGTTCAGGGGTCTGTAGAAGCCGTCAAGGATGCGCTTGAGAAGATCCGGAACGAGGAGGTAGCCGTAAAGGTTATCCACTCCGGTGTCGGTGCGATCAACGAGTCCGATGTCGTACTCGCAAGTGCGTCGAACGCCATCGTCATCGGTTTCGATGTCAAGCCGGATGCGACCGCACGTGAAATCGCAGAGCGTGAGCATGTCGATGTTCGTCTCTATGACATCATCTATAAGGCAACCGAGGATATCGAGAATGCGATGAAGGGCATGCTGGCCCCTGTCTTCGAGGAGAAGGTAATCGGCCATGCCGAGATCCGTCAGATCTTCAAGGCGTCCGGTGTCGGCAACATCGCAGGATGTATGGTCAAGGACGGTCTCGTACAGAGAGGTGCCAAGGCCCGCATCTTCCGTGGCCCGAAGCAGGATAAGATCTGGGAGGGCGCAATCGCATCTGTAAAGCGCTTCAAGGATGACGTAAAGGAAGTCAAGGCCGGCTACGAGTGTGGTCTTGTATTCGAGGGCTTCAATGAGATCGAGCTTGAGGATTATGTTGAAGCATATGTAATGGAAGAGGTTAAGCGTTGAAAAAAGGTTCTGTAAAAAATACAAGAATTAACGCAGAGGTCATGCGAGAGCTTTCCGTAGCAATCCGTGACCTGAAGGATCCGCGTGTGTCCCCGATGACGTCGGTCACCGACGCCGAGGTCACACCGGACCTCCAGTACTGTAAGGTATATATCTCTGTGCTCGGCAGCGAGGAATCGCTTGCGAAGACCATGGAGGGCCTGAAGGCCGCCAGTGGCTTCCTGCGCCGTGAGCTTGCACAGACCGTCAATCTCCGGCATACACCAGAGCTTCAGTTCGTCGCTGATCACTCCATCATGTATGGAGCGCATATGGACGAGCTGATCCGTAAGGTGAATGAAGAGGATGCAGCGAAGCACAGTTCGGAGACGGACGCTTCGGTAACCGCAGAGGATACAGAGGATTCTTCGGAAGCGCCGTCGGACGAAGCGTAATCACGCTTGATATGTTGATATATGGAGAAGGTACGATTGATGAATGAATTTCAGCAGATGATTAATAGGGCAGACAGTATCTGCATCCTGGGCCATACGAACCCGGACGGGGACTGTCTCGGCTCAACCCTGGGCACAAAGCATTATATTCTGAATCAGTATCCTGATAAGAAGGTGAATGTTTACCTGCAGATTGCAAACGAAAAGTATGATTTCCTTCCGGGCACCGATACCATCGTGCATACACCTTCCGATCGAAAGTATGATCTCTGTATTATCTGTGACTGTAACGGCTATGATCGTGTCGGCGATTTCCGAAGCCTCGCAGAGAATGCGAAGGAGCTGTTTGTGGCGGATCATCACGTTCCGGGCGCACAGCAGTTCCCGCATGGCTCCATCCGTCCGGATGCTTCGAGTGCCTCCGAGGTCGTCTATGATCTGATGGATACGAACTACATCGATGCTAAGGTAGCCGAGTGCCTCTATCTCGGCATCGCACATGATACCGGCATCTTCAAGTACAGCTGCACTTCGCAGCATACGATGGAAATCGCTGGCTTCCTGATGACGAAGGGCATCGATTTTGGCCGTATCATCGACGACAGCTACTATACGAAAACCTATGCGCAACAGCAGGTACTCGGTCGCGTACTGATGGAAAGCCTGATGCTGATGGATCATCGCTGTCTCGCAGGCTGGCTGACCTGTAAGGATATGAAGTTCTACCAGGTCACCTCCCGGGATGTAGACAGTATCGTCAGCACCATGCGGGAGACGAGAGGCATCGACTGTGCGATGTTCATGTATGAAATGAGCAATCAGAACTTCAAGGTCAGTCTCCGGAGTAATAATAACCAGCTGGATGTAGCGAAGGTGGCGATGACCTTCGGTGGTGGTGGTCACAAAATGGCTGCCGGCTGCACACTTCAGGGCTCCTACCATGATGTGATGAACAACATCACGAAGGAACTTTCGAAGCAGATGGATGCACCGGATTTCGTATCCAATCGGCTTTAAGGGAACTATGGACGGAATTATCAATGTTTATAAAGAGAAGGGCTGGACGAGCTTCGACGTCACGAAGAAGCTTCGTGCCATCCTTCATGAAAAGAAAATAGGACATACCGGCACCCTCGACCCGATGGCCGAGGGTGTACTGGTGATCTGTGCCGGTACGGCGACGAAGCTGGTCTCCTCGATCGAAGCGACCGAAAAGGTCTATGAGGCGGAGATGAAGCTCGGCATCCTGACCGATACCGAGGATACGACCGGAACGATTCTCAGCGAGCATCCGGTCGATCTCAGCGAAGAGGAGCTCCGCGCAGCCGCGCAGAGCTTCGTCGGCTCTTATGACCAGATTCCACCGATGTACAGTGCGAAAAAGGTGAACGGACAGAAGCTCTACGACCTCGCCCGGCAGGGAAAGGTCATCGAGCGGAAGCCGAACCGTATCACCATCCACGACATCACGGTCGACAGCATTGACCTCCCATACGTACGGATGACCGTCACCTGCACGAAGGGCACCTATATCCGTACACTGATCAAGGATATCGGGGAGAAGCTCGGCTGTGGTGCCGCGATGTCTGCACTGAAGCGTACACGTGTCGGTCAGTTCTCGATCGCCGACAGCCGGACCATCGAGGAGATCGCCGGGTATGAGGCGCGGGGCGAGCTGATCCGTATCGTGAAGCCACCGATGTATGTCCCGGAGCCGGCGGTCATTTCCTTCGGAAAGTTTGACGGCAGTCATCTCGGGCACCAGCTCATCTTCGAGAACATGTTCCGCATCGCGAAGGAGAAGCACCGGAAAACAGCGCTCCTGACCTTCAGTGCAAATCCGAAGGACGTCCTCACCGGCGTCCGTCAGGATACGATTTCGAGCAGCGAAGAGCACCTGACACGCCTTCGGAACCTCGGCTTCGACTATGTCTTTTCCTATCCTGTGAACCAGGAGACCATGGGCGTCTCTGCGGAGGATTTCCTGCGCACCGTCCTGGTCGAGGGGATGCACGCGTCGGATATCGTCGTGGGCACGGACTGTACCTTCGGGTATAAGGCACAGGGAACTGCCGCGCTCCTCGAAGCACGTGCACCGAAGTACGGCTACGCGGTCCATGTGATTCAGAAAAAGGAAGTCCTCGATGAGAACGGGCATGAGCGCGAGATCTCCAGCAGCTTCATCCGCGAGGAGATCGAGAAGGGCAATGTCGAAAAGGCCGCCGAACTGCTCGGCCGTCATGTAGCGCTGAGCGGCACCGTGATGCGCGGAAAGGAGATCGGCGCGTCGATCGGCTTCCCGACCGCGAATATCCTCCCGAAGGAAGGAAAGCTGAATCCGAAGCCGGGCGTCTACATCACCCGTGTCCTGATCGGGCAGCAGCTGTATCGTGGCATGACGAACGTCGGGAATAACCCGACCATCGCCGACGATAATCCAACCTCCATCGAGACCTATATCCTCGATTACCATGGCGACCTGTATGGAAAGAAGATCCGCGTCGAGTTTATGACCCGGCTTCGTGACCAGCATAAGTTCGCCTCGATCGACGAGCTGAAGGCCCAGCTCCAGAAGGATGTCGCAGCCACGGCAGCCTGGCCGATGGAGCTCGACCCGGGCAGGCTGAAATAACACGAAAAAAGACGGTATTTCGCTCAATGGGCGATTGACAAGCCGTGGCACTTCTGTTAAAGTACATTCGTATGCGCGTTGGCATGGTTGCGCGGAACTCCATCCGGCAGCTCTGTTAACGTAAGTCGTCACCATGCGTGACATAGTTTAACATCAGGAGGATTTACCATGATTTCCAAGGAGAAGAAGACAGCGATCATCGAGCAGTACGGCCGTAAGGCTGGTGACACAGGTTCACCAGAGGTTCAGATCGCCATTCTGACTGCACGTATTAACGAGCTCACTGAGCACCTTAAGAAGAACCCGAAGGATCACCACTCAAGACGTGGTCTTCTCATGATGGTTGGTCAGAGAAGAGGCCTTCTTGCTTACCTTCAGAAGAACGATCTGGACAGCTACAGATCCCTCATCGAGAAGCTCGGCATCAGAAAGTAATCTAAAACTCATAAAGAAAAAGGGCGGAGATACTTTTCTCCGTCCTTTTTTTATACTATAATCGTATGGACTATGTGCCTTTCTGCGATCGTGCACATGGATTTATCGAAATCATCGACAGGGAAGTATCCGAGACCACTGATGAGGCCCGTTTTTCAGCAGGAGCCCAACCCGCACGAAAAGGGAGCCTGATCAGTGTTTTTGGACCTCCCTGTCTATATAAAAGGAGGTACGAATGTACAAGAGTTATTCAATGGAACTCGCCGGCAGAACACTGACCGTCGATATCGGCCGTGTCTGCGCCCAGGCAAACGGTGCAGCACTGATGCACTATGGTGATACGACCGTTCTGTCCACCTGTACCGCATCGGCACAGCCACGTGACGGTATCGATTTCTTCCCGCTCCAGGTGGAGTATGAGGAGAAGATGTATGCTGTAGGACAGTTCCCGGGTGGATTTAAGAAGAGAGAGGGCCGCGCAAGCGATAATGCGATCCTCACCTCCCGTGTCATCGATCGTCCGATGAGACCGCTCTTCCCGAAGGATTTCCGTAACGATGTTCTGCTCGACAACCTCGTGATGTCCGTCGATCAGGACTGCTCACCAGAGCTTCTTGCGATGCTTGGTTCTTCCCTGGCGACCGCGATTTCCAACGTTCCATGGGATGGTCCATGCGCTTCCACACAGGTCGGCATGATCAACGGTGAGTTCATCATCAATCCGACCAACGCAGAGAAGACCGTATCCGATCTTAACCTGACCGTTGCTTCCACCCGTGATAAGGTGATCATGATCGAGGCCGGTGCAAACTGCATCTCCGATGATCAGATGATCGAGGCCATCTACAAGGCAGATGAGATCAACAAGCAGATCATCAGCTTCTTCGATTCCATTATCGCCGAGTGTGGTAAGAAGAAGACTCCGTACGAGAGCTATGCGGTTCCGCAGGCGCTCTTCGATAAGATCAAGTCCATCGTTCCAGAGGCGGAGATGGAGAACGCGGTATTCACCGATGATAAACAGCAGCGTGATGCCAACATGGCGGAGGTGACCAGAAAGCTCGAGGAGGCACTCGCGGATGACGAGGATGCCCTTCAGCAGCTTCCGGATGCCATATATCAGTATGAGAAGAAGACCGTTCGTAAGATGATCCTGAAGGATCATAAGAGACCGGATGGTCGTAAGATCGAGGAGATCCGTCCGCTCGAGGCAGAGGTGGATCTGATTCCGAGAGTCCATGGCTCCGCGATGTTCAAGCGTGGACAGACCCAGATCCTCGATATCGTCACCCTGGCACCTCTTTCCGAGGTTCAGAAGGTCGAGGGACTCAACGAGTACATCACCGAGAAGCGTTACCTTCACCAGTATAACTTCCCGGGCTACTCTGTAGGTGAGGCGAAGGCCAGCCGTGGACCGGGACGTCGTGAGATCGGTCATGGCGCACTCGCTGAGAGGGCACTGATTCCGGTTCTTCCTTCCGTTGAGGAGTTCCCATATGCGATCCGTGCCGTATCCGAGACCATGGAGTCCAATGGTTCGACTTCGATGGGTTCGACCTGTGCATCCTGCCTGTCTCTGATGGCAGCCGGTGTTCCGATCAAGGAGCCGGTAGCCGGTATCAGCTGCGGTCTCGTAACCGGTGATACCGATGATGACTACATCGTACTGACCGATATCCAGGGCCTCGAGGACTTCTTCGGCGACATGGACTTCAAGGTAACCGGTACACATGAGGGCATCACCGCGATCCAGATGGATATCAAGATTCACGGTCTCACCAGAGATATCGTGACGGAGGCGATCCACAGAGCCCACGAGGCACGTCTTGTCATCATGGATGGCGTTATGAAGGATGCCATCGCAGCACCACGTGCAGAGCTTTCTGAGTACGCTCCGAAGATTATCACCATGCAGATCGATCCGCAGAAGATCGGTGATGTTATCGGTAAGCAGGGCAAGACCATCAATGGTATCATCGACGAGACCGGTGCAAAGATCGACATCGACGACAGCGGTATGGTTTCCATCTCCGGCATCGATAAGAACGCGCTCGAGAAGGCGAAGAAGATCGTCGAGTCGATCGTCAACGACATCGAGCCGGGTCAGGTACTGACCGGTAAGGTCGTTCGTATCATGAACTTCGGTGCCTTCGTACAGCTCAGCCCGAACAAGGATGGTATGGTACACATCTCGAAGCTGGCCGATGGTCGCGTTGATAAGGTAGAGGATGTGGTCAACATCGGCGACGAAGTAACCGTCAAGGTTCAGGAGATCGACAAGATGGGCCGTATCAATCTCACCATGCGTCCACAGGATCTGAGAGACTAAGGAGTTCTATATTATGAAGATCAGAACAAGATATGCACCTTCCCCGACCGGAAGGATGCATGTAGGTAACCTTCGTACCGCACTCTACGCCTACCTCATCGCGAAGCATGAGGGTGGTGACTTCCTTCTCCGTATCGAGGATACGGACCAGGAGCGCTTCGTTGAGGGTGCTGTCGAACTTATCAATGAAACCCTCGCCGATACCGGCCTGATCCCGGATGAGTCCCCGGATAAGCCGGGCGACTGCGGTCCGTACGTGCAGTCCGAGCGTCGTGCACAGGGCATCTATATGCAGTATGCGAAGCAGCTCGTCGATGAGGGCAAGGCATACTACTGCTTCTGCACGAAGGAGCGCCTGGAGTCGCTGAAGACCGTGGTCAACGGCGAAGAGATCATGCACTATGATAAGCACTGTCTCTCCCTCTCAAAGGAGGAAATCGAGGCAAACCTCGCTGCTGGCATGCCATATGTCATCCGTCAGAACAACCCGACCGAGGGCACGACGACCTTCCACGACGAGCTCTACGGAGACGTCACCGTCGATAACGCCGAGCTCGATGACATGGTTCTCATCAAGTCCGACGGCTATCCGACCTATAATTTCGCCAATGTCGTCGACGATCATCTGATGGGCATCACCCACGTCGTTCGTGGCAACGAGTATCTGAGCTCGAGCCCGAAGTACAATCGTCTCTATGAGGCCTTCGGCTGGGAGATTCCGAAGTATGTGCACTGTCCGCTGATTACGGATGAAAATCACAAGAAGCTCAGCAAGCGTTCCGGTCATGCCTCCTTCGAGGACCTGATCGATCAGGGCTTCGTGGCCGAGGCCGTCGTGAACTTCGTCGCCCTCCTCGGCTGGTCTCCGGAGGATAACGAGGAGATCATGTCCCTCCAGGACCTCATCGAGAAGTTCGACTATCACCGTATCTCGAAGAGCCCGGCGGTCTTCGACATGGAGAAGCTGCGCTGGATGGATGGCGAGTACATCAAGGCGATGGATTTCGATTCGTATTACGAGCGTGCGCTTCCATATATCCAGAAGATCATCACGAAGCCGCTCGATCTCCGTCACATCGCGACCATGGTGAAGACCCGTATCGAGATCTTCCCGGACATCAACGAGGAAATGATCGGCTTCTTCGAGACCCTTCCGGAGTACAGCACAGATCTCTATGTGAATAAGAAGTCGAAGACGACCCTCGAGAATTCACTCGCGCTTCTCCGTGAGGTGCAGCCGCTTCTCAGCGCGCAGGAGGATTTCTCCAACGACGCACTGTTCGAGCTGCTTTCCGCATATGGTAAGGAGAAGGGATACAAGACCGGCTTCGTCATGTGGCCGATCCGTATCGCCCTTTCCGGTCGTCAGATGACCCCGGCCGGTGCGACCGAGATCATGGAGGTCCTCGGTAAGGAGGAGTCCCTCCAGCGTATCGCGGAGGGCATCCGTCGCCTCGAGGCGTAAGACATATCGCTCCATATATCGGAGCGACACGTGCGGCAGATGTGTCCGTTGCATACGCTGATATGCGTATCGCATCCACATATAGCTGCAGAAAATATGGTCGTTTGAACGACTATAGGAGATTTCAGAAACCCATGGTAGAATACTGCCATGGGTTTTTCTATCGATCAGAAACGGGCAATCGAACATAGAGACGGGCCGGCGATGGTGCTGGCCGGACCAGGCTCCGGGAAAACGACGGTGATCACGCACCGCATCCTGCAGCTGATCCGGAGCGGCGTGCGCCCGGAGGACATCCTCGTCATCACCTTCACGAAGGCCGCGGCCCTCGAGATGGAGAGTCGCTTTCGGAAGCTCTACCTCGAGGAGCAGCTGAAGCAGCGGCTGGGGGACGCCTACGAAGCAGAAGCCGGGCATCGTCCGGCCTTTTCGTCCGGTGAGGATGCGCGCCTCCCGGGCAGCCTGCGCGATGCCGGCGGTCAGGTGAACTTCGGCACCTTCCACTCGATCTTTTTCTTCATCCTCCGCATCCGCTATCACTTTTCGTATAAAAACATCCTGAGCGAACGGACGCAGTCGCAGATGCTGCGTGAAATCACCGAGGCCCTCGGCATCGACTGCAGCTATGATCAGGACTTTCTGCGCCTTCTGATCGGCGAGATTTCCCGTTTCAAGGGAAGTGGAAAGCTGCTCTCGGAATATGATTCGAATCTGCTCTCGAATGAGCAGTTCACGGCCATTATGATGCGTTACCAGGAGAGCCTGGGGCAGCAGCGCCTCGTGGACTTCGATGATATGCTGCTTCGCTGTCGTCAGCTCTTCCGCGACGAGCCGGCGGAACTTCGGCGCTGGCAGGAGAAGTACAAGTATCTGCTCGTAGATGAATTCCAGGATATCAGTCCTCTCCAGTATGAAATCGTGCGTATGCTCGCCCTGCCGGAAAACAATCTCTTCATCGTCGGGGATGACGACCAGTCGATCTACGCCTTTCGGGGCTCGGATCCCGGCATCATGCTCGGCTTCGAGCGCGATTATCCAGGAGCCGCACGCATCACACTTTCCAATAACTATCGTTCGCACGAGGAAATCGTCACATTTTCGGCGCAGGTCATCGCCCGGAACGAACATCGCTTCCCGAAGGAAATCACAGCCGTACAGGGGCCGGGTGGACGCGCACTGCGTTATCAGGTGCCCGACACGCTGCAGGAGTATGCGCTCGTGCTGAAGAATATCCGGGAGGAGCTCGCGCGCGGGATTCCGCCGGAGCGGATCGCCGTTCTGTTCCGTACCCAGACCCTTGCGCGTCCGCTGATCTCCGAATTTGTACGACTGCAGCTTCCGTATACGACGCGAGATCATACGAAAAATCTCTATGACAGTACGGTGGCACAGGACATCCTCGCCTATATCCGGCTCGCCCTCGGTATGGGCACCCGCCGGGACTTCATCCGTATCATGAATAAGCCGAACCGCTATATCTCGCGGGAGGCCGTCCGGGATCGGGCGATGGATTTCGAGAAGCTCCGGCGCTACTACCGCGATAAACGCGGGATGGACGTGATTCTCGACCGCTTCGTAGAGGATTTAAAGGCCATCCGTGCCCTGCCATCCGAAGCTGCGGTCATCTACATTGGCCTGCGCGTGGGGTATATCAGCTACCTGGAGGATCGGGCCCGCGAAAATCATACGGAGCTCGACGGCGTTCATGCTATAATGGATGCGCTGGAGCTGTCCGCGCGGCAGGAGCCGGATAAGCGGAAGTGGCTTACCTATGCGGAGAACTACGGGGAGGAGCTAAAGCGGGCAGCTGTCCGAAACGAGGCGGGGCGCGGTGTACGGCTCATGACCTTCCATGGCAGTAAGGGGCTGGAGTTCGATATCGTCCATATCATCGACGCGACGGAGGGCGTGACACCGTATACGAAGGCGGTCACAGCGGCGCAGATCGAGGAGGAGCGACGGGCCTTTTATGTTGCCTGTACGCGGGCGAAGAAAGAACTTCACATTTATTTCACAGAGAGTCGCTATGCTAAAAAATGCAGCCCGAGCCGCTTTCTGCTGGACGGGCTGTCAGATGTGAAGCCGAAGCACGATGGCTGGGTGCGCTCGCTTCCAGAGATTTTCCGGAGACGAAGGAGCTGAACCATGGCGGAAGCATCACCGGCATCACGCTCCCTGAGACGGAGACGGATGCGCGCGCCGAAGGCGCAGAACACGCGTGCATGAAATAGTAAGAGGTAGGAAGATGGATAGATTAAAAGTACTGGTCGTCGATGATGAAGAGCGGATGCGGAAGCTGATTTCCGATTTCCTGAAGATCAAGGGCTATGAGACCGTGGAGGCCGGTGACGGCGAGGAAGCGATCGACGTTTTTTTCGCAGATAAGGAGATCGCACTCATCATCCTCGATGTGATGATGCCGAAGATGGATGGCTGGGAGGTGCTGAAAACCGTACGGGAGCACAGTAAGGTGCCGGTCATCATGTTGACGGCGCGCACGGAGGAGACGGACGAGCTGAAGGGCTTCGAGTACGGTGCCGATGAGTATATCTCGAAGCCGTTTTCACCGAAGATCCTGGTGGCCCGTGTCGAGGCGATCCTTCGCCGCTCCGGCGTGAACCAGGATGAGGTCGTACGTGTCGGTGGTATCGAGGTCGATAAGTCGGCACACTCCGTGAAGATCGATGGAAAGGAAATCGAGCTCAGCTTCAAGGAGTATGAGCTTCTGCTCTACTTCATCGAAAACAAGGGCATCGCGCTGTCCCGTGAAAAGATTCTCAATAACGTCTGGAACTATGATTATTTCGGTGATGCCCGGACGATCGACACGCATGTGAAGAAGCTGCGCGCGAAGATGGGTACGAAGGGCGATTATATCAAGACCGTCTGGGGCATGGGCTATAAGTTCGAAGTGGAAGAAAAGGCATGAAAAAGCAGAATCGTTTTAAAAGCAGTATCAAATGGCGCTTCACCTTCATCTTCATGGGGCTGATTGCGGTGCTGTTTATCGCCATCCTGCTGGCAAATTCCTTCCTGCTGGAAGGCTCCTACACGATGCAGAAGGTCAGTACCCTCGAGAATGCCTACACGACCCTCGATGCAATGCTGGGAAGCAGCACGGATACGGACGACAGCGTTGATCAGCTGTTTCCGAGCAACTACGATACCTCGAATCCTCAAACAGAAACACCGGCGACAACGTATCTGAAGTCACTCTCAGAGACGAGTAATGTCAGCGTCATCATCATTGACACGCAGACGGATCGGGTATTCTCGACCTTCGGCGATTTGAATCGTCAGTCCCAGAAGCTGAATCGGTATATTTTCGGAAACCGTTTCGGTGAGAAGGGAAAGATCCTTGCGAGCTTTGATAATTATATCATCGAGCGAAACCGCGACCAGAACAGTGGAAACCTCTACATAGAGAGCTGGGGATACTTTTCGGATAATACGACGACATTTATTATGTCGATGCCGATTTCCAGCCTGCGCGAGTCGGTATCCTTCTTTAACCGTTTCCTCCTGATCATCGGCATCTGTGCGATGGTGATCGGCTCCATCATCGTTTACTTCATGAGTCGTGAAATCTCAAAGCCGATCAACGAGATCGCCAGCCTGAGTGAGAAGATGTCGAGACTGGACTTCACAACACGTTATACCGGCTGCCGCTGTGATGAAATCGGTGTACTCGGTAATTCTATGAATGTGATGTCTGATAAACTGGAGAGCGCCATCGCTGAGCTCAAAACTGCAAATAACGAACTACAGTCGGATGTTCAGAACAAAACGAAGATCGCGGCGCGCCAGCAGGAGTTTATCGCCAATGTCTCCCACGAGCTGAAGACGCCGATCGCGCTGATCCAGGGCTACGCGGAGGGACTCAATGAGGGACTTGCGGACGATCCGGCGGCACGGGAATACTACTGTGGTGTCATCGTGGATGAAGCGAAGCGTATGAATGTCATGGTGCATGAGCTTATGAACCTGAGCTCCATCGAGCAGGGAAAAGACCTGCCGGATTTTTCACTCTTCGATATCTCGAAAGTCGTCCATGGCGTCGTGACGAAATCGGAGATTCTGATTCGTCAGAAGGATGCACATGTTGAAATCGATATTCCGGAAGGTACGATGGTATGGGCAGATGAATTTAAAATCGAGGAGGTCATCACAAACTACCTCAACAACGCGCTCAACCATCTGCAGGAACCGAACAATATCAGCCTGTTTTCCGAAAAGGCGCTGAATGGCACGGTTTCCATCCATGTGTCAAACACCGGCAAGCCGATTCCAGAGGAGGACCTGCAGCAGATCTGGGAGAAGTTCTTCAAGGTGGACAAGGCGCATACCCGCTCCTATGGCGGCAGTGGCCTCGGCCTCAGTATCGTCAAGGCCATCATGGATTCCCACCACCAGAAGTGCGGTGTGAAGAATACACGGACCGGTGTGGATTTCTGGTTCACGCTCGATTCCGAGAAGAAAAGCTATAATTAAAAATTGATAACGGAGGAAAAACAGATGATGAATCCAGCAGCGATGATGAAGGTCGCAGGCCTTTTCAAGAAGTTCCAGGCAGATCACCCGAAGGTGGTCTCCTATGTCCAGCATTTTGTCTCGACCGGGATCCCGGAGGGCTCGGTGATCGAGATCACGATCACGAAGCCAGGTGAGCATCCGGTGACCACGAATTTCCGCGTCCTGCAGGACGACGTCGAGATGGTGGAAGCCCTGAAGAACATGCAGAAGTAATGAATGATCGACCGTAAAAGCCTTTGCCGACGGACGCATCCGGACTGCAAGGGCTTTTATGTCCGATGAAACGCCCCTCAGGGCACCATAAGGGAAAGACAGGTTTTATGAAGATTGCCTACATGCTACGGGATCCGCTGGATCTCGTGTTTCTGTTTATCTATGTCATCGGCGTACTGGTGCTGATTTTCGCGGCGATGCAGTTCCTGCATGCCATCCTCTATAAGGATACGAAGGCCCGGCGCGATGGTGTGCGGGCGCTCCTCCTCGGGATCGGCCTGCTCGCACCGCGCATCGTCTATCATCAGCTCCGCCTCGATGCCTCGGACTATAAAAAGGCCGTGACGACCGCTTATCAGAGCGGGGCCGACACGATCCCGGAGACGGGCGACGGTTATACGCTCCTCGCGATCCAGCAGGGCGCTACAGATCCGACCGCTGCGGACATCGTGGTGCTGTCCACAGCGCTCTATACACCGGAAGGGGAGCGAAATGCGGCCGGACTCGTGGTACTGAAGGCCGTTTCAGAGCAGACACAGAAACAGAAGAGTGCCGTCGAGCTTCGTTATATCGCATTTAACGGAGATGCGGATGTGCGGACGGGGGCACGAGACTACCTCAAGAGCCTCCCGGACGAAGAGAAAGCACGGGTGGTCGCCGACATCCAGGTCGGCGACCTGGGCCATACAGATGCCGGCGCCTTTCAAATCGCCGTGAGCAACGGCCATGAAAATCCACTCACGGACCGGCTCGTGAAATCGGTGAAGCGGATGAGCGGGCAGAAGGCGACGATGCGCATGGATAAGCTGTCGGATCATACGGCGTTCAGCATGGATGGCATCCCGGCGGCGATGCTCCTGCAGGAGGGTGTCGCGGATGCCTCTCGTGAAGACAGAAACACGGAAAGTGCCGGCACTGAACCGAAGCGTGGCGAAAGTGAACAGACAGGAAACCGTCTTCCGTCATCGAAGGATGAGGGCGATGCTCCGGAGATGGAGGAGCTCGCGAAGGCAGCGGCCATCGTCGGGGATACCGTGCAGGGGCTGATGCGGGAGAAGAGTGGCCGCTTCCGAACAGAAGTGGAGGCGACGCCGATGGACGTCCGTGCTGCAGGTGCCTTCCAGCCGCAGGTGGATGCCTGGCCAGCCGGCACAGGGATCCCGGCGATCGAGCAGCAGCTCGGCACGCGCCTGACGGATACCGGAAAAAGTGATGCAGACGGCTGCGAAATCTATACTGCCGCACTGTACATCCTGCAGCAGGATGCACCGGTCGCCGTCGAGGTGCACGTGACGACCACGCCGGAACGTGTGAAGCAGATCACGGTGGACATGTCCGCACTGGGGGTGGAGGAGGTCATGCTTCGTCCGATGCTGACAAATTTCTTCGGTGAAGGAAGTGAAAAAACTACAGAACATGGAAGCCATGAAACAATCTACCTTGATTCAGGTGCACAGGCGGTGTATCATGTAAGCGCTACCACGGCACCAGAAACAGACAGCGCTGTACCGGCTAGAAGCTATACGCTTTCTATTTCGGCCGCGTAGTTCATTCGTGACGCAATATAGAAACTGGTGGCACACATCTCATCTGATGAAAGCTGCAGACTGGTTGTCCGTCAAGCAAACGCCGGAAGGCCTTCGCCTGACGGTCCCCCTCAATGTGCAGTGAACATCCACGATGGATGCGTCAGCCACCTTTTTTGTACATATAAGGGAGGATTCATGGAACTGGCACTCATCTCGGCCCGCCAGGTCGTCGTCTTTTTTATGCTGATTATGACAGGATATTTCGCGATCAAAGCGAAGGTACTGACACCGGAAGCGCGACATCACTTCTCCAGTCTGCTGGTATCGATCGTCGTACCCTGCATGATCGTGAATTCCTATATCGCAGAATTTGATGCAGAGGTTTTTCACGGGATCGTCCTAGCGTTTATCCATTCCTTTATTCTGATCATGATCGGTCTCGTCATCGCTGTGCTGGTCGCTCGACGAATGGGAAAGGATAATCGGGCGATTTTCGAATTTGCGATGATATTTTCCAATGCCGGCTATATGGGCTTCCCGCTGATTCAGGCACTGTTCGGAAACGAAGGTCTCCTGTATGCCAGCAGCTACAACACCGTCTTTAACATTCTGATCTGGACCTATGGCTATGCGAGAGTCTCCGGTCAGACCGACGCGAAAAAGGTAGTGAACACGATCGTCCGTTCTCCTGCTATGATTGCAGTAGTCGTCGGCCTTGTGATCTATCTTTTCCAGATTCCTGTACCTGAACTGATCCATCAGCCGATTTCACAGATTGGTGGGCTGAACACTCCGATCAGTATGATGATCACCGGTATGATACTCGCAGGCTCTGATCTTTCGAAGGTGATCCGCGACAGAGCCGTTCTCGCCATCATCGGCATTCGCCTGCTACTGATTCCGGCGGTATGCCTGCTGATTTATGGCTTCCTGCATATCAGCTTCGGCATGGCCTCCGAGGTCGTCCTGCTGCTCGAAGCCTGTCCGTGCGCCGCCATCAGTACGGTTTTCGCCGTGCAGTTCCACTATGATGAAGAGAAGGTCGCCGGTGCCGTCATCCTGTCCACCCTGCTCAGTATCCTGACCCTGCCAATCACCGCCTTTATCATCACAACCCTGCTGTAATACCGTCCGCTGTACATGCGTACGACGATCTGTCGCGGTACTTCTATCATATTCTGCTTGTAGCGTGAGAGAGCCACCTGTCAGACGGGTGGCTCTTTTGCTGAAAAAATCCCCGAACCGAAATACGGTCCGGGGATTCGTTCATTTATTCAGTTGTATGTGCTGATGATCAGTTTACACCGTAGCCTAAAGCAGCTGCGTTGTCGATGCCCTGTGCAGCGAAAGCCTCACGAGCGAGGTTAGCCATGGCAGCAGCATACTCAGAGTAGTTAGCGTAAACAATCTGAGTGCCATCCATAGCAGCAACAACTACAGGAGCAGCTGGATCAACAGCAGCCTGAGCTACAGCAGCCTCGTGAATAGCGTTTGCATAATCAGCAGCAGCATAGGAGTAAGCGTTCTTTGCATTTAAGGAACCGATGTCATAGGAAGCAACACCAGCGAATGCAGGAACGGACATAGCAGCAACCAGTGCGCCAGTCATCACCATAGCAGCGATCTTCTTTGTCATCTTCATCATCATATACCTCTCAAATTAGATTGAAAATGCGTCACCAGACCAGTGACCTCAAATTTCTAAACCTTTTATAGCACATTTCTTAAGATTTTTATACAGTTTTCAAACATTTTCGTAATAAAAATAAAGCACAATTTACGAAAAAAGAGCGTAAATATAAACAGATTCCTGTTTTCTGTCAGATTTTCTTACGATTCCCGATGTGCAGGGGACCCGGAGGGGCGGCAACGGAGGCACAGTACTCCGAGACCGCCCCTCCGGGTCCCCTGCTTGAACTGCTACACGTTAAAAATCACTGTAACTGAAAAAAGTCAAAAATCAGTTGACAACATTGCCTGAATTAAGTATAGTATACAAGTCACTTGAGAAAAGCATATCGGGGTGTGGCTCAGTTTGGCTAGAGCACCTGGTTTGGGACCAGGGGGTCGCAAGTTCGAATCTTGTCACCCCGACGATTGATAGACCATCGAGATTTCGTTCTCGGTGGTCTTTTTTTTGACTCTTCAGGAATATCGTTCCTGCTTTTCCATGTAGTCTTCGTGTTCTTCCCGCGACATACAGACCTTCCCGATCGGGGTGTCGTATTCCTGGCGGTCATTGAGCAATCGGCGCTCGATGAACTGTGTGATCGCCTGGCGGATGTGCTTCAGTTTTTCGCTGGTGTCTGCATTGTCACTCTGGAAGCGCAGCATCTGGTCGAGGTAGCCCTGTGCGCGTACCTGGCGGAAACTCTCGGTATAGACGAGGCCGAAGACGAAGGCCATGTGGCCGATCATGAAGTCGATGGCAGTGCGAGAGTACGCGCGGTCGACATTGCGCGCATGCATCACGTCATCGTACACCTGATCGGTGATAGACGCAGTACGGAAGGCTTCCTCCGGGAGATCATAGATCTCGCTGCGTGGTGTTTCGCAGTTCACACGCAGGATGTCGATTTTATCTGCATCCCGCAGGATGGTGGCGAAGCGGTACTCGCGTGCACTGAGATCTTCCGGAAGGCGATACACGTTGTGGAGGCGTATCGTTTTTTCGAGGAGCGCAAGCTCATCCTCCTCTGCGCCGTCCACGAAGAGACGGAGCTTTCCGTCATGGAAGAGGATATCCGCGCTCAGCATCGCATGATTACAGGACAGGCGGTCCTGAAAGGTATGATACTGGCGGAGCTGCTCGAAGCGACCAATGTCATGGAGCATGCCGCTCAGCCAGGCGAGGTCACGGTCAGCGGCAGACAGTCCGAGATCTTCCGTGATTGCATCGCACATCGCAGCGACCCGGTAGGTGTGGTCTACCTTCAGCTTCACCTTCACATCGCTAAGGTCATAATCTGATACATAGGCTTTAAAGGCCTCTTTGACATGCATTCGATCGATGTTCACCGTTCAGGCCTCCCGAAGAATCGCGTCCAGCTTCCGGAACAGCTCTTCTTTCGTTTCGTAGGTATCGACATGGAAATACGCGTCACCGCGGAGCATCGCACTGAGCTGTGTCTCGGACGGGCGGTAGAAGATATAGCATGGCTTTCCGTAGTGTTCGCCGGCACAGAGCTCATAGCCGACGCCAAGGGACGGACGGGTGCACTCTGCGATGAGGAGATCGGAGGTGCGAAGCCAGGTCATATCCTGGTTATAGATGTCCTGATCCTTGACCCCCTGCTCGCGTGCATTGAGATCCGTCGCGCCGATATGCTCGGTGAGTACGATGTCCGTCTCCTGAATATGTTTGATGATGTCCCGGTAGAGTGCGGCATCCTCACGACCGCCACGGATCGAACCTGCGAAATAAACTTTTTTATTCATTTTAAGTTCTCCATTTTCTGATGATTATCTGCAGTATTTCAGCGAAGGAGCAGGATTGGACCTTGCACCATTTCTGATCATCCTTAATTTTCGCTGAAATAATTACAGCTTTTCTATTATAATAGTTAAATAATCAGAAAGTGGAAGTGAAAATCATGATAAAGCTGCACAAACGACGGAACATATGCGCCGGCCTGCTCTTAACCGGCTCACTTATACTGAACGCGCTCAGTGCCTGCGGGCACAGCGGCGCGGAGGATACACCGGTTTTCGCCGACATCCCAGAAGATCAGAAGCTGACGATCTATACGGCACATAAAGCCGAGGTCTACCGTCCGATCATCCAGGAGTTCGAGGAATCCACCGGCATCTGGGTCGAGGTCCGTGCGAGTGGCACAACCGAGCTGCTCGAGGATCTGCAGGATATGCAGAACGCGTCGAAGCATGAGGTCGATGTCATGTTCGGCGGCGGCATCGAGATGCTGGAAGCCTATAAGGACTGCTTTCAGCCTTATCAGTCTCCGCTGGAAGCGAAGCTGGATCCGATCTATCTCTCACCGGATCACTACTGGACGCCTTTCACCGAGCTTCCGATCGTGTTTATCTATAACAGCAAGATCGTGCAGCCGGAGAGTGCACCGCACAGCTGGCAGGACTTCCTCGACGGCAGCTGGAAGGGCAGTATCAGCTTTGCGGATCCATCCATGTCCGGCACGAGCTACACGATACTCGAAACCATGAAGGATGCGACGCAGCTTCCAGAGGAGGAAATCCTCACGAAGTTCTGCGATGACCTCGACGGGCATCTCGCAAAGGGCTCCGGAGAGGTACTCACGGAGGTCGCCAACGGTGACCGGCTGGTGGGCATCACCCTCGAGGAGAGTGCGCTGAAGGAGATCGCGCGTGGCAGTGATGTCGGCATCAGCTATCCGACGGAGGGCACCTCCGCGGTTCCGGATGGTGCGGCCATCGTGAAGAACGCCCCGCACCCGGAAAATGCCGAGCGCTTCCTCGACTTCATCCTGAGCGATCCGGTGCAGCGCTATACGATTTCCCCGCTGTTCCGGCGCTCGGTCCGTACAGACCTGTCCACGAACGACAAGACCGTAGGGCTGCGTATCCTCGCCTTCGATATCGAGGAGGCCAGTGAACGGCAGACGAAGGTACTGCAGGATTTCTGGCAGATCTGGGAGGAACGTTATGCTTGAGTACATCAACAAGTCCTACCGTCGCCAGCTGATGTTCTACTTCACCCTGGTATCCGTCGTTCCGCTCGTCCTGAGCGGACTGCTGCTCGTCGGCATGTTCCGTACGCGCGTCCACCGCGAGTTCGCGACCCAGGACCTCGGGAAGCAGCAGCTGATCGAGCAGCGTCTTGAGGAGCACTTCTCGACCGTGGAGGAGGTCATCACGCAGATTGCGGACGATGCAGATATTCAGAAAGCATTGGCCCAGGGTACCGTTTCGTCCTCGAACATCTATGCGGCCCTCTACCGTGAAACACAGGCGATCCGTCCTTTCTCGACGGTCGATATCTACACCGGCGAAAAGCGTATCTACACGACGGATCGCGGTACAGTGTCGAAGACCCTGCCGTCTGATTTCGGCATCATCGCCCGCCTCGAGACGCAACCGGAGGCGACAGCCTACGTCCTGAACTACGATGGCATCTACACCCGGGAAACGAGTCTTCAGATCGGTCGTAAGATCAATGTCAATGCCGGCTACGTCATCGTGACGATCGATCAGAGCGATTTCGAAAACATACTGAAGGAGAGCTATAACGGCAACGAGGGCGTCCTCCTGTTGAATGCTTACTGGGAGCCGATTTATGCCGGCGGGAACCTCGCTTCCGGGGCGAACCTTCAGCTTTTCCGGACGAACCGTCTGGAGGGCCGGCGCCTGAATGAGACATTCGCCGACAATCTCTATGCGACCGCTGTCGGCGACACTGGGCTGACGCTCGTCTACATGACGCCGCCGGCACTCAGCGAGGACATCTTCCGTATGATGTTCATGATGCTGCTGATCATCACGGTACTGGTACTCATCGGGAGTCTCACGCTGTCCGGCTATGTATCGAATTTCCTCGCCCAGCCGATCCAGAAGCTGAGTGACGGCATGCGGGCCCTGCGCCATGGAGATCTGAGCGCCCATGTGGAACTTCCGCGGGATGACGAGCTCGGACAGCTCGCCGATGGCTTCAACAAAACGACGGTTCGGATCCGCCGGAACATGGAAGAGCGGGTGCAGCAGCAGAAGCATCTCAACGAAAACGAGATGCGGATGATGCAGGCACAGCTGAATCCGCACTTCCTCTATAACACGCTTGACACCATCAAGTGGGTGGCGAAGGCCCATCAGGTGCCGGAAATCGTCACACTCAGCTCGGATCTCGCGAAGATCCTCCGCCGAAGCATCTCGGGGCGCGAGTTCGAAACGCTGCAGGAGGAGCTCGAGCTGCTCGAAAGCTACTGCAATATCCAGGAGCTGCGCTTCGACGACTCCTTCAGCTTCGAGGTCGAGGTCCCGGAGGAGCTGATGAGCTGCATGGTGCCGAAGCTGATGCTGCAGCCGATCGTCGAAAATGCCATCATCCATGGCCTCGAGGGCGTTGAGGATGGACTCGTGAAGGTCACCGCCCGCCGGGTAGAAGAGGAGCTTGAGGTCCATGTGATGGATAACGGCTGTGGCATCGAGGATGCCTTCATCGAGATGGTGAAGAAGCATGATGGGAAACTGCTGAGCGGGCATATCGGTTTCGCAAACGTGGATTCGATCATCCGGCTGAATTATGGTCCGCAGTACGGCATCGATATCGCACGGCTGCCGGAGGGCGGTACGGATGTCATTCTCCGCCTGCCGTATACGAAATAAATGGAGGTGTAACATGATACCTGTACTCGTCGTCGATGACGAAAAGTTCGTCCGGGAGGGCATCGTTCAGGGGACCGACTGGAAAAGTGTCGGCTGCGAGGTCGTCGGTCAGGCGAAAAACGGAGAGGAGGCCCTCGCACTGGCGCGCACACTGCATCCGTTGCTGATCGTCACGGATATCCGCATGCCGAAGATGGACGGCATCGAGCTCGTACGGACACTTCGCGAAGAAAAGCTGGATGTAAAGGTCATTTTCCTCACAGCCTACAGTGACTTCAGCTATGCGCAGCAGGCCGTACGCCTGCAGGCCTCGGATTATCTGCTGAAGCCCTTCGAGGATGGGCAGCTCGAAGCGGTCGTAAAGAAGATCCTCGGGGAGGCGATCCTGCACGGGCAGCACACGGCATCACCGAAGGACGCGGAGCTTCTGCCACTGAAGGACGCGGGCCCGGAGATGCATCGTTATGTGCAGAGTGCCATCGGATACATCGCAGATCACTATAATGAGGATGCCATCAGCATTACGCGCATCGCCGAAGCGATCGGCGTATCCGAGGGGCACCTCAGCCGTCTCTTTAAGAAGGACACCGGACAGAGTATCAACAGCTATATCACCTGCTATCGTATGCGGACAGCGATGCGCCTCCTCCGGGATGTGCGCTATAAGGTCTATGAGGTCTGCGAGATGGTCGGCTACCACGACATCGCCTACTTTTCCAGTACCTTTAAAAAACTGACCGGGATGACACCGTCGGATTACCAGGCAGGCTGACAGGCTCTTAAGCGCATGCTGGTGCGAGGATGGAAGCGGCTGAACAAAAGAAACAGAAAAGTCCTGAGCTGTCCCATAGGAAGCCAGGCCTCCGAAATATGTGCATACTGCACACGAAAACGCGGATAAATGATAAAAAGATGTCAGAAATGACCGTCTAAATATCATTTTTACCGCGTTTTTGTTTTGCAAAAAAATTTCTATACTAGACTCATCAAGTAAAGAAAGCTCTTCAGAGCATATGGAGAGCCGATCGTGAAACCATAAGGGAGGCACATTTATGAGAAAACGTAAACTCATCTCGTTACTACTGACTGCATCGATGGCGGTTTCCATGCTGGCCGCATGCGGATCTTCATCGAACAACACTACAGCTACCACGGCAGCCGCTGCCGCGGACAAGCCAGCAGAGACCCAGGCAGCACAGCCGGCGGAAACCGAGGCTCCGAAGGAAGAAAACCTGACCGGCATCGATGCCATCATCAAGGAAGCCGAAGGGATGTCCATGGAGGAGCTCGCAAAGAAGGCCATCGAGGAGTCGAACGGCAAGACCTTCTACGGCGTCGGTAACTCCTCCCGTGGTAAGTCCGCACTTCCGCTCTTCATCGCTTACCTGCAGACCATCGATCCGAACTACAATATGGAGTTCGAGTGGCAGCAGCCGAAGAACAACAAGATTTTCGAGCAGCTCACCGCCGATTCTCTGAAGGACAGCGGCACCTTCGCGATGACCCTCATCCAGGATGGTAACCAGATCAAGAGTAAGATGGTCGATACCGATATCCTGAAGACCTTCATCCCGAAGGAGTGGGCAGAGGCCAACGGCACCACTGCGGATGCTTACAGCGGCTACCTGCCACTGCAGACACTGAATAAGGTCTTTATGTATAACGCAACCGGCTCCGCTGAGTTTAAGAACTGCTGGGATTTCATTTATAAGGATCAGCACCCGCTGTACATGGACATCGATTCCGAGCTCGTCGGCAAGAACTTCCTGTACATGCTGACCGAGGATAAGTACGCCGGCATGCTGAAGGATGCCTACGATGCACTCGATGATGAGCACAAGGCTTACTTCGATCCGACCATCCAGGAAGTCGCTTCGGATGCAGATGATTTCGGCCTCGGCGAGAACGGCAAGTACGCCCTCGCATGGATCAAGCTCTGGGTAGAGAATTACAACGCACAGACCGATGATGGCCCGATCTGCAACACCCTCGTAGACAAGTCCGCGAAGGATCAGTCCGGTCTCCTCGTTTACTCAAAGCTTCGTTCTGTAGAGGAATCCGCAACGGTTTCCGTCAACAACATCAAGGTAGCTGCATACCAGGATGGTTATAAGGGCATCGGCGGCTACGGCTACAACCACTACCTCTTCCTGACGAAGAACAGCCCGCTTCCATGGACCGCATGTGCATTTATATCCTACATGACATGTACAGAGGATGGCTTCAGTGCATGGGGCAAGGACATGGGCGGTTACAGCTCGAACCCGAAGGTTGCAGAGCAGATCGAGGCGACCTATAACCACGCAAAGGGCGGATATAACGACGCTGGCGAAGATGCTTACCCTGCAAAGGATGACCGTGGCTATGACTGGTGGACCACCACCGGCGAGCTCGTACTCGAGGATCCGGAGTACTGCGCAGACGCTGCATTCGGTGTCGGCAGCTGGATCGAGACCCTGACCAAGTACGCAGACGCGAAGTAAAAGCGCATTATATGAACTGATTTTTCGGCCGGGGAGCTCATGACTCCCCGGTCGGTTTTAAGAACGGAGGAATTATCTATGGAAACGACTGCATCCGGTACACGTGATACGAAAGCCATACTCCGTAATAAGATCGTCACCTTCTTTTCGAAGCCGCAGAACATCATCCTGCTCGTCTTCGGTATCGTGCTCACCTTCAGTACGGTAGCCCCGATCGTCGCTATCGTCCGTGACACCTTCCAGATCCATCCGGGCACCATCGACGCACATCTCACTGGAAAGGCCTCCGGCTACAGCGTCGCGAACTATGTCGATCTTTTTACGAGCCGTCTTGCAATGACCAATCTCTGGAAACCACTCATCAATACCGTGATTCTCTCGGTCATGACCTGTGTGATTTCCATCCTGTATGGTGGTTTTTTCGCCTTCCTGGTGACGAGAACTAACATGCGCTACAAAAAGTATCTAAGCTCGATTTTCATTTTCCCGTACATCATGCCACAGTGGACTCTCGCCGTCGTATGGCAGCATATGTTTAATTCCAATGCTGTCTGCGGTACGTCCGATGGCCTCCTCGCATCGCTGTTCGGCATCTGTATGCCGAAGTGGTTCTGCCTGGGCGCTTTCCCGAGTGCCATGGTACTCGGTCTTCACTATGCACCGTTCGCCTACATCCTGATCGGTGGTATCTTTAAAAACATGGATGCGAACCTCGAGGAAGCAGCAACCATCCTCGATACCCCGAAGTGGAAGATCATGCAGCGCGTGACGCTGCCGATGATCCGACCGGCGATCCTCAGTACGATCCTGCTCGTCTTCGGATCCGCGATGGGCTCCTATCCGGTACCGCATTACCTCGGCCTCACGACCCTGTCGACGAAGTACATCTCGCTGAACTCGAAGTACACCGGTGAAGCCAGCATCCTCGCGATCATCATGATGCTCTTCGGCATCCTGATCCTCGGACTGAACCAGACCTCCGTCACCGGCCGTGCGAACTACACGACCGTCACCGGCAAGTCCGGGCAGCTCAGTAAGATCAACCTCGGAAAAGCCGGAAAGTACATCATGGGCGTGGTCTTCATCCTGCTGACCTTCTTCACCTCCATCTGGCCGATCCTTCTTTTCGCGCTGGAGACCTTCCTGCCGAACCCGGGCGATTACAGCTTCCTGTACACGCACGATACCTCAAACCTCACCACGAAGTGGTGGCTGACGCATGAAAATGTCAGTGAGAATGGTATGTATGGCCAGCACGGTATCCTCTATAATCCGACCATCTGGCACGCCTTCAAGGGTACCCTGTTCCTCGCCATCGTCTGCGCACTCATCGCCGGTACGATCGGCACCCTGATCGGCTACGCCGTATCGAAGAACCGTCGCTCGAAGTGGGCGAACTACGTGAACAATGTCGCCTTCCTGCCGTACCTGATGCCATCCATCGCGGTCGGCGCTGCGTTCTTCATCCTTTTCAGTAATCAGCATGTGAATCTGTTCAACACCTACACCCTGCTGATCATCGCGGGTGTCGTCAAGTACATCCCGTTCGCCTCCAGAAACTCCCTGAACTCGATGCTGCAGCTCTCCGGTGAGATCGAAGAGGCTGCCATCATTCAGGATATCCCGTGGCATAAGCGGATGCTGAACATCATCATCCCGATTCAGAAGAGCTCCATCATCAGCGGCTATACCCTGCCGTTCATGACCTGCCTTCGTGAGCTGTCCCTGTTCCTGCTTCTCTGCACCCAGGGCTTCATTCTCTCCACGACACTGGATTACTTCGATGAGATGGGTCTGTACGCCTTCTCCAGTGCGATCAACCTGATCCTCATCATGACGATTCTTCTGTTTAACACCCTCGTCAATATCCTGACGGGAGCAAGTCTTGATAACGGAATAGGAGGTTAAGTATGCCGTCCATCACATTAACACACATCACCAAACGCTGGAAAAACTATTTCGGTGTCGATGACCTCAGTCTCGATATCCCGGACAATGCCTTCGTCACGCTGCTGGGTCCTTCCGGCTGTGGAAAAACCACCATCCTTCGTATGATTGCGGGCCTCGAGACGCCGACCGAGGGTCAGATCAAAATCGGTGACCGCGTCGTCTTCGATTCGGATAAGGGCATCAATGTTCCGGCCAACAAACGAAAGGTCGGCTTCCTCTTCCAGAACTATGCACTCTGGCCGAACATGACCGTGTATCAGAACATCTCCTTCGGCCTCAAAAACATCAAAGAAGAGCTGCCCGTGATCGACGTGAAGGCGAAGGTCAGCTCCGATCTCATGCATGCGCTGAAGAGCGGCAAGAAGGTAAAGGACCAGATCGAGGACTGCCGCGATAAGAATGGAAAGCTCGATACCGAAAAGGCCTACGTGAAGCTCATCGATACCTTCAGCCTCTCCATCATGAGCGCGAAGGAGCTCTTCAACCTGAAGATTCATGAGGCGGCGGATCCGCAGCAGGCGGCCGACGCGGCACGTGCCGGCTATGAGAAGACGCTCGCAGAGATCCGGGCTGGTTACGCCGCAAAGGGACAGGACCTCGATGAGAGCTTCCACGTCACACAGAACGGCACCGTCGTCATGGCGGTCCGGAAATTAACGGATGAAGAGATCGACAGCCGTGTACGTCAGGTTTCCCGTGTCGTCAAGATCGGTATGTTCATGGATCGTTATCCGGCAGAGCTTTCCGGTGGACAGCAGCAGCGTGTCGCTATCGCCCGTACCCTCGCACCGGAGCCACAGGTACTCTTCATGGATGAGCCGCTCAGTAACCTTGATGCGAAGCTTCGTCTCGAGATGCGTTACGAGCTTCAGCGACTTCACCTCGAGACCGGCTCCACCTTCGTCTATGTCACCCATGATCAGATGGAAGCGATGACCCTCGCGACGAAGATCTGCCTCATCAACAACGGTGTCCTCCAGCAGTACGACGCACCGCTCGAGGTCTACAATCGTCCGGCGAATCTCTTCGCGGCCGATTTCGTCGGTAACCCGTCCATCAACTTCGTAGAAGCCACCGGCGAGCAGCGTGCAGACGGCAGCGTCGCTGTCGAAATCTTCCATGGTATCCAGGCACGCTTCATCCCGAACGAAGCGCTCGACCTTCCGACGTGGTTCACGCGGCGGGATGCGGAGACTGCCGCGAAGAAGCAGGCAGAAATCGATCGCCTGAAGCAGAAGCACGCCGTCGAGAAGAGCAACAAGGATGAGGTCTTCAAGTACCATATCGAGAAGGTCATCGAAGAGGACAGCTCCATCCTCGAGGATCCGGTCCTCACAAACCGCGACCTCGTGCTGGGCATCCGTCCGGAGGCGATCGACATCGAGCCGGAGGGTGCGCTCCAGACCACGATCTTCGGTGCCATGCCGACCGGTATGGAATCGACGCTCAAGCTCTGCGTGCAGGATGACTATCTCCTGACCGGTGTGATCTTCGGGAACACGGCCTACAGGATCGGTGAGCAGGCCGGCATCGACATCCACGGCAGCCACATCCTGCTGTTCGACCGTCAGTCTGGAAAGTGCATCGCCGACGGTCGTCTGGAAATCGAGAAATAAGGCACTCTGTACCTGACAGGGGGCACCCGGAGGGCCGGCAACGTATGTGACTGCAAAATCCCGGCCAGCCCCTTGACAAAGCGCTACGCCGAACCTACAATGGCTGTGTCAATTGAATAGACAGAAATCGTTGAAGAGGACAGTAGTATTTGATTTCGGATACAGAGAAACGCCGGTTGCTGCGAGGCGTCGAGGAAATAAATATGAACACCACCTCGGAGAGGTCCTTAATCGGACCCGTTGACTACGTTACCGTCGAAAGAGTGGTCATCTGTGCAGGTGCTGAAGCATTCGCCCACAGGATATGTGGAAGATGACAATTTGGGTGGAACCGCGAATCTATCGTCCCAATCAGTTCGAAAGAGCTGATTGGGATGTTTTTGTTTAAGGCAGAGATTCGCTGTGTGGCACTGGACCGGTTGTCCAGACACGAAATCAGCCGACCCAAAGGGCTGGTTTTGAAACATTCAAAGGAGAAACAAATGGAAAAGGAAGAGTTATTACAGGTGTATCGTCATTCCCTCGCACACATCCTCGCAAAGGCAGTGATCGAGATCTATGGTAAGGAAGTACAGTACGGCATCGGACCTCAGATCGAGGACGGCTGCTACTATGACTTCGTACTGCCGGAGGGCAAGAGCATCGGTGAGGAGGACTTCAAGGCCATCGAGAACAAGATGCGTGAGATCATCAAGCGTCGTGAGCCGTGGACACGGAAGGAGGTTTCGAAGGCCGAGGCGAAGGAGATCTTCAAGGATCAGAAGTTTAAGCTCGAGCTGATCGAGGAGCTTCCGGAGGACGAGACCATCTCTGTTTACTATACCGGTGATGATTATGTCGATCTCTGCCGTGGACCGCACGTAGAGAATTCACAGGAGCTGATGAGCGCGGCTTACCAGATTCACAGCTGTTCCGCAGCATACTGGAGAGGCGACGAAAAGCGTGACCACATGCAGCGTGTCTATGTGTATGCATTCCCGACGAAGGATGAGCTGAAGCAGCACGTAAAGATGATCGAGGAGGCGCGTGAGCGTGACCACAAGAAGATCGGTGCGCAGCTCGAGCTCTTCATGTTCAACGAGACTGCGCCAGGTATGCCATACTGGCTGCCACGTGGATGGCAGATGTACCAGGCACTGCTTCAGTACAGCCGTGAGGTACAGCGCCGCCATGGCTACACCGAGATCGCAGCGCCGCTCGTAAACAACAAGCGTCTCTGGCTCGTTTCCGGTCACTGGGCACATTATCTCAACAACATGTTCATCGTTCCGGGTATCGATGGTTACACCACGGCAGACGCGGATATCGAGAACGTGGTCGAGGACTATAAGGATGCGGCAGCCGAGAAGAAGGTAGCGAAGATCCAGGCCGGTTCTGTCATTTACAACCGTGAGAACATCGACACCATGGCAGCGAAGCCGATGAACTGCCCGAACGCGATGCTCACCTTCAAGCGTAAGCTTCGTTCCTATAAGGAGCTCCCGATCCGTTACTCTGAGTACGATGTGCTGCACCGTAAGGAGAAGTCCGGTCAGATGAACGGTCTCTTCCGTGTACAGGAGTTCCGTCAGGATGATGACCATACCTTCGTGATGGAGTCCCAGATCAAGGATGAGATCGCGGATGTTATCTCTATCGCAGACGAGATCTACAAGACCTTCGGTGTCACCTACCGTGCAGAGCTCTCCACCAGACCAGATGATTTCATGGGTGATCTCGACGTCTGGAATCGTGCAGAGGCATCCCTCAAGTCCATCCTCGACGAGAAGTATGGCGAGGGCGGCTACGAGATCAATGAAGGCGACGGCGCATTCTATGGCCCGAAGATCGACCTTCAGATCAAGGATGCACTCGGTCGTGAGTGGCAGTGTGGTACAGTTCAGCTCGACTTCCAGCTTCCGCACAACTTCGGCCTGAACTACACCGCAGAGGACGGCACACAGCAGATGCCGGTCGTTATCCACCGTGCAATCTATGGTTCCCTCGAGCGTTTCATCGGTATCATCATCGAGAACTTCAAGGGGAACTTCCCGTTCTGGCTGAATCCGTATCAGGTAGCCCTCGTTCCGATCCGTGAGGAGCATAACGCCTACGCGAAGAAGGTAGAGGAGGCTCTGCTGAACGCAGGCATCCGTGTCGAGGCAGACTACAGTGATAAGAACATGAAGACGAAGATCAAGGGCTTCAAGAACTACAAGGATCCGTACATCCTCGTACTCGGTGATCACGAGGCAGAGGAGAACACCGTATCCATCAACGTACGTGGCTCCAACAAGCAGATCCAGAACGTTCCGCTCGACAAGTTCGTCGCTTTCTGCCAGAAGCTGAACAGAGAGCACACCCTCGAGCTGCCGGACGAGATCGACTGAAGCTGAGCTGATGATGAGCTTTGATGATGTGATCTTTATGCTCGAAATGATCGGTACGGTGGCCTTTGCGATTTCCGGTGTCATGGTCGCGAAGGATCGGAAGATGGACATCTTCGGTGCCATCGTACTCGGCTGTGCGACGGCCGTCGGCGGCGGTATGATCCGTGACCTTATCCTCGGCGAGATTCCGCCGGCGATGTTCACGAAGCCGGTCTATGTGACAGTCGCCTTCATCACCTGCGTCGTCGATTTCATCTTCGAGCGCAGCCAGACCACCGGGACCTATATGGATAAGATCGACCGGAACCGGATCCGCTCAAACTTTATCCTGAACGTCGCCGATTCTGTCGGCCTCGCCGCGTTCGTCGTCGTCGGCTGTCGTACGGCGGTCAATGCAGGCTACGGTGCAAATATGTTCCTCGCCTGCTTCGTCGGCGTCCTCACCGGCATCGGTGGTGGCATCCTCCGCGATATCTTCGCCGGGCAGATGCCGCTCATCATGCGGAAGCGAGTCTATGGCTTCGCGGCCATCGTCGGAGCGATCGTCTACTGCGGCCTGTCCGTCATCGCCCGCCCGGCGGGTGCCTTCGGAAGCACGATGATCGCCGCGGTAGTCAGCATGATCGTGACGGTCCTGATCCGCTTCCTTGCGATCTACTTCCACTGGAATCTGCCGTCCTTCAGATAATGAACGAGGATACAGTATCCGGAATTGAAAACACAGCACAATCGCAGGATGAACGTCCTGCGGCAGGACAGAAAGCGGCTGCACATCGTGCAGCCGCTTTTTTCGGAAAGGAAATTATGAAAACAGCGATTATTACAGGTGCCTCCCGCGGCGTGGGAAGAGCAGTGGCAGAGACATTGGCCCGCGACGGCTGGCGGCTCATCCTGAACTGCCGCTCTCGCTTCGACCTCCTGGAGCAGGTGGCGGAGAGGCTCCGCGGCGTGACAGAGGTGCATACCGTGCATGGCCCGATCACAGACGAGGTCCTCGCCGCACTGCTCGGGACACCAGGCACGAACCCCCTTCCGATCCTTACTGAAGAGGATCTTGAAGGGACGCAGCCTGAATCCTGTGCTGCCTGCGAAGAGAAGAGCGATCTCGTCATATCGCACGGTCCGCAGGATGCATTTACACGACGCACGCGGATCGAGACCCCGGAGGACGCCCTTCTCCTCGTGAACAACGCCGGCATCTCGACCTTCAACCTCGCCCAGGACGTCTCGGATGACGAGCTTGAGGAGATGCTCGACGCCAACGTGAAGGACATGTTCCGCCTCACCCGCGCAGTGATTCCGTATCTGCTGCGCGCCTCCGAGGGCCGTATCCTCAACATGAGCTCTGTCTGGGGTGTGGTCGGCGCCTCCATGGAGTCGGTCTACAGCCTCACGAAGGGCGCGGTCAATGCCTTCACCGAGGCGCTGGGGAAGGAGCTTGCACCGAACCATATCCCGGTCAATGCCATCGCCATCGGCTGCGTCGATACGGACATGAACGGCTGGATGAGCGCGGAGGATCGGGCACAGCTCGAGAACGAGATCCCCTACGGTCGTATGTGCACAGCGGCAGAGGTCGCGGACCTCGTGCATCTCCTCGCCGCCGCCCCGGCCTACCTCACCGGCCAGATCATCCGCTTTGACGGCGGCTGGATCTGAGATTTGAATCGCTGCTGTTCACTCGTGGCTCGACGGACAGCAGCCGAGCCACGCCTTGACTTAACTACATTTAAACAGTAAGGGATTATATTTTACATATTCATTACGTTGTAGAAATTTCTTCTATATATGATATAATATATATATCCTAAATGACCCACATCAGGAAATCTTTTTAAGGGAGCGTGATTTTATGAAGTTTAACATCACAGGAAGAAATGTTACTGTATCTGACGGCATGAAGGACCAGATCGATCGGAAGCTGGGCAAGTTATCGAAGTTCTTCAAGGAAGACACCATCTGCAACGTCACTCTCTCCACTGAGAAAAACAAGTATAAGGTCGAGGTGACCATCCCTGTAAAGGACGGTGTCATCCGTGCTGAGGAGATCACGCCGGATAAGTTCCAGTCCCTCGATATGGTTGTAGACGTCATCGAGCGTCAGATCCGTAAGTACCGCACGAGGCTGATCAATCGTCAGCAGGCCGCTGATTTCTCCGACGCCTTCGCAGAAGAGCTGGAGGATGAGCTCGGTGAGGATGAAATCCAGATCGAGCGTACGAAGCACTTCAACCTGAAGCCGATGACCCCGGAAGAGGCTTGCCTCCAGATGGAGCTGGTTGGCCATACCTTCTTCGTATTCCAGAACGGCGATACCGGAAACGTCGCTGTCGTGTATAAGAGAAAGCGCGGTAACTATGGCCTGATCGAGCCGGAGTACTGATCCCCGGAGAGGCCGGCAGGCCTCCTTATAAAATAGTAATTTCCATCGAGTGGTATCCAGCGTTCGTTCGACAGTGATGCTGATCATCCATTTTTCATATGGACTCCATAAAATGAAGAACCCCTTAAGCTGTTTCGCTTAAGGGGTTCTTCATTTATTTCGGATATCAGTTTTGGATGAAACGTCCATAGCCGACCGGCGTACGGTAATCGTAGCGTCCAGTGCAGATGCCGGTACGTGCATTCGCTGCATGGATGATGACGCCATCGCCGGCATAGATCGCGACGTGGTTGATGTAATCCCCCGATGCGTAGAATACGAGGTCGCCCGGCTGGAGCTGCTCGAAGCTGATGGACTGTGCATTCGCGTACTGATCACGGGAGCTGCGCCCTGTCGTGATGCCGAAGTGCTTGAAGATCTGCTGTACGAAGCCGGAGCAGTCAGCGCCATCCGTGAGGGAAGTGCCGCCATAGACATACGGATTCCCAAGGAACTGCTTCGCGTACTGGATCAGCGCCTGACGGGAAGCCGTCGTCGCGATGACCGGAAGACTGCTGCTGATCGACTTTACGATGGAGGTGCCGGCCTCGATGACATTACCGCGACTTAAAATGCTCGTGCCTGCGTTTGTTACGGCTGCACCACTCTTCGTTTCAGAAGCGCTGCTCGTGCTGCTTCGTGTACCACTGATGGCATCGCCGGTGGCCTGGATGATGTTTCCGGCAGCTGTGCTCACGCCGCTGGTGCCGACATTCGTGAGGATATTCGCGGCTGCACTGACCGTGCTCTTCTGTGAAGTGGAAGCGGCACTCTGCGTGTTCTTCTTAAAAACGGCGAAATCATCGACCGAATCCACGATTTCCAGCAGGGTTTCCTTTCCCTCCGTCGAAACCGCAGCTTCCTGGATCGTTTCGGCTGCCGTCGAGTCCTGCGCCACGGTATACTGCTCGCTGACGACATTGGCACTGGTCTCGTGAATCTCCGATATTTTATACTCCGGAATCATGGAACCGTCCGTCGCCGCGGCCAGATCCTGGTCGGAGATGCCGAGCTCCTCGTCCGATACCGGGCCGTCGCCGATGCCGATCAAAACCTCGTCCGCCAGTGCGGTCGTGGTGGTCGTCAGGCTGAACATGAGAAGCAGGGCCAGCTTCAGCGCGAGCCTCCGCGTACGACGCTTCGGGGCATACGAAGAACCGGCAGGCAGACGCGCACCGGTTTCCTGTGTCATAGGATGCATAAGATGATTCATACTGGGTCTATTCACGTTTTCTCCCATACTTTTATCTGATCCGCCGGATCGCCGGAGCGGTCCGTGGCATAAAACGAAGATGTCTCTGAAAAAAGCCGCAAAAAAGCGGCGTTGCAAACTTTGTTTCGAAGATCTCAAACATCTTAACTTTAGCACAAACGCCGCGATCTTTCCTTACAAATTATATTACAATTTACTTACGATGCAGAGGGTCTAGTGCCGCTTAGGGGCCCCGGCTTAGATTGAACCGGTCTCGGAGTACTGTGCCTCCGTTGCCGCCCCTCCGGCCCCTCTGCCTAATCAGTATACATGTGAACAGTAACACGAATTATGAATTAAATGTTAACAATCAAAAGCTTTCTTGAATAAAAAAGTGTTTAGTGATAAGATTTCAGAGTTATAGCCATAAGTAGAACGAAAAGTGTAGGCAGATGTATCGTATCGCTGTGTGCACTTGCGATAAGGAGTACTAGAGCAAATGAGTTTTTTTGAGAAGGTTTTCGGTACCCATTCCGATCATGAACTGAAGCGGATCGATCCGATCATTAAGAAGATCCTTTCTTATGATGAGACCATGTCTGCCATGTCAGATGAAGAGTTAAAGGCGCAGACCCCGAAGTTTAAGGAGCGTCTGGCGCAGGGAGAGAGTCTGGATCAGATTCTTCCGGAGGCCTATGCGACAGTACGTGAGGCCGCATGGCGTGTCAATAAGATGAAGCACTTCCCGGTACAGCTGATCGGTGGTGTTGTTCTTCACCAGGGTCGTATCGCCGAGATGAGAACCGGTGAAGGTAAGACCCTCGTATCCACCTGTCCGGCCTATCTGAATGCACTGGAAGGAAAGGGTGTTCATATCGTCACCGTCAACGACTACCTCGCGAAGCGAGATGCGGAGTGGATGGGACGTATCCACGAGTTCCTCGGATTAAGCGTAGGTGTGGTTCTGAACTCCATGACCACCGAGGAGCGTCAGGCCGCCTATAACTGTGATATCACCTATGTCACGAATAACGAGCTCGGTTTCGACTACCTCCGTGATAACATGGCAGTGTATAAGAACCAGCAGGTACTTCGTGGCCTTCACTACTGCATCATCGATGAGATCGACTCCGTCCTGATCGATGAGGCACGTACACCGCTCATCATCTCCGGACAGTCCGGAAAGTCCACGAAGCTCTATGAGGTCTGCGATGTGTTGGCCCGTCAGCTTCAGCGTGGTGAGGAGTCGG
>CAKQED010000011.1:0-46593 GCA_934229835.1 uncultured Oribacterium sp. | reverse complement strand
TTTGCCGTAAAAAAAGACCCCTATACCATTTCTGGTATAGAGATCTTTCTTTTGTCATCTTAACTTAATGACATTGGATCATCCCCCATTTTTTTTATTTCAGCAGATTCTTCACACCGCTTTCCTTCAGTGCGCTGAGGAAGCTCTGCCGGTCGCGGCTTGCGATGAGCTCCTCCGGGAATCCGACTTCCGTAAGGAGCTTTTTCGTCTCCTCGAACTTCCCGATGTGCGGTGCGATGTGCGCGTCGGTCGCGATGGTGATCTGACAGCCGACCTCCGCGCAGGCCGCGAGGATCTGCCGGCAGCGATCCTTATTGACACCGCCGCTCCACGGGAAGCCGAAGCTGTGCTCGTTCACCTCGAGGCACTTATGCATCGCCTTCGCTGCCTCTGCGAGCGCACGGTAGTCGACGTCGAGGCCGGTACGACCGACATGGCCGAGGATGAAGACCTTCGGCTTCGACAGCGCCTTTATGTACATGTTCGTCAGCGCGACGCGCGACGCATCGCCGATGAAGGACTTGCCATGCACGCTCGCGATGACGTAATCCATCTGGCGGGTCGTGTGCTCGAAGAGCGTGGTCGGCTCCTTATACGTATCGCCGACGATCGACGTCGTATTCGGGATGTCCTCGCCGAAGAGCGCGCCGTCCAGCCCCACGATATCCACCTCGCAGCCCGCGAGCAGCGTTACGCCCATCCAGGTCCGTGGCCAGGTCGCCGGCGCATTGGCGAGGTACTGGTAGTTCTTTGCATTTTCGACATCCGGCCAGAGCATCGCCGAGAAGTGGTCAGTGGAGCCGAGCAGCTCGAGCCCGGTGTCCGCTGCCTCCTTCACATTCTCCGCAATCGTGGAAAATGCGTGCCGACTGTACAGTGTATGGGTATGCGTGTCACATTTGATTTCGTACATAGTAAACCTCTCTGAAAACGCCTCGGAATCGTCGGAGCGCGCAGCCGATGGATGTCGCGGGCGGGTGCCGCAGCACCGCCGTCTGCATTGGCCTTGAAAAAGCGCGCAGAAACACTTCTAAATTGCTTGCAATCATAACACAAGTGCGCTAAATTGCAAATCAGGAAAAAAGAGAGGTGACTATGGGAACATCATTGGTTTCAGATGGAAAGGTGATTCTGCGTAAGGGTGAGGGCCGCACGATCAAGGCGGGCGGTGCCTGGGTTTTCGACAATGAAATCGACCAGTACGCAGGTGACTACGCGAACGGGGATATCGTCCGCGTGGAGGATTTCGACGGCTTCTTCATGGGCTATGGCTTCATCAACCATAACTCGAAGATCCGGGTGCGGATGCTGAGCCGCTGGCGGAAGGAGCCGATCGACGCGGAATTTCTGCGTGATCGCGTGAAGGCGGCGTGGGAATACCGGAAGACCGTTATGGGTGCGGACACGGATGCCTGCCGTGTGATCTTCGGCGAGGCGGACTGGCTGCCGGGACTTACCGTCGATAAATATGAGGACGTGCTGGTGGTGGAGTCGCTCGCGCTCGGCATGGATCGTCTGAAGCCGATGATTCTCGAGGATCTGGTGGAGATCCTCCAGGAGGACGGCATCCACATCCGCGGCATCTATGAGCGGAGTGACGCGCCGGTCCGTAAGAAGGAAGGCATGGATGTCTATAAGGGCTTCATCGGCCCGGAATTTGATACGAATGTCGAGATCACCGAGAACGGCGTCCGGTACATGGTCGATGTCGTGAATGGTCAGAAGACCGGATTCTTCCTCGATCAGAAGTATAATCGTCGGGCGATGCAGCGGATCTGCAAGGGGAAGCGCGTCCTCGACTGCTTCACGCACATGGGCACCTTCGCGCTGAACGCCGGCATCGCGGGCGCGGCGGAGGTCGAGGGCCTCGATATCTCGGAGCTCGCGATCGAGCAGGCGACGGCGAACGCGAAGCGAAACCATCTCGAGGACACCGTGCATTTCCGTGTGGCGGATGTGCTCGACGAGCTGCCGAAGCTGAACGCACAGGGCGAGAAGTATGACGTGGTCATCCTCGATCCGCCGGCGTTTACGAAGTCCCGCGAGGCGACGAAGGCCGCGATCCGCGGTTATCGCGAGATCAACATGCAGGGCCTCCGACTCGTGAAGGACGGTGGATACTTCGCCACCTGCAGCTGCAGTCACTTCATGACACCGGAGCTGTTTACGAAAACCATCGCGGAAGCCGCCGGCTCCGTACATCGCCGTCTCCGCCAGATCGAGTACCGTACCCAGGCGTGCGATCATCCGATCCTCTGGTCCGGTGATGAAAACTCATATTATCTCAAGTTCTATATCTTCCAGGTATGCGACGAGAAGTAAAAAAGTGGTCAGCCCGCGGTAAAGGGCTGACCGCTTTTTTCTTTCGGAACCGTTCAGCCAGAAGACCCAGATGGCTGCTTGCTTCTTTAGGTGGTCAGAATCAAAGCCGTCGAGTATAGTCGACGAGAGCAGTGCAAAGTTGTCGAGTATAGTCGACAAAAACTATATGAAGCCGTCGACTATACTCGACAACTTTTCTTTTTGATAGTAAAATAGACGCAGGGAAGGAGGGCAGAGATGAATCATCTGATTTTAAAAACGGTCATCAACGATATGCACGAAGTGATAAAGGAAGCGGACATCGTCGATCGAGAGTATGTCTTTGAAAAGAATGTCAACTATGTGCTGATCGGCATCCGACGTGCAGGCAAGTCAACATTGCTCTATAAAATCGTGCGGGATCTGATCGCAGAAGGCGTGGACTGGAACCGGATCATCTATGTGAACTTCGAGGATGAGCGCCTGACCGAATTTTCGCTGGAGGATTTTAACGATCTGGTCGCAACCGCAGGAGAATTGACGAGTGAGAAGCCTTACTTTTTCCTCGATGAGGTGCAGAACATTCCAGGCTGGGAACGCTTCGCTCGTCGTATGGCGGACGCCCGGGAGCATGTCTATATCACCGGCAGCAACGCAGAGATGCTCAGTCATGAGATGGAATCCAGACTCGGCGGACGGTACATGACCATGCACGTGTATCCATATAACTTCCGGGAGTATCTGACCGCTTCAAAGCTCGATTATTCGGAATCGGCATATCTGACGACGAAGCTGAACGGACGGATTCGAAGCGCAGCACAGTCCTATCTTACCGATGGCGGATTCCCGGAATCCCTGATGTTTGTCAACCGGAGAAGCTATGTGGAGAATATCTATCAAAAAATACTGTATGGTGATATTCTCGCCCGAAATGCGATTCGAAATCCGGAGTCACTTCGGCTGATGATGAAAAAAATTGCAGAAACCGTCACGAGCGAACTGTCTATTTCGAAGCTGAGTGGTACGATTCAGGCTACGGGAGTGAAGCTTTCCAAGGATACTGCTGCAGAATATGTAAACTATGCAGAAAATGCGTATCTGGTTTTCAGAATCACAAATTTCGTTGCCAAATTCGCAGAGCGTGAAAGTGTGCCGAAATACTACTTTTCGGATAACGGGCTCCTTAATCTGTTTCTGATCAATAAAAACAGCTACCTGCTCGAAAATATCGTGGGGATCAAGCTGCACCAGCAGTTCTCCGACCGCCTGTTTTACTTTAAATCTCCTAAGACCGGTATCGATATAGACTTCTATACACCGGATAACCACACGGCCATTCAGGTCGCCTGGAGCATCGAAGAGGAAGCCGCAAGGAAGCGAGAGGTCGATAATCTCGTGAAGCTGTCCCGTTCATTTGAGGAAGCCGAGCGCTTCATCATCGTCACCCTCGAGGAAGAAGAGACGATCGAGATTGCACAGACGACGATCGAAGTCATCCCGCTGTATAAATATCTTGCAATGCGCGACTGCTGATGGAAGAGGAACAAGCAACATTGTCAACTATCCATGACCTAAAGGCAGTGGGTTTCCGCCTATGGTAAACGAAAGGATTTAATATATGAACGATTCAGCCAGGAAGCTGGCTTAAAGTCTTCCGAACCCAGCGCTCTGGCTGTTCTGAGAATACAAAAAAGAGGACATCTACTGTAGAGTAGATGTCCTCTTTTTTCGAGGCGAGAGTCGGATTCGAACCGGCGCTCAGGGTGTTGCAGACCCATGCCTTACCACTTGGCTATCTCGCCATAGATCCGATGCGATGTTTCTTTTCGGACTTCCCATAGTATAGCGTATTTATAGGAAATAAGCAATCACATATTTTGCAGTTATGTACCGGTAGTTCAGGCAGGGGACCCGGCTTGATTTCACACGGTCTCTACGTATGGCCTCCGTTGCCGCCCCTCCGGGTCCCCCACCTGAACTGTTACCAGCTCCCTTACGTTCATTTTACGTAAATATAACAGAAGCATGATAGATGCCACCCCGTCAGATGTGATTAGATAAGGATCGTGCGAACTTGAATACAATGAACAGAACACAGTGTGCGTGCTGTGAAGGAGGATAGAGTGGCAGAAATTGCACTTCGAAATGTTTGTAAGCAATTTGATGCGACGCATTATGGCGTAAAGGATTTTAACCTCGACATCCATGATCATGAGTTTGTGGTGTTCGTCGGACCATCCGGATGCGGTAAGTCGACGACGCTTCGTCTGATCGCAGGGCTCGAGGAAATCACGGATGGGGAGCTGTGGATCGACGGAAACCTGTGCAACTACCTGGAGCCTGGGGAGCGGGACATGTCCATGGTATTCCAGAATTATGCGCTGTACCCGAACATGACCGTCTACGGAAATATCGCCTACGCACTGAAGGTACGGAAGCTGCCGAAGCAGGAGATCGACCGGAAGGTGCGCGAGGTGGCGGACATCCTGGAGATCGGGCAGCTGCTCGACCGGAAGCCGGTCGCACTCTCCGGCGGACAGAAGCAGCGTGTCGCGATCGGCGCCGCCATCGTACGACAGCCGAAGGCCTTTCTCATGGATGAACCGCTCAGTAACCTCGATGCGAAGCTGCGTGGGCAGATGCGCGTCGAGCTGCAGAAGTTACACAGGCAGCTCGACACGACCATCATCTACGTCACCCATGATCAGACCGAGGCGATGACCCTCGGTACGAAGATCGTCGTGATGAAGGACGGCCTCATTCAGCAGGTGGATACTCCGCAGATGATCTACGATCATCCGATCAATAAATTCGTCGCCGGTTTCGTGGGTTCCCCTTCGATGAACTTCATCGAGTGTGATGTTTCGGTCGAGCGTGACCGCACCGCCCTCATCTTCGCCGGCACCGGCCCGATCCGGAAGGTCTATCTCACCGGCCAGAATGCACGCCGCATCGGCGAGAAGTACGACGGCCGCCGTGTGATCCTCGGCATCCGTCCGGAGGACATCTACGAAGAGGCGGAGGCGGTCGAGGGTGGCTTCGCGGAGAACAGTGTCGACGTCGAGGAAACCGTCGTGACGCGTGAGATGCTCGGCTCGGAAGTGATCCTGTACTTCGATGAGCAGCATGTGACCTGTGCGGCCCGTCTGAAGCCGACGAACCAGACGCAGGTAGGAGAGAAGATCCGGCTCTGCTTCGACATGGACCGTGCCCACGTCTTCGATATGGAAACGGAGGAAAATCTTCTATATAGAACAGAGTGGTAAGCGCCGAAATGCCCTCCGGCATCGGTTGACGTTTCGGCATAAAGAGGCGTTCCGGCAGACCGCCGCGGACCGCTTATCCGTTTCAGAAAGGAATCAAACACATGGGAAAAAGTAAGCATGTTCAGCTGACCTCGTACCTCTATCTGGTGCCGAGTCTTCTGATCTTTGCAGTATTTCTCTTTTATCCGTTTTTTAAAACGCTTTATCTCAGCCTCTTCATGACGAACAAGATGGGCCAGGCGAAGCTCTTCGTGGGACTTCAGAACTATACCGATCTTCTGAGCTCCGCCTCCTTCATGAACAGCCTGAAGGTGACGCTCATCTTCGTCACCATCGTCGTTTTCGGCGGCATGGCCCTCGGCCTCATCGCCGCGGTGCTCTGTAACAAAGCCTTCCCGGGCATCCGGGTCTTCAGTACGGCCTACGCCCTTCCGATGGCCATCGCGTCCAGCTCGGCGGCTATGATCTTCAAGATCATGCTGCACCCGGCGGTCGGCATCGTGAACAAGCTCCTCGGTCTCGACATCAACTGGCTGAACGATCCGGCCACGGCGCTCTACTGCGTGGCGATTCTCACTGCCTGGCTGAACAGCGGCATCAACTTCCTGTATTTCTCCGCCGGCCTCGGCAACATCGACGAAACCATCTACGAGCGTGCCTCGGTCGACGGCGCGAGTGGCGTGCAGCAGTTCTTCAGCCTGACGCTGCCGGGTCTCTCCCCGATCATGTTCTACACCCTGGTCGTGAACATCATCCAGGCCTTCCAGTCCTTCGGACAGATCAAGATCCTGACCGAGGGCGGCCCGAACGAGTCGACCAATGTCATCGTCTATTCGATCTACCGCGACGCCTTCTTCAACTACCGCTTCGGCAGTGCGTCGGCGCAGTCGGTGATCCTGTTTGTCATCATCATGCTGATCACGCTGGTGATGTTCCGTCTTGAGAAGAAGGGAGTCAATTACTGATGAGTCAGATCGAAAGCATGGCGATCCCGATGGAGGGAAAGCTGTCGGCCAGTGAGCTGCTGGCCCTGAAAAATCGCATGAACGCGCAGGCCCTGGCACGCCGCCGGGCTCGGACCGCGCTCAGGCTGGGTGCCAATGTTGTGTTCGCCATCATTGTCCTCCTCCCGCTGCTGTACGCCATCAGTATCGCGCTGATGCCGTCGAACGAGCTCTTCACGACCGAGCTAAACCTCTTCCCGAAGCACCCGACGCTCCGGAACTTCTCGGAGGCGCTGACCACGGTGCCGCTCCTCCGCTTCATCGTGAATTCGTTCCTCGTCGCGGGCACGATCACCTTCGGACAGATCGTTTCCTGCTCGCTCGCAGCCTTCGCCTTCTCGTTCCTCGAGTTCCCGGGCCAGGGCATCCTCTTCGCACTCGTCATGGCGACCATGATGGTGCCGGGCGAGGCGACGATCATCTCGAACTATCTGACCGTCGCGGGCTGGGGCATGCTCGACAGCTACCCGGTTCTCATCATCCCGTACCTGACCTCCGCGATGGGCATCTTCCTGTTCCGACAGTTCTACATGAGCTTCCCGAAGTCACTCTACGAATCCGCGAAGCTCGACGGCTGCAGCAACCTGCGCTTCATCGTGAAGATCCTGATTCCGCTCACGAAATTCGCGATCGGCGCGATGGCCGTCTACACCTTCATTAATGCCTGGAACATGTACATGTGGCCGCTGCTCGTCACCGGCTCGAACCGCATGCGTACCGTTCAGATCGGGATCAGCATGCTCGACAGCGTCGACTCCCAATCGATCACCCTGATGATCGCCGGCGTCGTGATGATCATCATCCCGTCGATCTCGATCTTCATCATCGGCCAGAAGCAGCTCATCCGCGGCATGTTCTCGGGCGCCGTCAAGGGCTGAAATATCACATTAGAAACGGGACCGTCCCGATTCTATATATCACATTACGTAATCCGACGATTACGGAGGAGGAAAAATGAAAAAGAGAGCATTATCCTTAGTGCTTGCAACATCCATGACCGCTGCCATGATGGCCGGCTGTGGAAACGGAACACCAGCCGCGACGGATGCGGCACCAGCGACGACGGCGGCCAATGCAGGCGACCAGACCACAGGCGCGGAGACCGCTGCACAGAGCGAGGCGGAGACCACCGGGGCTGCCGCAGCAGCGACCGTTGACATGGCAGCTGCGCAGGACGTAAACGGAACCACCATCACCTTCTGGCACTCCATGGGCGGTGTCAATGGCCAGGCGATCGATACCCTCGTAAAGAAGTTTAACGACGAAAATGAGCATGGCATCACAGTAGACGCACAGTACCAGGGCTCCTACGACGACTCCCTTAACAAGCTGAAGAGCGCACAGATGGGCAACATGGGTGCAGACCTCGTACAGGTCTATGAGATCGGTACCCGCTTCATGATCGAGTCCGGCTGGATCGTACCGATGCAGGGCATGGTCGATGCCGACAATTACGATGTATCCGCCATCGAGCCGAACCTCGCTGCGTACTACACCATCGACAACCAGCTCTACTCCATGCCGTTCAACTCCTCGACCCCGATCATGTACTACAACAAGGATATGTTCGAGAAGGCCGGCATCACGGAGATTCCGGACAGCCTCGAGGCGATCGACCAGATCGGCGAGCAGCTGACCACAAAGGGCGGCGCAGCGGAAGCGATGTCCCTCGGCATCTACGGCTGGTTCTTCGAGCAGTTCATCGGCAAGCAGGGGCTCGAGTATGCAGACAACGGCAATGGACGTGACGCAGCAGCGACCGCCGTCGCCTTCGATCAGAACGGTGCGGCGAAGAACATCCTCACCGAGTGGCAGAAGCTGAATCAGGATGGCTATGCACCAATCGTCGGCAAGGGCGGCGATTCCGGTCTCGCCGATTTCTCTGCCGGCAAGTCTGCCATCACCCTCGGCTCCACGGCTTCTCTGAAGCAGATCCTTCAGGACGTCAACGGCAAGTTCGAGGTCGGTACCGCGTACTTCCCGAAGATCAAGTCCAGCGATGAGGGCGGTGTCTCCATCGGTGGTGCATCCCTCTGGGCACTCAACAACAACGACCCGAAGAAGCTTCGTGCGACCTGGGAGTTCGTGAAATTCCTGATCTCTCCGGAGTCGCAGGCGTACTGGAACGAGCAGACCGGTTACTTCCCGGTTACCACGAAGGCACAGGACGAGCAGGTCTTCAAGGACAATATCGCGAAGTATCCGCAGTTTGAGACCGCGATCGACCAGCTTCACGATTCTTCACCGAAGTACTGCGGCGCTCTCTTAAGCGTCTTCCCGGAGGCACGTGCAACCGTTGAGTCCGAGATCGAGGCAATGCTGAACGGCAAGGAGGATGTGGGCACCGCGGTTCAGAACATGGCCGATAAGATCAACAAGTCCATCACCGAGTACAATCTCGTGAACGGCTGATTGCGGATTAGATGAAAACAGCGCGGATGCGTCCGGATCGAAGCACCGGATGGAAGCGCGCAGCACAGAAACAGAGGCAGTACATGAGTAAGACAGAAGTTTTCGCACACAGAGGAGCGAGCGGCTATGCGCCGGAGAATACACTCGACGCATTTATGATCGCCATCGAACAGGGCGCGGATGGCATCGAGCTGGACGTACAGCTGTCGAAGGACGGCGTTCCGGTGGTCATCCATGATGAAACGGTGGATCGTGTCACCGGGCAGAGCGGCTTCGTCAAGGACTTCACCCTTCAGGAGCTGAAGGAGATGGTGGTTCTCCGGGAGCGCTTCGCGAAGTACCAGGACGCGCGCATACCGACCCTGCGTGAGGTGCTCGACGCGGTCAGACCATCGGGTATAGCAGTCAATATCGAACTGAAAACAGGCATCTACTGGTACCCGGAGATCGAGAAAAAGGTGGCAGCCATCGTGGAGGAGACCGAGATGAAGGATCGCGTGATCTATTCGTCCTTCAATCACTACAGTGTGCAGAAGCTGAAGTCCCTCGTGCCGGACGCCGAAACCGCCTACCTCTTCAGTGACGTCATCCTGCATGTGGACGATTATGCAGCGAAGAGCGGAGTGGATGGACTCCACCCGGCCGTTTATCACGTGAAGATGGCGGATTTCCTCCAGGAGTACCTCGCGAGCGGCCTCCGGACCCGCGTCTGGACCGTCAACGAGCGTACCGACATGAAGCAGCTCATCGAAGCCGGCGTCACCGCGATCATCACGAATTACCCGGACATCGCCATCGCTGTACGCGAGAAGTGATCTGCCACCAAATTTAATGGGGTCAGACCCCATAAACTCCCGGGAAACCAGGCCCAGCCGTTGATTTTACATGGATTTTACATCAGCCGGAATGTGGAATTTACATTCCGGCTATATCTTTGTGCTTACTGGTCGACATCCGGCCTATAAATAAGACAGAACGGCCAGGGAGGGGAACACATGAAACAGGCAATCATTGACATCGGATCGAACTCGATCCGTCTTACACTGTATGAAACGAATGCGCAGGGTTTCAAGATTCTCTTTCGTGAGAAGATCATGGCGGGCCTCGCCGGCTATGTGGAGGATGGCAGATTGAGCGCAGAGGGCATCGAGTGTGCCTGCGCGGGGCTGCTCAGATTCCGGACGATTCTGCAGACACTGGACATCGAGGGCGCGCGGGTCTTCGCGACGGCCTCACTCAGAAACATTACGAACACGGCGCAGGCGCTCGCCGTGATCCAGGCGGCGACCGGCTACCAGGTCGAGATCCTGTCCGGAGAGGACGAGGCGCTGCTCGGCTACACCGGTGCGATGCGCGAGCTCTTTATGTCGAGTGGTGCCTTCCTCGACGTCGGTGGCGCGAGCTCTGAAATCGTGACCTTCGACGAGGGGAAGCCGGTGGACTACCAGAGCTTTCCGGTCGGCTCACTCAGCCTCTACCGGCGCTGTGTGAAGAAGATCCTGCCGGGAGAGAAGTCCCTCGCGCGGATCCGGAAAACCATCAAAGAAACGATTTATCTTACGGACGAGCAGCAGGCACGTCCGCTGCTGGTCTGCGTCGGTGGTACCGCGCGTGCCGTGCTGAAGCTCGCACGTGTGTACTACCACTGCTCGGAGGACTGCCGCAGTATCACCGCAGAGCAGCTGGACGGACTCTGTGATTTCCTCTGCAGCGGGGATAAGGCCGTGATCGATCTCATCCTGAAGCTCGAACCGGAGCGGGTTCACACCATCGTACCGGGCATCCTGGTACTGCAGCATATTGCACATTTATTTCAGGCGCAGCAGCTGCTCGTCAGCAGGTACGGCGTACGGGAAGGCTATTTATGCAAGAGAATACTCAGAAACGATACAGATACACCCAGAACAGAGAATTAAGCTGGCTGCGCTTTGACCAGCGCATGCTCGAGGAGGCCGCCGACCCATCGGTGCCTGCATTGGAGCGCCTTAAGTTCATCTCGATTTTCTCCTGCAATCTGGATGAGTTTTTTATGGTGCGTGTGGGCAGCATCTTCGACCTCGCGCGCATGACACCGGACGACCGCGATAATAAGAGCGGCTGGACCCCGGAGGAGCAGCTTCACCACATCTATGAGGTGATCCCGGGACTTCTCACGATGAAGAAGCAGATCTACAGCGCCGTGATGGAGGAGCTTGGCCGAAGCGGCATCCAGGATGTTGAGATGGAAGCACTGGACGCCAGCGAGCTCAAGCTCGTGAATCACTTCTTTAAGACAGAGCTTCTGCCGGTGCTGTCGCCGATCCTCATCGGACCGAACCATCCGGTACCGCACCTCACGAACAAGCGGATCTACGGCGCGGCTCTTCTCGAGGATAAGAAGGGCCATAAGGCCATCGGCATCGTGCCGATGCCGGAGACCGCGGCCCCGTTCCTGATGCTTTCGGATGGAAAGCGCTACGTGCGCACCGAGAACATACTCCTCCGCTGGCTGCCGACGATGTTTGACGCCTATACGGTGAAGGAGCGCTGTGTGCTGGCAGTCACCCGTAACGCCGACATCAGCTTCGATGATGAGAAGTTCGACGATAACGAGGCGGATTTCCGCAACCAGATGACGAAGCTCCTGAAGCTGCGTGACCATCTCGCGGTCATGCGCGTCGAGCTGAACACACAGATTTCCGGGGAATTCCGAAAGCTCCTGTCCACTGTCGTCCGTGTGGAAACCCATGAAGTCTTCGTGGATAAGTGTCCGATCAATATGCGTTATGTCTTCCGCCTGATCGGGGCGCTCCCGAAGGAGCTCTCCATGCGCCTCCAGTATCCGACACATCATCCGCGCTGGGCCGAGGATCTCCGCCGGGATCAGCCGATGATTTCGCAGATCCGTCAGCGTGACCGCCTCCTGTTCTACCCGTACGATTCAGTGGATCCGTTCCTGCATCTCCTGAACGAGGCGGCCGAGAACCCGAAGGTCCTCTCCATCAAGATCACGATCTATCGTATGGCCTCCTCCTCGAAGATCGCGCAGGCCCTCTGCCGCGCGGCGGAGAACGGGAAGGAGGTTCTCGTCGTCATGGAGCTGCGTGCCCGCTTCGATGAGGAGAACAACCTCGAGTGGTCGAAGATGCTCGAGGAGTCCGGCTGTCAGGTTATCTACGGCACCGAGGGCTTCAAGTGCCACAGCAAGATCTGCCTTATCACGATGCGCAGCCACAACCGGACGGTCTACCTCACCCAGGTCGGCACCGGCAACTATAACGAGAAGACGAACGCGATGTATACCGACCTCAGCTTCATGACGGTCGACCAGACCATCGGTGAGGACGCGTCGGCCTTCTTCCGCAACATGCTCGTGAACAAGCTCGATGGCGAGTATAAGCGACTCCTCGTCTCCCCATACGGGATCAGGCCAATGCTTCTACGGAAGATTGACGCGCAGATCGCACGTGGTCGCGACGGATATGTCTGCATCAAGGCGAACTCGGTCACCGAGCGCGAGGTCATCGATAAGCTGGCAGAGGCATCTCGTGCAGGCGTCGAGGTGCAGCTCATCATCCGTGGCATCTGCTGCATCCTCCCGGGTGTCGCCGGTGAAACCGAGAACGTGCATGTCACCTCCGTCGTCGGCCGCTTCCTCGAGCACGCCCGCATCTATCAGTTCGGCCGTGGCACCGATGCCGAGATGTACATCGCCTCGGCAGACCTCATGACACGAAACCTGAACCGCCGTGTCGAGATCGCGTGCCCGATACAGGATGAAGCGCTTCGTGCCGAGCTCCGCTGGATCCTCGACGCCCAGCTCCGCGACAGCGCGAAGGCGAGCCTCGTCCTCCCGGACGGCTCCTACTGCCGGAAGCACAGCGCTGAGCCGTTCGACTCCCAGGATTACTTCCTGCATACCTCTATGCACCAGCCGGCCGAAGCCGCCGCGGAGCCGATCCGCCTCGCGGAGCGCTTACGTGGACTGCTGGACAGATTCAGACGATAATCAAAATGACGGATAAAGCAAAACAGCAGCCGCACAACAAATGGTGCAGCTGCTGTTTTGCGTCGGGTGCCTGACCACCCGGAAGTTTATGGGGTCAGACCCCCTTACGAAATTCTTAAGATGATGATCGGATTCACGCGGGGGTCAGACCCCTCGCCCGGCCACCCGGAAGCGTATCTCAGTCCAAGATGGGTTTCCGAAGGGGCAACAGAAACCTCAGTCCTGCCGCCCCGGCACGGTCTGAACGAAATTCTGAATCGTCTGCAGCTTCTGGTACTCCGCGCTGTCCTCGATGCCTGGCAGCTTCAGATAGTGCTCCTTGAGCTTCTCGAAGGTCTCCGGACTCAGCACATGCTCGATCCGGCAGGCATCCTGCCCCGCCGTATACGCACTCACCCCGAGCCGTACCAGCATATTCGTGATCACCACATGCTTCTCATAGGTCGACTTCGCCGCCGCCATCCCGGCCTCCGTCAGCGCGATGTAGCCATTGCCATCCACCGTGATCATCCCCTCCTCGCGCAGATGCTTCATCGCCACCGAAACCGACGGCTTCGAAAAGCCCAGCAGATTTGCGATATCGATGGAACGCACCACCTGCTGACTCATCGCCAGCATCAGAATACTCTCCAGATAATTCTCCGACGACTCATGTGTCGCATACGTACTCATATCGAAACTCCTTTTTAGAAACTTGAAGATTTCATCATATATCCTCGATAGTATAACACATCTGAACTGTTACCCGAAAGTTAGATATAACTAATTATTTTGGCAGAAGCTATTGACTTGAAAAAAAGTTAGTGCTAACTTACTAACGTGAAGTTAGGCTCATCTAATTAGACGGGACTAATTCATATTTCTATGTAGATGTGGCGGCCTCATCAGGCACCGGACAGCGGCGCTGTCGATGAGAGGATTCGAAGACTGCTTCGGTACTGCCATAAACATCATGTAAAGGAGGTACGATGATGCCATTATCGATGGGAACACAGGGTGAAGAATATGAGATTCAGCGCATCGGAGGAAATGATAAGACACAGCATTTCCTGGAGTCACTGGGATTCTATGCCGGAGGCAAGGTGAAGATCGTTTCCTGTAATCGCGGCAATCTGATCGTACAGGTGAAGGAGTCGAGACTGGCACTGGACGAGACGATGGCCCGCAAGGTCATGATCAGTGCGTGAAAGAGTATAATCCGCAGCGTGTCTGCGCCTTATAGATAAACAGGAGGGAACAGAGTTGAAGACATTAAGAGAGATTCAGCCAGGTGAGGACTGCGTCGTAGCGAAGATCACCGGTGAGGGTGCCATCAAGAGAAGAATCATGGATATGGGGCTCACGAAGGGAACGACCCTTCATGTGCGTAAGGCAGCGCCGCTCGGCGATCCGATCGAGATCACCGTACGTGGCTACGAGCTTTCCGTCCGGAAGGCCGACGCCGAGATGGTACAGGTCGAGACGAAATAAGGGGGAGAATGAAAAATGGCAATCACGATTGCACTCGCAGGTAATCCGAACTGCGGAAAGACGACGCTGTTTAATCAGCTGACCGGATCGAACCAGTACGTTGGTAACTGGCCGGGCGTTACAGTAGAGAAGAAGGAAGGTAAGCTGAAGGGCCACGCCGATGTGACCATCGCCGATCTTCCGGGTATTTATTCACTTTCTCCATACACACTGGAGGAGGTCGTCGCACGAAACTATCTCATCAACACGAAGCCGGATGCGATCCTGAACATCGTGGATGGTACGAACCTCGAGCGTAACCTGTACCTCACCACACAGCTGAAGGAGCTCGGTATCCCGGTGGTGATGGCCGTGAACATGATGGATGTCGTAGAGAAGAACGGCGACCAGATCCGCCTCGACCAGATCGAGAAGTACCTCGGCTGTAAGGCAGTGAAGATCTCCGCACTGAACGGCACGGGCATCAAGGAGGCGACCGAGCTCGCGATCCATGAGGCACAGACCGGTTCCACCGAGATCGTGCACAGCTTCTCCGCACCGGTCATGGATGCGATTCTTCAGATCGAGGAGAAGATCGCCGCGTACGTTCCGGAGGGCGAGAAGCGCTTCTTCGCGGTCAAGCTCTTCGAGCGGGATGATAAGATCCGCCACGAGATGATCGGTGCCGGCCAGAACGTCGATGTCGAGTCCATCATCGCCGCGGTCGAGAAGGCGGAGGATGACGATGCCGAGTCCATCATCACCAACGAGCGTTACAACTACATCCAGAACATGATCGCCGCTGCGTACACGAAGAAGCATGTCGGCAGACTGTCCACCTCCGACCGGATCGACAGCATCGTCACGAACCGCTTCCTGGCGCTCCCGATCTTCGCAGCCGTGATGTGGCTCGTATACTACATCTCCATCTCGACGATCGGTGCGATCGGTACCGACTGGGTCAATGATGTCCTGTTTGGCTCAGACCCGTGGTCTTTCTTCGGCCTCTGCGAGCTGCCGTCGATCCCAGGACTCTTCGAAGGCATCCTCAGTGCACTCGGCACCGGTGAGGTATTGACAAGTCTCGTCCTCGACGGTATCGTCGCAGGTATCGGTGCGGTGCTCGGCTTCCTGCCGCAGATGCTCGTCCTGTTCTTCTTCCTCGCCTTCCTCGAGGGCTGTGGATACATGGCGCGTATCGCCTTCATCCTGGATCGAATCTTCCGTCGTTTCGGTCTCTCCGGCAAGTCCTTCATCCCGATGCTGATCGGCTCCGGCTGCGGCGTTCCGGGTGTCATGGCATCGAGAACGATCGAGAACGAGCGTGACCGTCGTATGACGATCATGACCACGACCTTTATCCCGTGCTCCGCGAAGCTCCCGATCATCGCCCTCCTCGCAGGTGCGGTATTCGGCGGTGCATCCTGGATCGCACCATCGGCTTACTTCCTCGGCATCGCCGCGATCATCTTCTCCGGTATCGTACTGAAGAAGACGAAGTGGTTTGCAGGTGACCCGGCTCCGTTCGTTATGGAGCTCCCGGCGTACCACCTGCCGAGACCGATCGACATCCTGAAGTCCATGTATGAGCGTGGTTCCTCCTTCGTAAAGAAGGCCGGCTCGATCATCCTTCTGTCCACCATCGCGGTCTGGTTCGCCTCCTCCTTCGGTATGCAGGACGGCCAGTTCGGCATGGTCGACATGGACAACTCCATCCTCGCCGCCATCGGTAATGCGATCGCCTGGATCTTCACACCGCTCGGCTGGCCGGACTGGAAGTCCGCAGTAGCTGCGGTAACCGGTCTTATCGCCAAGGAGAATGTCGTCGGTACCTTCGGTATTCTCTTCCATTATGAAGGAGCAGAGGAGCTCGCTGAGGCAGGTGACCAGATCTGGAACCTCGTACAGGCGAACTACTCCGGTGCCGCTGCCGGCTACAGCTTCCTCGCCTTCAACCTGCTCTGCGCACCTTGCTTCGCAGCGATCGGCGCGATCCGTCGTGAGATGAACAACGCGAAGTGGACATGGAGAGCGATCGGCTGGGAGTGCGGCCTCGCGTACTGCGTCGGCATGGTGATTTACCAGATCGGCGGCCTCTTCACCGGTGAAGCCCACTTCGGTATCTTCACCATCATCGCCATCGCCCTCGTCGTCCTCGGCATCTGGGCCCTGGTTCGCCCGTACCACGAAGCGACGGAGCTCTCCGACAGCTTCGACTCCGTAGCCGCCGCGGCACAGAAGTAATTTCAGAAGTATTTCAGGCCGATGCCTCCGGGCACCACGCAGATGGTGAAGCTCGAGGCATTGCCCACCGCAGGATCAGACAGATGCTTCCCGGACGACGATTACGGGAGCGAAGCATCATCCTCAGAAAGGAGGAACTATGGGAGATCTCATCGTGGGAGGACTGATCGCACTTATGGTGATCCTCATCCTCCGAAGCCTTCATAAGGCCGTCGCGAAAAGCGGCGCCTGCGCGTTCTGCAGCTACGCGAAAAACGGCTGCGACCACGTCGGTCATCACGAGCTCGACCTCGAGCGCGCCGAAAGCCAGCTGAACGCCACCCAGAAAGCGATCCTCGCAAAACATCGCAGACAGAATTAACTGAAAGGGGCCAGTGTGATGACGAATCCTCGAGATGATCGTCATTATGCTGGCTTCTTTGCTGTTTCCGCGTTTTAACACATTATAGCCGCGAAGTGCCCATGAAATTTCCCCTGGACACATCGTTATCGTTGTAACAGGCCCGTAAACTGTGATAAAATGAATACAATTTTATGAATGTACGCCCGGAAGGACGTCGGGAGAGGCAGAAAATGAGTAAAGAAAAGTACATGGCATATATCGGTTCCTACAGCTACACGGGCAATGCAAAGGGCATCACCATCTGTGATGTCGATGTAGAGAAAGGAACCTTCACGAAGCGGACCGAGATCGAGGTGAACAACTCCTCCTACCTCGTCGCATCGAGAGATCAGAAGACACTGTATTCCATCGCGGATGAGGGCGTGGTTTCCTTCCGTATCCTCGAGAACGGTGCACTGCAGAAGCTGAACACCCAGAACATCCGTGGCATGCGTGGATGTCACCTCGCGATCGACCAGTTCGATCAGTACCTAATGGTATCCGGCTACCACGATGGTAAGGCAACCCTGCTTGCACTGAATCCGGACGGTTCCGTCGGTCCGATCGTTGATGGCGTCTTCGATAAGGGCATCGGCTCCGTCGCAGAGCGAACCTTCCGTCCACACGTATCCTGCGCACGTATGACCGACGATCAGAAGTATATCCTCGTCGCAGACCTCGGCATCGACCAGGTACGCATCTTCCGCTTCGATAAGGTGGACGGACGGATGCGTCAGATCGACACGCTCCGCTGTGAGCTGAAGTCCGCACCGCGTCACTTCCGCTTCTCGCCGGATCGTAAGTTCCTCTACCTCATGTATGAGGTGAAGAACGTCGTTGACGTTTACCGTTTCACCGAGGGTAAGAAGCCGAACGACATCAACCTCGAGAAGATCCAGACCATCTCGACCCACAACGACCCGTCGAACAGCCCGCTGATCGCAGCATGTCAGATGCGCTTCTCACCGGATAAGGATGCGAAGCATCTGTTTGTATCCAATGCTGGCATCGATACGATCACGATGTATGAGCGTGATGTCGAGACCGGCCTTCTGACCATGAAGAGCTCCCTTCCGGTCTCTGGTGTCTATCCGAAGGATTTCTGTATCTTCCCGGATGAGAAGCACATCGCGGCAGCAAACAACGAGTCCGGTACGATCACCTTCTTCTCAATGGATTATGATACGGGTATGCTTGTGATGAGCGCCCGAGATATCCCGGTGGATGAGCCGAACTGCATCTGCATGGTGAAGCTGCCATCCGGTAAGTAAAAACGCGTTTCAGGGGGACATCCATGGCAGGCAATACATTTGGGAAACTTTTTCGCATCACCACCTTCGGCGAGTCACACGGACCGGCACTCGGCGTCATCATCGATGGCTGCCCGGCCGGCCTCGCACTGTCCGTCGAGGACATCCAGCCGTATATGGATCGGCGGAAGCCGGGCCAGAATCTGAAGGCTACTCAGCGGAAGGAGGACGACCGGATCGAGATCCTCTCCGGTGTTTTCGAGGGAAAGACGACCGGTACGCCGATCGCGATGATGGTTCGAAACAGTGACCAGCACAGTAAGGACTACTCGGATATCGCCCACGTGTTCCGTCCGGGCCACGCCGATTACGGCTTCTATGAGAAGTATGGCTTCCGCGACTACCGCGGTGGCGGTCGCTCCAGCGGTCGCGAGACCCTCGCGCGGGTTGCCGGTGGTGCCGTCGCGGCGAAGGTGCTGTCGGATCTCGGCATCACGGTGGACGCCGAGGTGACGGAGCTTGCCGGCATCGATGTGACGATCCCGGCCGGACAGGAGGCGGCAGACCAGCGTATCCTCGAGCTCCGCGAGGAGAAGGACAGCGCCGGTGGCGTGGTGACCTGCTTCGTCAACAACATGCCGACCGGCATCGGTGAGCCGGTTTTCGATAAGCTCGACGCCCGCCTCGCCCAGGCCGTGATGTCGATCGGTGCGGTCAAGGCTGTGGAGATCGGTGACGGGACGAAGGCGGCCCGCGCCCTCGGCTCCGAGAACAACGATGGCTTCGAGGCCGTCGCGGTGCCGATCGCCCCGATGGAGGTCGATGATGACGACGAGGACTACGAGCACCAGCCAAGCCTCGAGGATGTGAACCGCGCCCGTGCGCTCCACGACGAGACGCCGCTCACGGAAGAAGAGTTCGAGGAGATGCTGGCAGACGGTGAGCTCGATGGCATGGAGGAGGTCTTCCGTGTGAAGACGAACCACGCCGGCGGCATCCTCGGCGGCATGTCCGACGGCGCTGAGATCGTCCTCCGTGCCTACTTCAAGCCGACGCCGTCCATCGCCCGTCCGCAGGAAACCGCGAACGAAGAGGGCGACAACATCACGATCGAAATCAAGGGCCGTCATGACCCGACCGTCGTCGAGCGGGCCTGTGTCGTCGTGGAGTGTATGGTGGCCATCACCGTACTCGACGCGCTCCTGGAGAACATGGGCGCACAGATGGAGTTCCTGCACGAAATCTATCCGCTTGATTAAGTGGGAGAGAAAGAGTATTTTATTAGTAAAGCGCTTTACTGTCGCGCGGGCGGGTGCCTCCGCGGAGGACGACTGCATTGGCCGGGACAGTGGCGGAAACGATGACGAGACAGCAGGAGGTATAAATATGGCAGATCAGATGTCAAAGGAGTATGATGCAGTGAAGGAGCTCGGTCTCTGCGTACTGCACGTAGGTATCAATGCAAATGGCGAGGAGGATGCGCTCAGAATCGCAGATGAGTTCCAGACCCTCATGGGATTCATCCCGAGAGTCGGTAACAGCTCCATCTTCGCTTCGGACCTCATCGAGATCATGAAGAAGGACGGCCCGGGCGAGAAGGGCCACATCGCGATCGGCTGCCATGATGTAGACGCCGCGGTCGCTTTCTTCGAGAAGCGCGGCATGGGCGTGAAGCCGGAGACCGCCAAGAAGAACCCGGACGGCAGCCTCATGTTTATCTACCTCGATAAGCAGATCGCAGGCTTTGCTATTCACCTGAAGCAGTATTGATAGATTACAGTCTGGTTCAGAGAATCCGAAGGGCCGACAACAGAAACCATACGTAGAGGTCGTGAAGAATCAAAATCCCACCCCTTAGAAGTACTTGGAGTAATTTTTCCTTAGCACCCTCTGTCAATGCTGAGTTTTTCTCAAAAAAACTCAGCTATTGCAGAGGGCCTAGTACTTCTTAGGGGTGGGATTTTAGAGTCTTCCGAGCTCGGAGTACTGTGTTTCTGTTGCCGGCCCTTCGGGACTCTGCCGAAATGCTCTTGTAAATCCAGTTTCACATGCTAAAATAGATGCGCATATAAACCTGCGACGGCAAGGCACGAAGGATGTGCGACGGTGCCGACGCATTCAAAAAGAAAGGCTATGATTATGGCAGACAAGAAACTTGTCGAGCAGATCACTCCTATGGGGGAGGATTTCGCTCAGTGGTACACAGACGTTGTTAAGAAGGCAGAGCTTACGGACTATTCATCCGTCAAGGGTTTCATGGTCATCCGTCCGGCTGGCTATGCGATCTGGGAGAACATCATGCATGAGCTGGATCAGCGCTTCAAGGCGAGCGGCGTAGAGAACGTAGCGATGCCGATGCTGATTCCGGAGTCCCTTCTTCAGAAGGAGAAGGACCACGTCGAGGGCTTCGCACCAGAGGTTGCCTGGGTAACCGAGGGTGGACAGAAGAAGCTCGAGGAGCGTCTCTGCGTACGTCCGACCTCCGAGACACTGTTCTGTGATTACTTCTCAAAGGTCGTAAAGTCCTATCGTGATCTCCCGCAGATCCTCAACCAGTGGGTATCGGTCGTTCGTTGGGAGAAGACCACCCGTCCGTTCCTGAGAACCCGTGAGTTCCTGTGGCAGGAGGGACATACCGTGCACGCAACCGCTGAGCAGGCCGAGGAGAGAACGAAGCTCATGCTCGAGATCTATGCGGATATCTCGGAGAACGTGCTTGCGATCCCGGTCGTAAAGGGACAGAAGACCGAGAAGGAGAAGTTTGCCGGTGCCGTAGCGACCTATACCATCGAGGCCCTCATGCATGATGGTCAGGCACTTCAGTGTGCGACCTCCCACAACTTCGGTGCGGATTTCGCGAAGGCCTTCAATGTACAGTTCCTTGATAAGGACAACCAGCTGAAGCCGGTATACGAGACTTCCTGGGGTATGACCACCCGTATGATCGGTGCGCTCATCATGGTACATGGTGATGATTCCGGTCTCAAGCTGCCACCGAGAATCGCGCCGACGCAGATCTGCATCGTACCGATCCAGCAGAAGAAAGAAGGCGTGCTTGAGAAGGCTTACGAGCTGAGAGATCAGCTTCGGAAGTCCGGCTTCCGCGTAAAGGTGGACGACGGTGACAAGTCACCTGGATTCAAGTTCGCGGACTGCGAGGTACGTGGTATTCCGCTTCGTATCGAGGTCGGTCCGAAGGATATCGAGGCTGGTCATGCTGTACTGGTACGTCGTGATACCCGTGAGAAGATCCAGGTTTCCTTCGACGAACTCGCAGAGGAGACCGGTAAGCTGCTCGAGCAGATCCAGCAGGATATGTACGACCGCGCGAAGACCTTCCTCGAGGAGCATACCTCCAGCGCGACCAACATGGACGAGCTCGTCGATATCGTAAACACCAAGCGTGGCTTCGTGAAGGCCATGTGGTGTGGCTGCCGCGAGTGCGAGGATAAGCTGAAGGAGATGTCCGGCATCACCTCAAGATGTATCCCGTTCGAGCAGGAGACCATCAGTGATACCTGCGTTGTCTGCGGAAAGCCGGCGACGAAGATGGTATACTGGGGACGTGCATACTGATCTGAATAACGGGTGCCGCAAAATTGGCTCCAGAAACTGGGCGCACTGCGGCGGAAAAATCTAAAAGTGGACCCCTAAGAGCCAGTAGGCCCTCTGCAATCGCTGAGATTTTCTTGAGGAAAACTCAGCGTTGCAGAGGGTGCTAAGGAAAATTCTCCAACTGGCTCTAAGGGGTCCGCTTTTGATTTTTCACGTCCTCGGCTTAAAGCTTCTGGAGCCAATTCTTCGACACCCTTCATGTCGGATCAGTCCGTAGAAAGATTATAATGAAAAAAATCAAATTACCTTCAAATGTAGAATATATCATCCATCAGCTGGAGCGTGCGGGCTACGAGGCCTACGCGGTCGGTGGCTGTGTGCGCGACAGTCTCCTCGGGCGGGTTCCGGGCGACTGGGACATCACGACGAGTGCGCGTCCGGAGCAGGTGAAGGCGGTGTTCAGACGCACCATCGACACCGGGATCCAGCATGGCACCGTGACGGTGCTGATGCCGGCGGAGCAGGCGGATTCTTCTGTGACTGGTGCGGCGTCCGGTATCCAGGGAGATGCACGCAGGGCAGCATCGCAGGGCGCGCATTCCGGCACGGCGCATGCCGGTCGTTCGGCGGAGCACCCGGGGGCGAGGTCCGCGCCGGTCTGGGAGGGCTACGAGGTCACGACCTATCGGATCGATGGCGCCTACCTCGATGGGCGTCATCCGAGTGCGGTGCAGTTCACGCCGTCGCTCCATGAGGATCTCGCGCGCCGCGACTTCACGATCAACGCGATGGCGGTCAATGACCGGAGTGGCATCGTGGATGACTTCGGTGGTCTCGAGGACCTCGGTCGTCGTGTCGTTCGCGCCGTCGGCGAGCCGGAGCAGCGCTTCCAGGAGGATGCCCTTCGCATGCTCCGCGCTCTCCGTTTCTCGGCCCAGCTCGGCTTCGACATCGATCCGGCGACCTGGGAGGCTGTACGGAAGCTTGCGCCGAACCTCGAGCACGTCTCGAAGGAGCGTATCGCCGTCGAGCTCACGAAGCTCCTGATGTCCGACCATCCAGAGCACATCGCGCTGGTCTCGACGAGCGGCCTCTCCGAGTACGTCAGCGAGCACTTCGCCGACGCCTTCCACGACGCGATCGGCGTGCCGGATGACTACCCGGTCTATCCGTGGATGCCGTCCGACCTTCCGGCCGAGCGCTACCTCCGCTGGGGCGTTTTCCTGCGCGGTGTGCCGGACCGTGCGCGCGGCATCCTCCGGGAGCTGAAGATGGACAATGATACCATCGCGAAGGCAGGCACCGTCGCGCAGCTTTTCCAGGAACCGCTGCCGGACTCACGCTACAAGATTCGGAAGAAGCTGTCGGAAATTGGCTACGAGACCTACGAAAACTATCTGCGGGCCGTCACCTGTCTGCTCCTCGCGGCACGCGATGCCGAGTGGATGCGGCCGTACCTTGACGCCGCCTGCCTGAAGCAGGAGACCGTGATCATGCCATGCTGTCAGACCGCGACGAAGCCAGACAGCGCCTGCAGCGCACCGGAGAAGCACGAAGACCGTACAGCGGAGCTCCTCGACTGCATCCGCCGAGTACAGTTTGAAGTGGCGGCCATCCGCGTCGCGGGCGACTGCATTGAACTGAAAAACCTCGAGATCAGCGGACAGGACCTGATGGCGATCGGCATCCCGCGCGGTCCGGAAATCGGGCGGATCCTGCACGTACTCCTCGAGCAGGTCCTCCAGGACCCGTCGCAGAACCACCGCGCGCGGCTGACGGAGCTCGCACGTGGTATGATGCAGTGAAGAGAAGAGGACACGGAAGGTCAGCCAGGGAGCCGGAGACCTGCCGTAGGTCGAGCTACGAGTGGACAGTGACAAAAATTCAGTGAAACCGCCGCGAACATGATCCGACGCCTTGAAGCAGATGTGCAAAATTGTTATATTTATAGTAGCTGAATTTTTCAGAAAGAGAGGGCAATCTATCTATGTATCAGGATGAATATGAGCGTTGGCTTCATGCCAAGCTTCAGGATGTTGACTTAAAAACCGAGCTTCAGAATATCGAAGGCGATGATGACGCGATCAAGGAGCGTTTCGCTGTCGCACTCAAGTTCGGAACCGCTGGCCTCCGCGGCACACTCGGCGCAGGAACCAACCGGATGAATATCTGGGTCGTTCGTCAGGCGACACAGGGTGTGGCAGACTGGGTGAAGACCCAGGGCGGAACACAGACCGTTGCGATCAGCTACGATTCCCGTCTGAAGGGCTGGAACTTCGCACGCGACGCAGCCGGTGTGCTGGCAGCGAACGGCATCCACGTGCGCATCTACGATGAGCTCATGCCGGTACCGGCCCTTTCCTTCGCCACCCGTTACTATCATTGCAACGCCGGCATCATGGTGACCGCTTCCCACAACCCGGCGAAGTACAACGGCTATAAGGCCTACGGTCCGGACGGATGTCAGATGACCGATGAGGCCGCCGACATCGTCTACCAGCAGATCCAGAAGACCGACGTGCTCACCGGCGCGAAGTACATGAGCTTCGCCGAGGGCGTCAATAAGGGTCTCATCCAGTTCGTCGAGGACGACTGCAAGAACGCACTCTACGAGGCGATCGAGGCACGTCAGATCCGCCCGGGTATCGCAGCGACCTCCGGCCTCAAGCTCGTGTACTCCCCACTGAACGGTACCGGCCTCGTTCCGGTCACCCGCGTACTGAACGACATCGGTATCCACGACATCACGATCGTGCCGGAGCAGGAGTACCCGAACGGCTACTTCACCACCTGCTCCTATCCGAACCCGGAGATCCTCGACGCACTGAAGAAGGGCCTCGAGCTCGCTGAGAAGACCGGCGCGGACCTGATGCTCGCGACTGACCCGGATGCAGACCGTGTTGGCATCGCCATGAAGTGCCCGGACGGCTCCTATGAGCTCGTCACCGGTAACGAGATGGGCGTATTGCTTCTCGATTACATCTGCGCAGGCCGCACCGAGCAGGGCACCATGCCGGCGAAGCCGGTCGCTGTGAAGTCGATCGTTTCCACACCGCTGGCCAATGCTGTCGCCGAGCACTATGGTGTCGAGCTTCGGGAGACCCTCACCGGTTTCAAGTGGATCGGTGACCAGATTGCACAGCTCGAAGCAGCCGGTGAAGTGGATCGCTTCATCTTCGGCTTCGAGGAGTCCTACGGCTACCTCGCTGGTCCATATGTACGTGATAAGGACGCCGTGATCGGCTCCATGCTTATCTGTGAGATGGCTGCGTACTATCGCTCCATCGGATCCTCCATCAAGCAGCGTCTCGAGGAGATCTATAAGGAGTATGGACGCTACCTCAACAAGGTCGATTCCTTCGAGTTCCCGGGCCTCAGCGGTATGGATAAGATGGCCGGCATCATGAACGAGCTCCGCACGAATCCGCCGAAGGATTTCGCTGGTAAGAAGGTCGTGAAGGTCATGGATTACACGAAGCCGGAGGAGACCGGACTTCCAGCAGCGAACGTCCTGATCTACTCCCTCGATGACGGCTCCACCGTCGTCGTTCGCCCGTCCGGCACGGAGCCAAAGATCAAGGCCTACTACACCACCCTCGGAAAGGACCTCGCAGAGGCCGAAGCCGAGAAGGAGAAGCTGGCAGCCGCACTCGAGCCGCTGTTTAAATAAGCGATGATCAAAGATGAAGTATGAAGCATCGTAGGTGCCCGTTACGACAGGACGCACGAGCGGTGCAGATATGAATCAAGCCACGGTGGAGGGCTGCCATCAGAGAGAGGCGGCTCGCCACCGTGTTTTTTATTTGGACCGGCCCGGCGATGGATACGTTTGCGGTCGCTGGAAGTGCAACCCGGGCCTGGTCCTCAGATTTAGTGAGGTGTTTTGTGAAGGAACGAAATCTGAAGCTCGACAACGCAAAGGGCATCCTGATCACCCTGGTGGTGATCGGCCACATGCTGCTCCCGATCCAGGGCACGACGCGCGGCGTCACAAATTTCTTCTATATGATCTACGCCTTTCACATGCCCGCCTTCGTCTTCATCTCCGGCCTCCTCGCGCAGCGTATCTACACCCGCGTGCCGAAGCCACATTTCAACGGACGTCGCTGGTGCTCGACCCTCTGGCTGTACCTTCTGTTTCAGTTCATCCTGTTCTTCTCGGAGATTCCCGCCTACGGTCGCACGACCCGCTTCCCGGACTTCCTTCATACCTCCGGTGCACCCTGGTACCTCCTCGCGCTGCTCCTCTGGTATCTGATGATCCCGTTCTTCGCCGGGTGCCGCGGCCTTCCGTACAGTTTGATCGCCTGGATCCTCCTCACGAGCCTGTCCCTCGCCGGTGGCTACCTCGCGAGCGGTGCCCTCGCCGGCATCGGCGACTTCCTCGCCCTCGACCGCGTCATCGCCTTCGCCCCGTTCTTCTTCGCCGGCTACTTCATCGGCCCGGAACGCCTGATGAAGTTTCTCGGAGTGCAGCAGGAGAGTGTAGCGGCACCGAAACGCGCGACCTCCCGGCGTCGGTCTCCGGAAGGGACTTCAAAGCGTGCCGATCGAGGCATTGTCCTGCTCCTGACGGCGCTCGGCCTCCTCTGTTTCGTGCTGATCGGTACGCAGGCCTTCGACCGCCTGCTCCCGTACCGAAACGTCGTCTACGGCGCCTGGTACTACCGTTTCCATCCGGAGCAGAACCCAGCCGCCTTCCCGGGCGCGCTCGCCACGCAGCTCTGGCTGATCCGCCTCGCCTGGTTCCTCGTATCCGGCCTCATGAGTTTCGCGCTTCTCGCCTTGATGCCGAACCGGCAGATCCCGCTCATCACCACCACTGGCCAGCGCACACTGCAGATCTACATCCTGCACCGCCCGATCCGTGACCTCCTCCTCGCAAGCGGCTTCATCACCGCCGCCGGCCCGGAAAACAGCCTGCACGTCCTCCTGCTCATCGCCCTGTCGCTCCTTATGACCCTCGTGCTTTCCGCCGGCATTCTCCAGCGCCTCTTCGACGCCATCCAGAAGCTTCCGGAACGGCTGTTCTGAGACTTCGCGGAAGATTTTCCGTGTCGCCCGCTGCACCTCGACAGGAGATGCTGTATCAAACAGCCTGAAAAGTGAGCGGATGCCAACAGGAATATGCCCGGAGAGGGGGAAATGCTGCATCAAAAGGGGTATAATTCATAAAAAGGGATTTCGAGAAAAATAGAAAGGGATTTCAAGAAAAATGTGGGTTTTCGTTAATGGTTTAAAGGTCTTTCAGAATTACACTCTGCTGCAATGGGCGTGGTTCTTCATGTTCTACTGCATCTTCGGCTGGTGCTTCGAGTCGACCTACTGCTCGCTGAAGTCGATGCGCCTCATGAACCGCGGCTTTTGTCACGGCCCGTGGCTTCCGATCTACGGCGCCGGCGGCACGCTTTTCCTCATCTTCGCCTGGCCCTACCGCGCGAACCTCATCGCGACCTTCCTGATGGGCATGCTGGTCGGCACCGGCCTCGAGCTTATCACCGGCCCGCTCATGTACCACATCTTCCACATGAAGTGGTGGGATTACAGCCAGAATCCGCTGAACTTCCGTGGCTACATCTGCCTCGGGGCGTCCCTCGGCTGGGGCGCGATGGCGCTCTTTTTCGTGCATTTCCTGCATCCGCGCGTGGCGGAGCTCACCGTGGACTGGACCCCGATCGGCTATATCGTCGTCGTCACCATGCTCTACACGCTCTTCGTCGAGGACGTGATCTTCTCTGTACTCGGTGCCCTCGATATCCGGAAGCGTCTCGAGACCCTCGCCGCAAATTCGGAGGAGATTCAGCAGCTGAAGCTGAGTATCTCGGAAGCCCGCGAGCATCTCGAGGAGCTGCAGGAGGCTGCGCGTGCCAATGCCTCTGAAGTGAAGAGCGTCGCGGAGTCGGAGGGACGTCTGGCGGCCGCGAAGCTCGCGACCGAGGAGGCTGCCCGCGCCCTGCAGGATGCCCGTGAGACGGGCACCCACGCGGCGCGCAGCCTTGCCGAAAGCGGCGTCCTGGCGGCGCGAGCCGCTGTGGACAGCGGCATGCAGACCGCGCGCAGCGCGGCACAGAGCGTCGCCGATACCGGCGCACAGGCCGTGCGCACGGTTGCGGAAACCGGCCGCAACGCCGGTGAGCTCGGCAAGTCCGCCGTCCAGCGCAGCCTCGAGCTGCGCCGTCGCCTCGCCGAGGAGCGCCGTCGTCGACTCGAAGAGCGACTCGCCATCCTGGAGGATGGCGGTGATGCCCGCAGCGGTCGCATGAACTGGTGGGTCGGCAACACCCTTCGGAACAACCCGACCATGACCCAGCACCCACGCCACAGCGCAGACTTCGAATTCTACGCGCGTCTCCGCGCCTCCTCACAGCGCCACCGTGAGAGCTTCGAAAAGATGGAAGCCCGCATCGACGCCGAAAAAGCGAAGGACCGCGCATCCGAAGAGATCTGACATTACATTATACGAAATCGGAATCAGGGGCAGCCTTCCGCAACAGGTGCATTCTTCCGTAACAAGTCATCCTTCCGCAACGAGGCAGAGATGTTCTTCCTTACGAAAAAGGCCGCAGAATCGGTCACGGAATCTCGCCAGAGCAGCAAATATATCATTCATGTCTTTTTTCGAAATATCATATACATTATTTCTTCGCCTGGAGGAAAACCAAGGGTGAGATGATATGAAAAGCCGTTCTTTTGAAAAAAACATATACTTTTGTTGAATGCCCATGTCGGAATTCGATGCTTTTATATATGAAATTTTCAAAATAGCATCAATTCATATGAAATTTCAATTCATACAGAATTTAAAGCTGGAATTGATATATGATTTTTCGAAAAATGCTCGAAATAATATATCAACCGGATTCCCTGCTACGCCGCGCGCAACCGCCGGATTTTTCCGCCGCTTCATCCGTCTTCCGTTGCCTGGATTGCGTCGTCCCCGTTCCGGCTATCGAAAATATTCCCAAATACTACTTCAAGCGCATGAAGCGTTGGGGTACAATGAAAAGAAATGAAAAACCGCCCGCCACCCGCGGGCGAAGGAGGAAGATATGGCACTTTCGAAAAGTATGCAGCAGCTGGTCGCCGGCAACTCCGCGATCCGCAAGATGTTCGAGCTCGGGCAGGAGCTCGCCGCGCGCGTCGGCCGTGAAAACGTCTACGACTTCAGCCTCGGCAACCCGGCCTCGCCGGTCCCGGAGGAGGTGCGCGATTCCATCGTACGCATCGCGACAGAGGAAGCGCCGAATTATGTTCACGGTTATATGGCCAATGCAGGCTACCCGGAGGTGCGTGCCGCGGTCGCGGAACACCTGAATCGCCTCCATGGCACCGACTATGACGCCCAGGACATCATCATGACCGTGGGTGCTGCCGGCGGCCTGAACGACGTCCTCCGCGCACTCCTCGATCCGGACGACGAAGTCCTGACCTTCGCCCCGTTCTTCACCGAGTACCGCAGCTATGCCGCAAACTTCGGCGGGAAGCTCACCATCGTCCCACCAGATACCGCACACTTCCAACTCGACATCGACGCCGCGGAAACCCGCATCAGCGAACGCACGAAGGCCATCATCGTGAACAACCCGAACAATCCGTCGGGTGCCGTTTACACCGAAGAAACCATCCGGAAGCTCGGCGCGATGCTGGAGCGGAAGGAGCAGGAAATCGGCCATCCGATCTACGTGATCTGCGACGAGCCGTACCGCGAGCTCGTGTACGACGACCTCACCGTCCCGTACATCCCGAACATCATCAAAAACGCGATCTTCCTCTACAGCTTCAGCAAGACCCTGTCACTGCCGGGCGAGCGGATCGGCTACATGGCGCTGGCGAAGCGCGCAGACGATCATGACACGATGATCCAGGCCCTGACGATCGCGAACCGTTGCCTCGGCTTCGTGAACGCACCGTCCCTCCTGCAGCTCGTCGTGAAGGACTGTCTCGCGGTAGAGGCCAATGTTCCGTTTTATGACCGGAACCGGAAGCTGCTGTATGCCACCATTTCCGGCCTCGGCTTCGAGTGCGTGCGACCAGAGGGCGCTTTCTACATGCTCGTGAAGGCACCGAACGGCAGCGCCGCGGACTTCGCCGCCGCCGCGGAGAAGCTCAACATCATCATCGTCCCGTGCGACGGCTTCGGCCTCCCGGGCTATGTACGCATCGCCTACTGCGTCGACTATGCGATGATCGAACGCTCCATCCCGGCCTGGGAACAGCTCGCGAAAATTTATGGGGTCTGACCCCATTAAATTTTTCTAAACAGATTCTAAACTGAACTTTATGGGGTCAGACCCCCTTACGAAAATCTTAAGATGAGGGCGGCCCCCCGCACGACCGCGCCATATGGTTTCAGTCGCCGACCCTCCGGGCCCATGGTTGCATCCTTTCAAACTGAAAAATCCCGCCGGAGCTTCTTCGCTTCGACGGGATTTTCATGTTTGTGCTTTATGTCAAGAGATCAGCCAAGGGGGGAGCCGAACTCCTATGAAGTATATGGAAAACGGTCATGCTCGATGGAGCTTCATGAATCTGCTGGAGCGTTTGTGCCGCGCCCCGTCTTTCATAAAGAATCGTAAGCATTTGCGACCGTTTTTTTAGAAGGGGGCTCCGGAGTGTATTTCAACTCCGGAGTATGAGTATGAAAAGCGTTTCTTCGTTACATCTCTGTAACTATGATATATGATACAGGGCACTTGTGACTGAAGTATGTCGCCAGACTAAAAGAACTCTAAAAAATCTAAACAAAGTCTAAACAGAAGCGAAAGGATCATTTACGAGATTCTTTCGTGCCCGAAATCGTCGATTTCCATGGGCCAATGTCTCCGACTCGACCCCCATCGTCACCCGGAGAACTGGAATCCCCGGGGCGCAGTTTCTGAGATTTCCCTGAAAACCCATCCATGAACTCCACAATTCTGACTTTAAAAACAGAGGGCCATCGATTATACTATAGAAGATTCTATGTTGAATTACTAAATTCGCCCTGCGCGCCCACAGGCCGGGATGCTTCACGAGAGCAGCTTCGGCGGGATTTCTTCGGACGGGTATCGGAAACGGTACCGACCGTGCGCGGCGCATCGCAGAGAGCTCCATTCGGGCAGCCGCTGCGTATCCTGACAGGGCTTCGTTTTATACATCGTTATATAGTAGGAGTTTTTCATGTTTTCACTGATTTCAAATGATATCGGCATCGATCTGGGTACCTCCAGCATCCTTGTATATATAAAAGGCCGCGGCGTCGTTCTGAAGGAGCCGTCCGTGGTGGCCGTCAACCGTGATACGAACACCGTGCTGGCGTACGGTGAGGACGCGCGTCTCATGCTGGGCCGCACCCCGGAGAACATCTCAGCGGTTCGTCCGCTGCGCCAGGGCGTCATCTCGGACTACACCCTGACGGAGAAGATGCTGAAGTACTTCATTCAGAAGGCTGTCGGCAAGCGTACCCTCCGGAAGCCGCGTATCTCTGTCTGCATCCCGAGTGGTGCGACCGAGGTCGAGAAGAAGGCCGTCGAGGACGCCGCTTACCACGCAGGTGCCCGCGAGGTCACGATCATCGAGGAGCCGGTAGCGGCGGCCATCGGTGCCGGCATCGACATCAGTAAGCCGCAGGGCAACATGATCATCGACATCGGTGGTGGTACCGCGGATATCGCCGTGATCGCCCTGGACGGACCGGTCGTTTCCGAGTCCATCAAGGTGGCCGGCGACGACTTCGATGAGGCCATCCTTCGTTACATGCGGAAGAAGCATAACCTCCTCATCGGTGAGCGTACCGCCGAGGACATCAAGGTCAACATCGGCTGTGCCAGCAAGCGCCCGGAAAACGTTACCATGGAGGTCCGCGGACGCAACCTCGTGACCGCCCTCCCGAAGACCGTCATCGTGAGCTCGGACGAAATCATGGACGCGCTGCTGGAGCCGGCGATGATGATCGTCAATGCTGTGCATAACGTACTCGAGCGCACGCCACCAGAGCTTGCTGCCGACATCTATGAGCGCGGCATCGTCATGACCGGTGGCGGCTCCCTCCTGTATGGCCTCGATAAGCTTCTGCAGGAGAAGACCGGCATCAACTGCGTACTCGCCGAGGACCCGCTCACCGCGGTTGCCATCGGCACCGGTAAGTTCATCGACTTCGCAAGCGGTGACACCGACGAGGACTGACATCTTATGCATCAGGGGTAGCCTTATTTAGGCTGCCCCTTTTTATACAGGAGATATCCGTGGAATATTTTGAGGGCTACATCGATCATATCATTTTCCAGAGTCCGGCGACGGGCTACACCGTGATGACGGGCGTGATGGAGGGGAAGACCTACACCCTCGTCGGCACGCTGCCGGGCATCGAGGCAGGCGAGAATATCAAGGCGGATGGCCACGAGGCCACCCACCAGATTTATGGTACCCAGTTCGTCATCGACCAGTACCAGGTCGTCGCGCCGAAAACCCAGGAAGCCGTCGAGCGCTACCTCGGCTCCGGCGCGATCAAGGGTATCGGTGCCGCGATGGCCTCCCGGATCGTGAAGAAGTTCGGTGACGATACCATGCGCATCATCGAGGAGGAGCCGGAGCGCCTCGCTGAGATCAAGGGCATCTCCGCGCGGAAGGCGATGGACATCGCAGCCTCCGTGAACGCGAAGCGTGACATGCAGGACGCCGTCATGTTCCTCCAGAAGTATGGCATCTCCATCAACCTCGCCGGCAAGATCTATAACCGCTACGGCAACGAAATGTATGATATCGTCCGCGATAACCCGTACCGTCTCGCAGAGGACATCGAGGGCCTCGGCTTCCGGACCTGCGACGAGATCGCGCGGAACGCCGGCATCGCGGAGGACTCCGCATTTCGTATCGAGTCCGGCATCCAGTACGCGCTCGGCATGGCGGAGAACAACGGTCACTGCTACCTGCCGATCCCGGAGCTCTGGTCCTCCGTGGAGTCGCTCCTGAACATCACGATCCAGGACCTGAACCAGTACCTCCTCGAGCTCCAGATGAAGGGCCGCGTTATGGTGAAGTCGAGCCGTCCGCGCAGTATCTCCGATTTTCTGGACAGTGCGGCCAATGCGGGCGATGCCGGCCCGACGTCCGGTCTCGGCACCGGAGCCTCGACGGCAGACGGTGCGACCGGTCCATCCACTCTCGCTGCGAATGCAGCCCCAGGCGCTCAGGTGGCGCTCACCCCGGGCACCGGTCCGACCACCCTCGCTGCGAACACAGCCGCGGGCTTCCAGACGTCGCTCGGTTCAGGCACTGCCCCGACTGCCGTCGATGCCATGGCACCGTCGCTCTACGACGCGAATCCGGCACTGCATGCAGACCCGGCGACCCACGTCTACCGCGCCACGATCTACTACACGGAGCTCCAGGTCGCGACGATGCTGAAGGATCTGAACGTCACGGTCGAGAACGCGGAGCTCGACGCGAAGCGTGCGCTGACCATCGATGAGATCACGGAAAAGAACGGCATCGAGCTCGATCCGCTCCAGCGTGACGCCGTGCTCACCGCCGGCCACTCCGGCCTCCTCGTCATCACCGGCGGCCCGGGTACTGGAAAAACCACGACCATCAACACCATCATCCGCATGTTCGCGGACGAAGGAAAGACCATCCTGCTCGGTGCACCGACCGGCCGTGCTGCGAAGCGCATGTCGGAGGCCACCGGCTGGCCGGCCTCCACGATCCACCGCCTCCTTGAGTACCAGGGCCGCCCGGAGGAGGACGGAGAGGACGGTGACCAGGTGCGCGGCCACTTCGAGCGCAATGAAAATAACCCACTCGAGTGCGACGTCGTCATCATCGACGAGATGTCCATGGTCGACATCTTCCTCATGAACGCCCTCCTGAAGGCCATCCACCGCGGCACCCGCCTCATCATGGTCGGTGACGCGAACCAGCTGCCATCGGTCGGTGCCGGCAACGTCCTCCGCGACATCATCGCCTCCGGCGTGATCCGGACCATCCAGCTCCGCCACATCTTCCGCCAGGCCGCCGCGTCGGACATCGTCGTGAACGCCCATAAGATCAACGAAGGCGAGCCGGTCGACCTCAGTAAGCGCTCGAAGGACTTCCTTTTCATCAAGAGTCAGACACCGGATCAGATCTTCACGGCCATCGCCGCCCTCGTGCTGAACAAGCTTCCGGGCTACCTCGGCGTGGATCCCTTCGACATCCAGATCATGACCCCGCAGCGGAAGGGTGCGCTCGGCGTCGAGCGTCTGAACCAGCTCCTCCAGGAGCAGATGAACCCGAAGAGCAGCCGCAAGACCGAAAAGGAAATCGGAGGCACGCTGTTCCGCGTCGGCGACAAGGTCATGCAGATCCGGAACGACTACAACCTCATCTGGGAGATCCGCGGCCGCTACGGCATCCCGACCGAGAAGGGCGAGGGCGTCTTCAATGGCGATATCGGCATCATCACCGAGATCAACAGCTTTGCCCAGAACCTGACGGTCCGCTTCGACGACCGCTTCGTCGAGTACGCCTTCAAGGACTGCGAGAGTCTCGAGCTCGCCTACGCGATCACGATCCACAAGTCCCAGGGCTCGGAGTACCCGGCGGTCATCGTTCCGATGTACCAGGGCCCGTCCATGCTCATGAACCGGAATCTGCTCTACACCGCCGTCACCCGCGCGAAGTCCTGCGTCTGCCTCGTCGGTAACCCGCCGATCTTCGATCAGATGCTTCACAACGCGTCCGAGGCGAAGCGCTATTCCTCCCTCAGTGAGCGGCTCCAGGAGATCTCTCATGACGAAAATACACTCTGAAATTTTATCTATTCTCTTCCCGCGCCGCTGCCCGGTCTGTGAGGAGATCGTCTCGCCGCGCGGTGCACTGATCTGTCCGGACTGTGAACGCAAGCTTCACTTCCTGACGGAGCCGACCTGCCAGATCTGCGGCCGCGAAATCCTCGCCGACGACGAGGAGCTCTGCGAGAGCTGTAAGCGCCATCGCTTCTTATTTAAGAGGAGCATCGCCCTCGTTGGCTATGACGACGTCGCGTCGCGCTCCATCAGCCGCATCAAGTATACCGGTGCCCGCGAGTTCCTCGACTACTACGGGCGGGAGGCCGTGCGCCGTCGAGGCGATGAGCTTCGCCGCATGCAGATCGACGCCATCGTGCCGGTGCCGGTCCACCCGAGCCGAAAGCGGAAGCGTGGCTACAACCAGGCGACCGTGCTCGCCGAGGTCATGGGCGCAGAGCTCGGCCTTCCGGTCTACGAAGCGGCACTCTGCCGGCGTAAAAAAACCGCCGCATCGAAGGAGCTCAATGCGGCGGAACGTTTGAAAAATCTGATGTCGGCCTTTTACGCGGGGCCGATCCCGCAGGATCTCCGGCGGGTGCTGCTGGTTGACGATATCTTCACGACCGGCGCCACCATGGAATCCTGTACGCGGACGCTGCTTGCGGCCGGGGTGGAAGAGGTCTACTGCTTCGCGCTCGCGATCCGCTCCGAGCGCTGACACGTTTTCGTCTGCAGATTTCTGCCTGGGACTACGGATGCCTTTCGCTTATCACCGACCGCTATCCGTGACCGCTGCCGACCTCAGCGCCATCTGCGTACAGCACGATGACATTGGCCGAAGATATCACTTCACGCGGGTCCAGTAGTCGCGGGCCAGCTCGATCAGATCGAGCATCGGCTCCGAGGTGTAGCGGTCCTTCCGGTAGACGGCGACGGCGTGCATCATCGGGTGCGTACTGAGGTGGATGAGCTTCACGCCCTTCGGGATGGTGGTGTGGTGCGAGGCGCTGATCAGCGCGGCACACTCGTCGGCGGCGACCAGTGCGAGCTGGTAGTTGATGCCCTCGGCATCCATGTAGATGTCCGGCTCGAAGCCGGCCTCCTCGAAGACCTGCTCGGAGACCATACGCTCGGTGGAGTCCTTCGCACCGAGGCAGAACGGGACATCACGGAAGCGACGGATGTCGATGACCTCATCGCCACTCTCGTCGGTGATGGTTTCCGAAGCCAGTGGGTTCGAGCTCGCGACGGCGAGCATGATTTCGACATCGGCGAGGAACTCGTAGTGCAGGCGGTAGCTCTGCTTGTCGCCCATCAGGATGATGCCGAGGTCGATCGCACCGTTCTTGACGAGCTCCTGTGCCTTCAGCCCCTTCATGAGATTGAGCTGCAGCTTGACGGTCGGATGTTGACGGTGAAACTTCTTATATAAAGAGGTCATCATGTAGTCAGCCTCGACGCCGGCGGCACCGACCGCGATCTCCTCGTTGTGCAGCTTCGCGATATCGGAGATGCGGGAGTAGCAGTCCTTCTTCATGGCGATCATCTTCCGGGCGGTATCGACATAGACCCGGCCGGCCTCGGTGATGGCCCACTCGTTACCACGACGATAGAAGAGCTTGGTGCCGAGCTCCTTCTCAAGATTCAGAAGCTGTAGATTCAGCGCAGGCTGGGAGATGAAGAGCTTGTCCGCTGCGCGGGTGATATTCTTTTCCTCTGCGATACGGATGATATTTTCGATACGACGTAGATCCATGGTGGCCTCCTGACGTAGTATTGCCTTCGGTGCTCAGGCGGGCGATGATGCCGCGCCGGAAGCATTGGCCGAAGGACGGTGGACATAACATAGTAAGATACCTGTGATTCAAGTATATACGGCTCTCTAAATCTATGCAATAGAACTTCTATCAAACTCTTGAAAAAATAAATAATAGACGCCCGGCGGCAAACGCTTGACGCATGGGGTGCTTCATGGTATAGTTGCCCCGTAATCAAGGGCTAGGCCCTATTTTTTATGCACTAATTTCGTAGTCATGCGAAGTTAAGAATCATTGGAGGTGAAGAGCCGTGCGTACAAAGATTATATTAGCATGTACAGAGTGTAAGCAGAGAAACTATTTCACGACGAAGGAGAAGAAGAATCATCCTGAGAGAATGGAAGTTCGTAAGTACTGCAGATTCTGTAAGAAGCACACGCTTCATAAGGAGACGAAGTAATGAGCGAGAAGAAGAATTCCGGTTTACAGGACTTCTTCAAGGGTCTTAAGACGGAATATAACAAAATTATTTTCCCGACGAGACAGGACATCATCAAGGAGACCACCGCAACCATCGTTGTCAGTCTCCTGGTCGGAGCGCTTATTGCTGTTCTTGATCTTATTATGAAGACGGGACTTGGTTTTATCATCAGATAAGGGGAAACTATGTCAGAAATTAATCCTGCAGCTCGCTGGTATGTAGCACATACCTACTCAGGCTATGAGAACAAGGTTAAGATGGATCTGGAAAAGACGATCGAAAACCGTGGTCTTCAGGATCTGATCTTCGAAGTCAGCGTACCGATGCAGCCGGTCATCGAGATGAAGAACGGCGTCGAGAAGAAGTCTGATAAGAAGATGTTCCCTGGCTATGTTCTCGTAAACATGATAATGAATCAGGAAACCTGGTACGTAGTGCGTAATACACGTGGCGTAACCGGATTCGTCGGCCCAGGATCAGAGCCGACACCTCTTTCCGAAGAGGAGATCAAGGCACTTGGCTACAGAGCCCAGGAGGTCCTTGTAGATTTCGCGATCGGCGATACCGTAAATGTTACTTCCGGTGCATGGAAGGATACGGTGGGTGTCATCAGTGAGATCAATGATCAGAAGAAGACTGTTACCATCTCGGTTGAGATGTTTGGCAGAGAAACTCCGGTAGAGTTATCCTACGGAGAGATTCAGAAACTCAGATAACGAAGTATGGGAGGGTTAATCAGATCTGCTGATTACCCCGCAATTACCACAAGGAGGTGCCTCATATGGCAAAGAAAGTAGAAGGATACATCAAGTTACAGATTCCAGCTGGTAAAGCAACTCCAGCTCCACCAGTAGGTCCGGCTCTCGGCCAGCATGGTGTTAATATCGTTGCATTCACTAAGGAATTCAATGCAAGAACAGCAAACGAGGGTGATGTTATCATCCCTGTAGTGATCACTGTTTATGCAGATAGAAGCTTCAGCTTCATCACGAAGACTCCTCCAGCAGCCGTTCTGATCAAGAAGGCATGCAAGCTGCAGAAGGCTTCTGGTGAGCCAAACAAGAACAAGGTTGCTACCATCAGCAAGGCTGATCTCCAGAAGATCGCAGAGACGAAGATGAAAGATCTTAACGCTGCATCACTTGAGGCTGCTATGTCTATGATCGCAGGTACCTGCAGATCCATGGGCGTTGAAGTAGAGAAGTAATAGGGAGGTCAACTGATTATGAAGACAGGTAAGAGATATACAGCAGCCGCTCAGGGCTTTGACAGAACGGTAAAGTTCACCGAGGTTGACGCACTTGAGCTTGTAAAGAAGAATGCAACAGCAAAATTCGACGAGACCATCGAGCTCCATATCAGAACTGGTTGTGACTCACGTCACGCAGACCAGCAGGTTCGTGGTTCTGTCGTCCTTCCAGCCGGCACAGGTAAGAAGGTAAGAATCCTCGTATTTGCAAAGGGCGCTAAGGCCGATGAGGCTCAGGCAGCTGGTGCAGATTTCGTAGGAGCTGAGGAGCTTATTCCGAAGATCCAGGATGGCTGGTTTGATTACGATGTAATCATCGCTACTCCGGATATGATGGGTGTTGTTGGTCGTCTCGGTCGTGTACTTGGACCGAAGGGCTTAATGCCGAACCCGAAGACCGGTACTGTTACCATGGATGTTACCAAGGCAATCGCTGATACGAAGGCTGGTAAGGTCGAGTATCGTCTTGACAAGGCAAACATCTTCCACGTAGCAATCGGTAAGGCTTCCTTCACAACTGAGCAGCTCAAGGAGAACCTTGATGCGATCATGAGCGCAATTGTAAAGGCTAGACCAGCTACATTAAAGGGAACCTACCTGAAGTCCGCTACACTGACTTCTACCATGGGTCCTGGCGTTAAGATGGATACCGTTCAGTTCGGTGCTTAATCTTGACAAAATAGGGTATTGACAGCGGCGTGAGCCGATGTTAATATACACTGCGTATTAACCCGAAGACAGCAGGTGGTGCGTCCGCACCGTAAGTCAGAACGCCTGCCGAGGAAAGATACAAACGATTTTAGTTTGTTCAACCCCGTGTCTTTTGGCATGGGGTTTTCCTTTTGTAAAGGTTTATACGAAAAAATCTTATAAGGAGGAAGAACCGAAAATGGCAAAGGTTGAATTAAAGCAGCCGATCGTTGACGAAATCAAGGCACTCCTTGATGGCGCTGTCGCTGTTACTGCCGTTGATTATCTCGGACTTACGGTTGAGCAGGATACTGAGCTCCGTAAGCAGTTAAGAGAGGCTGGTGTTACTTACAAGGTATTTAAGAACACCCTGATCAAGAGAGCAGCAGAGGGTACAGATTTCGCTCAGCTCGACGGCGTACTTGAGGGTCCTACCGCTATTGCAGTATCTAAGGATGATCCTGCAGCAGCAGCTAGAATCATCGCTAAGTTTGCTGAGAAGGCTACGAAGCTTGAGCTTAAGGCAGCTGTAGCAGAGGGCAAGCTTTACGATCAGAACGAGGTCAAGGTACTCGCAGCTATCCCTTCCAGAGAAGAGCTTCTCGGAAGACTTTGCGGATCCCTGCAGAGCCCGATCGCGAACTTCGCACGTGTCATCAATCAGGTGGCAGAGAAGAACGCAGAGCCAGCTGCTTAATCAGCAGATGGACATCCGAAGCCGCGTAAGCGTGCGGAGGAACCTGAACTCACCGATGGTGAGTACCGCAGTATCGACTGCAAAACATAAAAGAATTATTTTGAACTGTGCATGAGCACAAAATTTCAAATGGAGGAAATTAAAATGGCTAAGTTAACTACAGAAGAGTTTATCGCAGCTATCAAGGAGCTTTCCGTTGTAGAGCTTAATGACCTTGTAAAGGCTGTTGAGGAAGAGTTTGGCGTATCTGCTGCTGCAGGTGTTGTTGTTGCTGCTGGCGCTGCTGCAGCTCCAGCTGAGGAGAAGACTGAGTTCGACGTAGAGCTTACTGATGTTGGTCCTAACAAGATCAAGGTTATCAAGGTTGTACGTGAGGCTACTGGTCTTGGTCTTAAGGAAGCTAAGGAGGCCGTTGAGGCTGCACCTAAGGTCCTCAAGGAGGCTGCTCCGAAGGCAGAGGCTGAGGATCTCAAGGCTAAGCTTGAGGCTGAGGGCGCTAAGGTTACCCTTAAGTAATCTCCGCGACATTAAGTCAGATCTTATACAGAGTCGGAAGGTAAGTTACTTACCTTCTGGCTCTTTTTTTGTACGTTTTTATGCCCTCCCCACCCCTTCCTGTACCATAATTTTAATAACCATCTCTACGATTATTTGGTATAATAAAATAAGGACTGTCTAAATATATTTGCTTCGCATCCCGCGAAGCGCACTGAACAAGGCATATTTATGATTTGTACAAACTGTGGAAAAGAAATACAGGATGGCGCGTCGTTCTGCCCTTACTGCGGAGCGCTGTTTGCCGACGGCTTAGTCCGGATCCACTACGAGGCTCAGCTCGAGAGCTCGGCGGAGACGCTTCCGGTCTATAACGCGGAAACCGTGCGCGCGGCCTGGGACCGTCAGAAGGCAACCATCGGCGACGACCTTTCGGCGAAGCTCGATCATATGGCGGAGACCCCGTCGGCTGATGCAGGCGACCTCAACGCAGATGGCGCAGCCTCGACACTCGCTGCCGACAGCGCATCGTCGGCTGATGCAGGCGATCTCAACGCGGATGGCGCAGCCTCAACACTCGCTGCCGATGGCGCTGAGGCAGATCCTCGCGTAACGCAGGACGGTGAGCATGCTTCGGAAGAAGATGCTGAAGATGCCGCAAACACGCCTGCGCGTGAGGATACCGACGCAGATTTCGATATAGACTTCGGCGATTCCTTCGGAAGGAAACGCGATGCTTCATCGAAAGCGTCTGCTGTAGAGACTTCTTCGGAAGACGAGGATTACGACCCGGCAGCGGAAGACGAAGCGATCCTGGATGAGTTTTACAAGAAGGCCCTCCGCTTCGAGGCGGAGGAGCGTCGCCGTCGTGAGGAAGAAGAGCGCAAGGCCCGCGAGGAAGCCGAGGCGAGAGCCGAAGCGGAGCGGAAGGCACGCGAAGAAGCGGAGCGCATCGCCCGCGAAGAAGCTGCGGCGAGAGCCGAAGCAGAGCGGAAGGCGCGCGAAGAAGCAGAGCGAATCGCCCGTGAAGAGGCAGAAGCGAAAGCGGAAGCCGAGCGTCTCGCCCGTGAAGAAGCAGAGCGTCAGGCCCGCGAAGAGGAAGAGGCGAGAGCAGAGGCCGAGCGTAAGGCACAGGAAGAAGCCGAAGCCCAGGCGAAGAAAGACGCAGAACGCGCCGAACTCGAAGAAGCGATGAAGCAGGAGCTCCTCAACCTCGCCGCCCATAAAACCCTCGGCACCCACATGTTCGATGATGACGAGGACGAAGAAGCAACGGCAGAAGAGTCAGACGAAGCTTCTACCGAGAAAGCAGCGGACGAAGCAGCGGAATCTGACGCGATGACGGAAGAGGAAAGTTCTGAAGATGCTGCAGATGTAGAAGTCGAGAAAGCTACAGAGGAAACGACGGAAGAAGTCGTAGAGGACGCTGCCGAGGAAACGGAAGCTGCTGAAGAAGCAGAGCCGTCCGAGGACGCTGAAACTGTAGAAGAAACAGCAGAAGTTTCGGCTGAGGACACAGACGCAGCGGAGAATGTCGAGGAAACAACGGACGAAGCTGCAGAATCTGAAGAAACAGTAGAGGAAGCAGTTGCCGAAGAGCCGGAAACTACGGAAGAAACAGAATCCGCAGAGGAAACCGAAGAGACTTCAGAGGAAGACTCATCAGAAACTGCTGACGAGTCTGAGAGCACTGAGGCTTCTGACGACATTACAGAATCTGAAGAAACAACAGAGGAAGCAGAATCTGAAGAAACAGAAGCAGTAGAGGAAACCGAAGAAACTTCCGAGGAGGAATCAACTGAAGAAGCAGACGAAGATTCCGAATCCGAGACCGCAGAGGTGATCCCGATCGCGGATCATCTGCCGGATGATCCAGAGGAAGAGTCCGAGGAAGAGTCCGAAGATGATTCAGACGATGACGATATCGATGATGATGCCGACGAGGATGACGCAGAAGCTGACTACGATGAGGCAGATTCCGACGAGTCCCTCGACAGCGATGCTAACGCTTCCGACGATCTTGACACTGACGACTCTGATGACGCGGATTCCGACCTCGCCGCTGACGACTCAGAGGAAGACTCCGACGCCACCGCCGAGGATTCCGACTCCGCTGAAAGCGCGCACACGGCCACCATCACTCCGCTCAACGATTATGATCGTGTCGACCAGATGCTGGGTGTCAGCGACACTGCCGACACCGATTCCGCCGCTTCCGCGGCACACGCGCACAGCGCGAAGCGGTTTGTGAAAGTCGCGCTCGCAGTGATCGCCGTCGTGGCCGTAGCATTGGCGGGATGGTACCAGATGCCAGCCACGAAGGAAAGCCGGATCCGCAGACAGGCGGAGAAGGCATATGCAGCCGCCGACTATACGACGGCCGCAGCGGCCTACCAGCAGCTGTTCGGCTACGGTGTGCAGAGTGAGGAGATCTGCCTCCACGCCGCCGACGCCTACGCAGACGCCGGACACCACACCGAGGCCGTGGCGCTCCTGAAGAGCAACCTCACAGACTACCCGGACAGCAGCGCGCTGAAGGACGAGCTCGAGGCGCTGGACCCGACGGTTCACTTCGACCCGGAGGGCGGCGACTTCACCGATCCGGTCAGCGTGAAGCTGAGCACCGACGCTGGTGACCCGATCCGCTACACGATCCAGCGAGACGGCGACAGCACGAAGCCGGAGACGATGGAGTATGCTACCCCGGCCGAGCTCAGCTACAGCGGCCACTACACCGTGACCGCCCACGCGATTGCACGGGACGGCGAGGCGGGCAGCAGCTTCACGCAGAGCTACGAGATCCGGCTCGACCCGGACAAGTACTCGCTGAACGACTGGCATGAAACCGCCGACGGCGTGCAGTACCTCGACGAGGATGGCCGCTTCGTGACCGGCTGGCAGACCATTGACGACCAGAAGTATTACTTCGACGAGGCGGGCTACCGCGCGACCGGGCTCACGGAAATCGACCGCGACACCTACTTCTTCGACGCAGAGGGCGTGATGCAGACCGGCTGGCAGCAGTCGGACGACGACTGGTACTTCTTCGACGAGACCGGGCACATGCTCACCGACGTCTGGATCGAGGATACCTACTACGTCGGTGCCGACGGAAAGATGCTGAAGGACACCACGACACCGGACGGCATCGCCGTGGACGCAAGCGGCCACAGGGCCTCCGACCTCGTGTCCCTGTTCCAGCAGCACCCGAAGGCGATGGTGGTTATCCAGACCGCCGACCGACAGAAGACGGGCGACTACTCGACCTTCGCGGCGAAGGCGTACTATTCGCACAGTTCCGACACACCGGAGGGCGACAGCACCGACGTCACCGTGAAGATCAGCAACCGCGCATGGATGCACTACATCGATAAGAAGCTTCCGGACGCGCTGGTTACCGACGCCTACCACTTCCTGCCGCACATCGGCATCCTGAATCCGACCTTCGACGACGACGGCGTCATCACGAAGTTCGACTTCATCCTGGGCAGCCAGGGCTGATCGCGGCCTAGCCGCGCACCCGTGTGCCTGCGGCCATGCAGCTCCGTTCACTCCGCCCGCGCGGCCACCGAAACCCGCGGGCGACATGCATACACACCATAGAGGAAAAACGATGAACAACACCTTTGCATTCAACCACTTCAACTTTAACGTCAAGGACCTGGACCGCTCCCTCAAGTTCTATAAGGAAGCCTTCGGTCTCGAGCCGGTCGAGGTCAACGACCGCCCGAACTTCACCCTCGCCTTCCTCGGCGACAACACCACGAGCTTCCGTCTGGAGCTCACCTACCTCAAGGACCGTACCGAGGCCTATGACCTCGGCGAGCAGGAGTTCCACCTCGCGCTCCGTACTCCGAACATCAAGGAAGCGCACGACCTCCACACGAAGATGGGTTGCGTCTGCTTCGAGAACGCCCCGATGGGCATCTACTTCGTTGAGGACCCGGACGGCTACTGGATCGAGGTGATCCCGGACCGCACGAAGCCGCAGTCCTGGCCGGAAGAAGCGTAACCATGGATTTATTTGAGTATATGGCGGAGAAGCAGAAGGAGTCCGACGCGCCACTAGCCTCCCGCATGCGCCCGGAAACCCTAGATGAAATCGTCGGCCAGGAGCAGATCATCGCCCCGGGCACCCTGCTCTACCGCGCGATCCGGGCCGACAAGCTCGGCTCCCTCATCTTTTACGGCCCGCCGGGCACCGGCAAGACGACCCTCGCGCAGGTCATCGCGCACACCACGAAGGCCGACTTCGAGCAGGTGAACGCCACCATCGCCGGCAAGAAGGACCTCGAGGAGGTCATCGCCCGCGCGAAGCAGAACCACGGCGGCTACGGTCGGAAGACCATCCTTTTCATCGACGAGATTCACCGCTTCAACAAGGCGCAGCAGGATTACCTCCTCCCGTTCGTCGAGGACGGCACCGTCATCCTCATCGGCGCGACCACTGAGAACCCGTACTTCGAGGTCAACGGCGCGCTGATCTCCCGCTCCCGCATCTTCGAGCTGAAGCCGCTCTCCCGCGAGAACATTGCGACCCTCATTGACCGCGCTCTCACGGATACGCGAAAGGGCGTCGGATCCTTCCATGCCTGGATCGACGACGACGCACGTGCGTTCCTCGCCGATACCGCAAATGGCGACGCCCGCGCGGCGCTGAATGCCATCGAGCTCGCGGTCCTCACCACCGACCGCGACCTGGACGGCCGCATTCACATCACCCTCGACGTCGCCTCCGAGTGCATCCAGAAGCGCGCGGTGCGCTACGACAAAGACGGTGATAACCACTACGACACCGTGAGCGCCTTCATCAAGTCCATGCGCGGCTCGGACCCGGACGCCGCTGTCTACTACCTGGCGCGCATGCTCTCCGCCGGCGAAGACATCAAGTTCATCGCCCGCCGCATCGTGATCTGCGCCTCTGAGGACGTGGGCAATGCAGACCCCATGGCGGCCGTGGTTGCGACCAACGCGTTCTTGGCGGTGGAACGTGTCGGCATGCCGGAATCCCAGATCATCCTGGCCCAAGCCGCGACCTACGTCGCCTCCGCACCGAAGTCGAACGCCTGCTCCGCCGCGATCTTCGAGGCCATGCAGGAGGTGCAGCACTCCGGCAACCTCCCGATCCCATCCTACCTGCAGGACGCCCACTACAAGGCCAGCAGTAAGCTGAACCGCGGCGTCGGCTACAAGTATCCGCACGACTTCCCGGGCAACTGGGTCGAGCAGCAGTATCTCCCGGACGGCGTGAAGGACATGGAGTTCTACCACTACCCGCATAGTCATAGAAGAAACTCGGATAAATGATGAAAGAGCTACGGATTTTTCCGTAGCTTTTTAAAATTCACAAAACAGACACAGCTTCCTATTATAAATAGTGCATCATTGCGAATCGAACGAAGCTCGAAAGGAATTTTAATAAAGCCTTAAGAGGAAAGAAATGGAACTGCACGCCTCCGCGTGGTATCGTATAGTTCGCCTGATTTTTCGCATCGACTGTCCAGCTGTGAAAGCATAGTACTGGCCGTCAGGACAAGCGGGATTCAAAACGCTTTTTCCATCGAAGTATGGAAACACAGTACGAATCGTAAGGATAAGCATGTGCCAGGCTTCGCAATAGGGATATAGATTTACGGCATGACCAAAGGAGAATGACATGAAAAAGAAATTAACATACACATTACTGATGGCGATGATGGCACTGTCCATCGCTGCCTGCGGAAAGAAGGATGGCGGCCAGGAGGCGGTCGAGGGTACGATCGCGACTGATGACATGAGCGACTTCTATGCGACCATTCAGAAAGCGGACGGTAATCAGCTGACCGTCGAGCTCGATGATGGCAGCAGCATCACGGTCGATATCGCAGAGGCACACACGAATCCGGCTTGGAGCTGGATGCCGGGCGACGAGGTCGACATCTACTACACCGGCGAGGGTGACCCGAGTGATGGTATGAAGGCCGCAGAGGTGCAGATGGATGTACCGTACGAGAACACAAACTCCGACTTCTCCGAGAACACGCAGGTATATGGTGAAATCACTGCACTCACCGATGATTCCATCACCGTACGTGAAGAGGAAGGCAGAAACGAAGAGGATGGCCCACAGGACGGCACTGAGTACACCTTCAAGCGCGCGAGCTATGGCTTCGATATCGGTGAGCCGGCGGTCGGCACGTACGCACAGATCCTCTATATCGGCGACCTCGGTGAAGAGAATGCCACCTGCTTCCGTGTCCTCACCGATGACATGATGGATGACCCGGCATCCGATGTGTACGCCGTACAGGGCACCCTCACGAAGCTTGAGGATGACGTCGTTTACCTCCAGTGTGACGACGCCACCGAGTTCCGCTTCAGTGTAAGCGGCGATGACGATCTCATCTCTGCCGCAGAAGCCGCTGTCGGCAAGAAGGTCAAGCTGAGCTTCGTGGATTCCCTCCGCATGCGTGTCGCCACCGCCGACACCATCACGGTTGTAGAGTAAGTTGAAAACAGAAAATAACGCAGCTGAAACATCAGGCCCTGCCTCTGAAAAGAGACAGGGCTCTTTTTGGTTCCAGCCAAAAAAACCACCTGTTTGACAGGTGGTTCCGAGTTCGGCTTTAGCCTAGATAAAAAAACCTC
>CAKQED010000010.1:0-50083 GCA_934229835.1 uncultured Oribacterium sp. | reverse complement strand
AGGTTTTTTTATCTAGGCTAAAGCCGAACTCGGAACCACCTGTCAAACAGGTGGTTTTTTTGGCTGGAACCAAAAAAAAAGCAGTGCCTGCCGGCACTGCTTTGAATACGTTCGCCACGAAGGCATCACTGACACATCTGGTATGTGTTCCAGGCGAGTTTGCGGGTGGTCGGGGTTTCGCTGACGCCGTCGCAGTTATAGAGGCCGAAGGCGTAGCCCTGGGCGAGTTCGGCCGGGGCGTCGACGAGGCGGCTCAGGAGGAAGGCTTCGACGTACGGGTTCGCCTGCGCGAGCTGCCATGCCTGCTGGATGGCGACGGCCTGGGCGGCTTCGCCGCCGGCAGAGGCGGAATTAAAGCCCTCTTCGGACAGGATCAGATGACGGACCGCGCCACTCGGACTCAGCATGGACGCCTGCTGCATGTAGTCGGTCAGCACGTGCAGGTTCTTCATGTTGATGATCGGGCTGTTCGGCGACTCGGTCGCGTGCGGGGACGCGTTCAGGAAGTCTGGATTCAGGAGCCCCTCCGGGTACGGGTGCCAGGCGATGCCGTAGTCGGTGTCGCTTAAGTAGGTATTCAGGAGCTCGAGCAGGGTCTTCGATGGCATGGTCGTGCTGCCCTGCTGCGTCCAGTTGTAGTCGAACGGGATGAAGACGCGCGCGTCCGGGTTCTGTGCCTTGATCGCGTTATAGAAGATGCGGAAGCCGTCCGCGTAAGCCTTCACGTAAGTGTTCGTGTCGACCGCGCCGAAGTAGTTCCAGACCGTGTTGTTGATTTCGTTTCCGATGACCCAGTTCGAAACACGGTCACGGTAACGGCTCGCGAGCTGCTCCGCCACCTGCTGCGTGCGCGCGATGCCCTCCGGCGTCAGGGTGTTGTACTGGTAGAGGTTCGCCGTCGGGGTCAGGGTCGGGCAGATCGGATCGCCCGCCTGAAAATCATTCATGACGCCCATCGTGATGGTGAGGTCGGCCGCGTCGAACCGGTCGATCATCGCGTCGAACGCGCGCATCTGCTGCTCATCCTTCAGGAAGCTCGCGTTAAACTGGAAGGTCACCTGCTTACAACCGAGCTGCTGGATGTCGTAGACCATGTCGACGTGCGAGGAGCAGATGCCCTTCTTCGACTCCGGTGTGTTGTAAAAGGCCCATGCCGGCGTACTCGACGCAAGTACCAGTGCGCTCGTAAGCATAGCTGCGGTCATTTTCTTAAAGTGAAATGATTTCATATGTGTCCCCCTTCTATAATATACTTTTAGTATACAAAAAAACCGCTATGCAGTGAATGCGTAGCGCTTCCGAAATTTTTAAAAAGAGAGAGCCATCCCGCGGCAGGCTTGCCTGCAACGGGATGGCTCTCGGATTTCTGATTTTTGCTGTCTGTTCGGATGCTCGTCGCTTAGTTGTCGCTTGCGTCGGATCCGGACAGGGTGAAGACGAATCTCTTCTTGATGTCCTCGTCGGATGCGAGGTACTCGTCGTAGGTGGTCATCTTATCGATGAGCTTTCCGTCGATGATCTCGAAGATACGGTTCGCGGTGGTCTCTACGACCTGGTGGTCACGGGATGCGAAGATGATGACACCCGGATAGCTCTTGAGTCCGTCGTTCAGTGCGGAGATGGACTCCATGTCGAGGTGGTCGGTCGGCTCGTCGAGGATGATGACATTGGAACCCGAAATCATCATCTTACTGAGCATGCAGCGGACGCGCTCACCTCCGGAGAGGACGTTGACCTTCTTCAGACCGTCGTCGCCCTTGAAGAGCATACGGCCGAGGTAGCCGCGGACGAACTGGGTATCCTTATCCGGGCTGTACTGGGTCAGCCACTCGACGATCGTGTCCTCGGATGCGAACTCCTTCGTGTTGTCCTTCGGGAAGTAGGACTGGCTGGTGGTCACGCCCCACTTGTAGTCACCGCTGTCCGGCTCCATCTCGCCGGAGATAATCTGCATGAGGGTGGTCTTCGCAAGCTCGTTCGGGCCGACCAGTGCGATCTTATCGGTACGGTTCACGATGAAGGAGATGTCATCAAGCACCTTTACGCCGTTGATGGTCTTCGAGAGGTTCTTCACCTCGAGGACATCATTACCGATCTCACGATTCGGCTTAAATACGATGTACGGATACTGACGAGAGGACGGCTTGATGTTGTCAAGCTCGATCTTCTCGAGGGCACGCTTACGGGAGGTCGCCTGCTTGGATTTGGAAGCATTGGCCGAGAAACGCTGGATGAACTCCTGCAGCTCCTTGATCTTCTCCTCCTTCTTGCGGTTCGCTTCCTTCTGCTGACGCACGATCAGCTGGGAGGACTCGAACCAGAAGTCGTAGTTTCCGGCGAAGAGGGTGATCTTACCGTAGTCGATGTCCGCGATGTTCGTGCAGACCTTGTTCAGGAAGTAACGGTCATGGGATACGACGATGACGGTGTTCTCGAAGTTGATGAGGAACTCCTCGAGCCACTCGATGGAGTTCAGGTCGAGGTGGTTGGTAGGCTCGTCGAGAAGCAGGATGTCCGGGTTGCCGAACAGCGCCTTCGCGAGGAGGACCTTGACCTTCTCGGAGCCCTTCAGCTCGTTCATCTGCTTGTAGTGCAGGTCCGTGCCGATCCCTAAGCCGTTCAGCATCGTCTCGGCATCCGCTTCCGCATTCCAGCCGTCCATCGCAGCGAACTCGGCCTCGAGATCTGCGGCGCGGAGGCCATCCTCGTCGGTGAAATCCGCCTTCGCATAGATGGCGTCCTTCTCCTTCATGATGTCATACAGGCGCTTGTTGCCCATGATGACGGTGTCGATGACGGAGTAATCGTCGTACTTGAACTGATCCTGCTCGAGTACGCTGAGACGCTGACCCGGGGTCATAGTGATCTCACCGCTGGTCGGCTCGAGCACACCGCTCAGGATCTTCAGGAAGGTTGACTTACCGGCACCGTTGGCACCGATGATGCCATAACAGTTGCCCTCGGTGAACTTGATATTAACGTCTTCAAACAGTGCCTTCTTACCTACACGGAAGGTAATGTTATTTGCTGCAATCATGTGGCTGCTCCTTTTCTTAAATTAAATATAGAACGAACTGCGTCTGCACATCGAAGCAGACCCGGGTCTGTTCTGCACGTCGTGAACTCTGCAGAGCGGACATAAAGCGGATCCATCGATGCAGGAAACCGAAATCATCGCTCGCGTAAAAAATAAGAGTGGCTCGGGAAGCCGCTCTCAACTGTCATTAACCTCGAGCATTATAGCCGAGAACCCGCATAAAAGCAATAGATTTGCGGAAAACCGGGGGCGCGAAAGGCTTCCTTACAAAAGCAGCCCCCGGTGCAAGTGCACCGGGGGGCTGGAAATAACATATTACTTCGACCGTACAAACGGCTTGCCGTTTGCTGCCGGTACATGGCCGGCGCCGACGAAGAAGATGAGGGTCAGCAGGGTCACGATGTACGGGATCATGCTGAGGAGGTTCGGGCTGATGAGGTTCGAGCCGCCGAGGAGCGACTTGACGCCGTTACAGAATCCGAAGAGGAGGCAGCCGACGAAGGCGCCGCCCGGGGAGAACTTACCGAAGATAACGGCTGCGATCGCGATGAAGCCCTGGCCGACGATGACCGCCGGACGGAACTGCGATACGGTTGCGAGGGTGACGAACGCGCCACCGAGGCCCGACAGGAAACCGGACAGGATCACGCAGATGTAGCGAACTACATAGACATTGATACCGAGGGTCTCACATGCCTCCGGATGCTCGCCCGCCGCACGCAGACGCATGCCGAAGCGGGTCTTGTAGAACACGAACCAGATGACCGCCACCAGCAGGAAGCTGAGATACGCCACCGAGTAGGTGGAGATAACATTGTACTGAAATGAACCCGCCGGGAAGATGGACACGCCCTTTTCGTTCGTAAACATCTTCGGCAGCTTCGCCAGCATATCGAGCGCCGGTGAATCCGAGGAGTTCTCGAAGATCGCCTTGCAGAGGAAGATCGCGAAGCCCGGTCCGATGAAGTTGATCGCTGTTCCGGCGATCGTCTGGTCCGCATGCAGACTCACGCAAACCACCGCGTGGATCAGGCCGAGCGCGGCACCCGCGAGACCACCCGCGAAGAAACCGATCCAGCCGTTGCCCGTGAAGTACGCGACCGCCGCCCCCACGAACGCGCCGAGGGTCATCATACCCTCGATGCCAATGTTTACGACGCCAGAGCGCTCACTGAAGCAGGAGCCTAAGGCTGCGAGCAGCAGTGGTGGCGTCGAGATCAGCATTGCATTGATTAAAAGTCCTAAATTCGTAAGCATTACTTCGCCGCCTCCTTCTTCGTGGTCATCTTCGTGAGGATCGACTTAAATACCGGTGCGATCGCGATGAAGATAATAACGGTACCCATGATGATGTTGACGACCTCATTCGGCACCTGGATTACGGTCAGCTTGTTTCCACCATACTTCATCGCGCCGTAGAACCAGCCGGCGAAGATACAGCCGATCGGATTCGTGGCACCGATGAGGGCGACGGTGATACCCTGGAAGCCGTAGGACTCCTGGGCTGCAAACTGCGGGATACGCTGGCTCATGCCGAGGAGCTGAACGGCTCCGCCTAAGCCCGACAGAAGACCCGAGATCGACATCGACGCGAGGAATACGCGGTTCGAGCTGATGCCGGCATACTCTGCGGCGGTTCTCGAGAAACCGACGGCACGCAGCTGGTAGCCGAAGGTGGTCTTCGTCATGACGAACCAGAGGATGATCGCGGCGATGATGGCCATCACGATGCCCCAGTGGACATCGGAGCAGCCGGTGAGCTTCGCCACCGCGGCCGGCATCTTGATCGACGCACTCGCGAGGATGTTCTTCGAGGCCTCGGCGCCCTGATCTGTATGAATCGTCTTCAGGTTCACGACGAAGTTCGAGAGATAGAACGCGATCCAGTTAAACATGATATAGGAAAGGACCTCATTGATGCCCTTCTTTACCTTCAGCACACCGACGATGGCACCCCAGAGCGCACCGGCGAGGGCCGCTGCCAGGAGGCACACGATCGCGTGGATCACCGGCGGCAGCGGACAGAGGATACCGATCACCGCGGCGGCCAGCGAGCCGACCACGTACTGACCCTCGGCACCGATGTTGAAGACGCCGGTACGGAAGGAGAACGCCACCGAAAGTCCGGTGAAGATCAGCGGTGCTGCGTAAACGATACTGTAGGTGAAAAACTTCGGCTTACTGAAGACACCGTTAAAGAGCTTCGCGTAGGCCTCGCCCGGATTGACACCAATCGCCGTAAGGAGGATCGCCCCCACGATGAAGCCGATCACGATCGCGATCAGGGTGTACAGCAGGGAGCTGTCTAATATTTTCTTTTTCATTCTGCCTTACCTCCTGCCATCATCAGGCCCAGCTTGTACTCATCCGCCTCTGCGCCCATCATCTCGCCGTCGATCTGACCATCGAAGATAACGTCGATGCGGTCGGAGAGATTCATGATCTCATCGAGCTCGAAGGAAACGAGCAGGATCGCGCGGCCCTTGTTGCGCTGCGCCACGAGGTACTTGTGGACGAACTCGATCGCGCCGACATCGAGGCCTCGCGTCGGGTTGAAGGCAATGAGGAAGTCCTTATCGTTCGTCACTTCGCGGGCGATGATGACCTTCTGCTGGTTACCACCGGAGAGCTGACCTGCGAGACGCTCCTCGCAGCCCACCGGACGGATATCGAAATCACGGATCATGTCGGTCGCGTGCTCGCGGATCACCTTCTTCTGCAGGATGCCGTTCTTCGCGTACGGCGCCACCGCGTAGTTCTGGAGCACGAGGTTCTCGGCGACACTGAAGTCGAGCACGAGACCGTGCTTCTGACGGTCCTCCGGAATCGAGGAAATGCCCTCGTCGAAGAGCATCTTCGGGGTCTCGTTCGTGACATCCTTTCCGTTCATGAGGACCTGGCCGCTCGTCGCCTTACCGAGTCCGGTGAGGATCTCGACGAGCTGTGACTGACCGTTACCGTCGATACCTGCGAGTCCGAGGATCTCACCGGCATGCACCTCGAGATTGAGGCCCTTCAGGACCTCGACGCCACGGTAGTCCTTCGCGTGGAGATCCTTTACCTCCACGACGACGCGCCCAGGCTCCATCTCCTTCTTGTCGACCTTGTTGGTGACCTGACGGCCGACCATCATCGCGGCGAGGTCGTCCTCGCTGACATCCGCGACGCGGACGGTGTCGATGTACTTACCACGGCGGATAATCGTACAGTTATCGGACGACTCCTTGATCTCCTTCAGCTTATGCGTGATGATGATGATCGACTTGCCGGCAGCGGTGAGGTTATGGATGATGTCCATAAGCTCGTTGATTCCCTGCGGGGTCAGCGATGCGGTCGGCTCATCGAGGATGAGGAGATCGGCACCACGATAAAGGACCTTCAGGATCTCGACACGCTGCTGCATGCCGACGGAGATATCCTCGACCTTCGCGTCCGGGTCGACCATGAGGCCGTACTTCTCACTGAGCTCTACGATCTTCTGACGCGCGGTCTTTAAGTCCACGGTCAGTCCCTTTCTCGGCTCTGCGCCGAGCACGATGTTCTCAGTGACGGTAAACGGCTGCACGAGCATGAAGTGCTGGTGCACCATACCGATGCCGAGCGCGATGGCCTTCTCCGGGTTATCGATGGAAACTTCCTTTCCGTTGATGAAGATCTGTCCGGAGGTCGGCCGGTACATGCCGTACAGTACGTTCATGAGCGTCGACTTGCCGGCACCGTTTTCGCCGAGGATCGCGTGGACCTCGCCCTTGTGCACGGTCAGGTTGATGTGGTCGTTCGCGGTGAAGTTTCCGAACTTCTTCACGATGTCCTTCATCTCGATGACGACAGTGCTTACATCCATGTTGCTTTTCATTGCATTGTGTCCCTTCTTTAATGTATTTCGAGCAGTGTGTCCATGGCGAAACGCCCACCGTTTACTGCTGGTTGACACGGCCGTTCTGTCGGAAAAGCCAGGACAGAGACGGTACTTTGACTCTATTGATACCTTCTAGAATATCATAAATCGCGCGGGTTTTACACTTCAAATAATCACGATATCGCTCATCCCTTCGGCGCGGGCGAGCTCGACGAGGTGCTCGAGCCAGGCGTCGGTCGGCGGGGTGAAGCTGCGGTACGCTTCGCGGACGCCGAACGGGCGGTACTTGATGATCTTGTAGCGTATGCTCGTTCCTTCGCTTTCCGGCCAATGCTTCTGCCGTGACAGGTATGGCTGCAGCGCGCGGGCGGTGTCGACGATGGTCTTTTCGGTGTCGAAAAGCTCCGGGACGATGACGGTCCGGACTTCGTAGAGCTGGCCGCGGTCGGCGAGGAAGCGCATGTTCTTGAGCACGAGGGTGTTGTCCACGTCGGTGACGGCGCGGTGGTCTGCGGTGTCGTAGGCCTTGATGTCGAGCATGACGCCGTCGATCACTGACAGAAGGTCCGCCGGATCGGTTTCGAAATCGTAGGTGCCGTTCGAGTCGAGGAGGAAGCCGAGGCCGTCCTGCTTCGCGAGGACCGCGAGGTCGTGGAGGAAGGCCGGGTAGAAGGTGCATTCGCCGCCGGAGACGGTAACGCCGCGGATGAACGGGACGTTTCTCTTCACTTCGGCGTACACCTCTTCCGCGTTCATGTAGCGGATGCGCGGGCTCGCGTCGTGCGTACAGGTATGGATGCAGGTATCGCAGCCGACGCACTTCGCCGGATCGAAGAGGACGAGGCCGCGTGGCAGTTTCGTCTCAGCAGTGCACTCTCCTGCGGCCTCGGACGCTGTGGTGGCAGTGGCTCCGGTGCCGATCGGTGCCGTCGAGGCGGCGTCCGCGCCACCTGATGGAAGGGGCCAGCATTGGCCTTCGGCTGAGAGTGTGAGGGCACCGGTCGGGCAGGTCGCGACGCAGTCGCCGCAGCTGATGCAGACGGCGCGGGTCTCCGGGTTATGGCAGTAGTGGCAGTTGAAGTTGCAGCCCTGGACGAAGACGGCGGTACGGTTGCCGGGGCCGTCGACGGAGCTGAACGGGATGATTTTGTTGACGGGCACGCGGCCGCCCGCGCGTCTCGGATCGTTTCGCATTGCTTTCTCCTTTTTTCTTCACTGTAGGCATGATCAGCCTCGAAATCACTCATCGTGCCTGTCTTCCATCAAAATGCAGCGAGGAGATCAGGCCATGTGCTGGTCTGCTCTCCTCGCTGTGTGGATGTTCCTCATGGGTGCCGTATCAGCGGACTTTTCGCTCCATGATGTGGCAGTTCTGCTTCGCGCCGAGGCCGAGGGCGGTGGTGTCGTGCTTGACGTTCTGGCCCTGCTCGAGCTTCTCGATCTCAGACTTCTTTACGAGGTAGCCGGTGACGCGGATGACGTCAGAGTCGCTCGCGTAGAAGCTTAAGTAGCGGAGGTTCTGCCGGAAGGAGCCCTTGATGATATCGAGGACGTAGTCCGGGTTCTTGTGCACGGTCATGTCGATCGGGAAGATGTCGCCGGTGCCGGACGGGAAGTAGTGGTGGAAGTTCGACAGAATCATGAGCTGATCCACCAGGTTCGCCGGCTCCTCGCCGATCGGGATGCGGGTGCCCGGGGTGACATTTACGTCGGAGGCGATGCCGACCTGCGCGTGCAGGAGGAAGTGGCCGCCGGTCGCTTCACAGTACGGGTTGAAGTGGTGATCGTTGAAGTCCTTGATCACGTCCATGATGCGCACGCCGAGCTTCGTCGCTTCGTCATCACGGCCGAAGCGCCACTCCGGGTGGCCCTCCTTCTCCAGCAGGATGTCGACGGCGTCTGCGAGGCCGACGAGACCGAACATCGCGCTGAAGAGATCGCGGCGGATGAGGCCCTCCTTCGCGAGGAAGTTGTTCTCGAAGAAGCCGGACTCCTCCACGATGAAGCGGATACGCTCATCCATGTAGCGTGCCTGGATGTCCATCACGTACGGGAGCTGGTTCTGCAGGAAGTCCTCGATGTTCTTCGCACGCTTCGCGATGTTGCCGAGGATGAGGCGGACGAGGGTGTAGGAGCCGCCGCCGAACTTGAGGCCGTTGTAGCAGGAGGCGATGACGTAATCCTGTCCGAGCTCGGACTTGAACATCGCGTGGTTTCCGAAGGACGGCTTCGCCGAGGCGAGCGCTGCCCTTACGCACTCCAGCGCGAAGTCGTCTGGGGTCTCCGCTTCGTCGTACTTCATCGTGATGTTCGGTACGGCATCCCGTGTCGCTTCGATCGCCTTCAGGATGAGCCGGCCAGCCTTCGTGTCGCGCGGGCCGATGTTGCCGTGGGAGAAGGAATCGAGGATCGTGCGGTCCATGTTGATGAAGAACAGGGTGATCAGCTTCTGTGCGAGTGCCTCATCCATGTCCTGTACGAACGGGTCGAGGAGCTCATCGAGCTGTCCCACGTAAACCGGGAAATTGGTTACGGACGGAACATGACGATAGATGATTTCGAGTGCATTGATCGCCTCGAAGAGGTCCTTCGGCGGCTCAAGGTTCAGGAAACGGGAGCCCTCCTTCATGAACTTCTCGTAATTCGGGATGATGTAGCGCGGGCGCAGCGGTGCGTGGCCCTCGCTGAGATCGCAGATGCACTGACGGTCGATCGGCTGGTTCAGGAGCTCATCGAGTCCCTCCGGAAGGTTCAGGACCTCCAGCAGGGAATCCGCCTGATTCGCCATCGTCGCCACCTTCTGCTCGTGCGTCAGGGTCGGGGACTTCACGGTCTCCAGCATCGCCTCGCGTGTCAGGTTTACACGCTCCATGGAAATATCTCTCATATCATTACCTCGTATTCTGTATCTTGCCAGCGGACGATCGGATTTCAAAAATCGATAATCATTCGCATTTTCTCTTTATTCTTATAATATAATAGATGACGCTGAAATTCCATCTCTTTTTATACAAAAACCGGGTGGCGTGTGCCACCCGGTTGCGTTTTCATATAGAACGATCGAGGATTAGTCGAGCTCGTAGATGTCGCCGTACTTTGCTTCGAAATCAGCCTTGTTTGCCGGAACGGTGATCTTACCGTCGACGATCTGCTGCTTCACATCCTGAACCTCAGCGAGAACAGCCGGGTCGATGTTGTCTGTGGTCGGAGCGAGATCAACACCTGCGTCTGCAAGGGTGTAGGTCTTTACGCCTGGCTGAACAGTGCCCTCTACGGTTGCCTTCGCTACATCGTATACAGCGTTATCTACACGCTTCATAGCAGATGTGAGGATGGTCTCCGGAGCGATGGAGGACTGATCAGAGTCAACGCCGATCGCCCAGATGCCGGCTTCCTTACAGCCATCGATGACACCGAGGCCGGTACCACCAGCTGCGTGGAAGATAACGTCTGCGCCCTGTGCAACCATGTTGTTTGCAGCAGTCTTACCAGCAGCGGTATCTGCGAAGGAGTTTGCGTTGTTCTGGAGAACCTTGCAATCCGGGTTTGCATCAACAGCACCTGCAACGTAGCCGTAACCGAACTGGTTCATGAGGTCAGTTGCCATACCAAGAACGATACCTACGGTGTTGGTCTTGGTGGTCTTACCTGCTACATAACCTACGAGGTAAGAAGCCTGTGCCTGCTCGAACATAAGGGAAGTTACGTTTGCGGAATCTGCGAGAGAAGCATCATCCACGATGGCGAACTTCATATCCGGGTTTGCAGCGCTCTCATCCTTCAGTGCATCTGCGAGTGCGTAGCCGATGCAGATGATCATGTCGTAATCCTCATCGATATAGGTCTCGATGTTCGGCTTGTAATCTGCGTCGGTGTGGGACTCAAGGTAAGAAGCCTGGAAGCCGAGCTCGTCTGCTGCCTTGGAAAGGCCTGCCCATGCGGACTGGTTGAAGGAACCGTCGTTTACACCGCCGACATCGGTTACGATACCGATCTTTACGTCGGAAGCATCCTTGCCGGTAGCCTCTGCGGCTGCTGTGGTCTCAGCGGCTGCTGCCTCTGTCGCTGCCTCAGCTGCGGCTGTGGTCTCTGCAGATGCTGCAGTGGTCTCTGCTGGCTTGCTGGAACCGCAGGCTGCGAGAGAAGCGACCATGGATGCGGCCATAAATGCTGCAATCATTCTCTTTTTCATAAATATAATCCTCCTGTGTATCGGCCCTGGATGGCCGAAAAACATTTCTCCCGTAATGGGAAACACAGAAACATTATAAGTGTTTTACTACCTGTTTACAAGAAGGAATGCCTGTCATAACCGCCCTTGTGCCCAAATTTCATAGAATTTTAAGGAAGTTGGGGTGCAAAAAACTCGATGATCTTCTGGATGGCGAGGTCCATGCAGCCTGGGTTGCTGAAAGGGTGGTCGGCGTTTTCGACTTCTACAAGTTCGATGACGTTGTCGTCGCTGAACGTCCGGGAGACCTCGATCGGGGCCATCTCGTCCTTCGTGCCGTGGATCATGAGGATGGATTCGGCGTAGTCCATGAAGTCGCAGCTGCTGACGTCGTGGGCCCGGAGATCATCGAAGAAGTCTTCGGTGAGCTTGATCTTCCGGTCGAAGCCGCGGAGGATCTCCTTGCCCTTCCGGAGCTTGTCCCAGTCCTCCGGAGTGACGCCGGCGGCGATGGAGTCGTACATCTTAATCGCCGGGCAGCGGAAGGCGATGCGCTTAAACGGATTGTCGCCGTTTTCCGTGAGGTAGTGATGCTCGGTCTGCCCGTCACTGCCGTGCTTCGCGGTAGAGCTGGCGGATGCTGCGTGGTGGTCGTCTGCATTGGCCGCAGCGCGGTACTGCTGCTCCGCGAGGTAGCGGAGGGTGATGTAGGCGCCGAAGCTCGAGGAGTAGTTGTAGACATCCTCGGCGTGCATGGTGTCCCGGACGTAGCGGGTGACGAGGTCGAGATAGGTGCAGCACTCGTCGAGGATCAGCTTGTTGCGGGCGTCTTTTCCGTGGCAGGGCCAGTCGAAGCAGACGACGCCGTAGCCGTGGTACTTCGTGGTGAGGCGCTCGGCGAACTTCTCGATGGCTTTGTTGTCCTTGTTGCCGCCGAAGCCGTAGGTCGCGACGACGATGTGCGGCAGATTGTGAAGGTCCTTATTATAGTAGAGCTTGCAGCGGATGCTGAAGCCGGATTCGTTGATGTCGAAGTATTTTTCCATGTTGTGCCTCGAATTTAATTCGTGAAATGATGTACGGGAAGGGGGTCAGACCCCACTTCGTCAGGGGTCAGACCCCGGGTTCCGGCTGAATCCACGTTGTGAAATGATGTACGGGAAAAGGGGGCTGAGCCCGGGGGCAAAAAATGGAGCCCTGATTTCGGGCTCCATCATAGCACTGGAAATGATTGATTTCCATTCGTAATTTGTAATAGGAAGGGGCTGACCCCGGGGCCGGCAACCGGAAAGCCGGCGGCCACTCGTCAGCTCTTCCGGCTCCACCTTCTGAAGAAGTAGAGGGTTTCGAGGATGCAGCAGGTGGTCCAGCCGACCGGGTAGCCGAAGCCGACGGTGGCCGGGGTGTTCGCGATGAAGCGGGTCATGAAGAAGAGGTAGGTCTGGCGGACGGCGACGAAGCTGAGCAGCATGATGACCATCGGGCCGGTGGAGTCGCCGCGGCCGCGGAGGGCGCCGGCGAGGACGTGGTTCACGCTGTTAAACAGGAGGAAGAACACGTTCTGGCGTAGGAAGAGCGTTCCGAAGCGGATAACCTCCGGGTCCGGGGTGAAGAGTCCGACGGCTGGCGGGGCGAAGATCCAGAGGGCCACCGCGAGGCCGAAGTTCAGCATGAGGGTCATCACCACCGACGTCACGGTGCCTTCATTGGCCCGCTTCACCTTCTGGGCGCCGATGTTCTGTGAGACGAAGGTCGTCGAGGCCATGGCCATGCTCTGAATGAAAAGCATGATGAAGGCGTCGAGCTTGTTGTAGCTCGTCCAGCCGGCCATGCAGGCCGAACCGAAGTTGTTGATGTAGGACTGGACGAAGACGTTCGAGAACGCGGTGATGACGGACTGGATGCCCGCCGGGAGGCCGACCGCCAGGATCTGCCGGAGCATCTGCGGGTCGATGTGGCAGTCGTGGAGGGTCAGGCGGTAGACGTCCTTCGTGCGGAGCAGGAGGAGCAGCGTGAGCGCCGCAGAGATGAACTGCGAGATGATCGTCGCGAGGGCCACGCCGAAGATGCCGAGGTGGAACTGGAGCACGAACAGGAGGTCGAGGGCAATGTTCAGGACGGAGGTCAGTACCAGGAAGTACAGTGGGCGGCGCGTGTCACCGACCGCACGCAGGATACCGGAGCCGATGTTGTAGATGAGGAGGCCGGCGATGCCCGCGAAGTAGGTGCGGAGGTAGATGCTGGCGTCCGCCATGACGTCGTCCGGGGTCGCCATGAAGTTCAGCATGAAAGGTACACCGAGGATGCCGATGATGGTGAAGAGCACGCAGCAGACGAAGGTGGTGGCCATAGTGGTCTCGATGGAATCGTGGAGGCGCTCCATGTTTTTCGCACCGAAATAGCGCCCGATGATGACACCGGCACCGATGGAGAAGCCGTTGAAGAAGAACACGGCCATGTTGACGATCATCGTGGTCGCGCCGACCGCCGCGAGGGCCTCGGTGCTGACGTAGTTGCCGACGACGATGGAGTCGACGGTGTTGTACAGCATCTGGAAGATGTTGCCGAACATCAGCGGCAACGCGAAGAGCATGATCTCCTTCGCGATGTTGCCCGTCGTCATGTCACGGGTGGTGGTTTTCTTTTTGATAGCGGTACTTTCCATATATTCCTCCAAAAAAAGTATGCATATCAAAAGATATGCATACTTTACATGTTCGTTACATTATAGCACGATTCGCCGGGCGTTCCATACTTTTTACAGCTCTTCCGAGAGCTTCAGCGGATCGTTCTCCGATATGCACTCGCGGAGGGCGCGGATCATGCCGTCCTCGTCGACCGGCTTCGCGAGGTGGCAGTTCATGCCGGCGAGACGGCCGTTGATGATGTCGTCAGAAAAGGCATTGGCCGACATCGCGATGATCGGAATCACGCGTGCGTCGCGCCGCTTCATGGCACGGATCGCCCGGGTCGCGTCGAGGCCGTTCATGCGCGGCATCATGATGTCCATGTAGATCGCGCCGAAGTAACCCGGGGCGGAGTTCTCGAAGATTTCCACCGCCTCCTGGCCGTCCACCGCCGGCGTCACCTCGATGCCGTGGTTCTCGAGCATGAAGGTCGCGATCTCGCGGTTCAGCTCGTTATCCTCAACCACCAGCGCGCGGATACCCTCCACCGGGATCTCGTCGAAGTTCTGTCCCTCCGGATGAATCGCGTTCTGCTCGCCGATGGCGAACGGGAGCTCGATCATGAGCTTCGTGCCGACGCCGAGCGTGCTCTCGATCTTCATCCGGCCGCCCATGCGCTCGACGAGCTGCTTCGTGATCGCGAGGCCGAGGCCGGCACCCTGGTACTGCGTCCGGCTCGTCTCCGTCTCCTGCGTGAACGCCATGCCGACGCGGTGCAGCGTCTCCTCGCTCATGCCGCAGCCCTGGTCCTCACAGTAGAAGCGGAACACCGTTTTCTGCGGTACAGCGCCCAAGGCCAATGTCTCTGCCGTGGCGCTCGTCACTTCCCGTGCCAGATCGGCGGCGGAAGCGCCCGAAGCCGGGCTGTTCTGCGAAGTGACGACACTGGTGGCGGAAGCATTGCCCGAGGCCGGGGTGTCCGAGGCCACTTCCTCGCCCCAGACGCGCACGGTGGTGCCCGGCTCGCTGAACTTGATGGCGTTGTCCGTGATGTTCGTCAGGATGCGGGTCAGGTAGACCGGATTTCCACGCAGGGCCGGGTGCCGGATGTCGCCGCGATTCCAGTCGATCTGATACTGTACGCCCTTTTTCTCCGCCTTCGCCTGCGCCTGCTGGTTCAGTCGAACGAGCAGATCGACGAGATCGAAGTCGAGCTCACGCTCCTCGATCGTGCCGCTCGCAAGCTTGTTCATATCGAGGATGTCGTTCACGAGGGACACGAGGTACTGCAGGGTCTCGCGTTCCTTCGACCGGATCTTCGTCAGCATCTCGAGGTCTCTCGGGTACTGCTCGGCGAGGTTCACGAGTCCGATGACGCCGTTCAGCGGTGTCCGGATGTCGTGACTCATGTTCGACAGGAAGCGGGCCTTCAGCTCGCCTTCCCGCTTCGCCGCATCCGCCTGGTAGACAAGGTCGAGCTCCCGGCGCTTCACATCACTGATGCTTCGCACTGTTGCAAGCACGTGGGTGACACACCCCGTCTCATCCCGCTTCTTCACGAGGAAGCAGAAGCGATGCCAGTTACCATCCACCATCTTATACTCGGTATCGAGGATGTCGTCGTGCGCCATCCGCTCCGGAAGGTTCGAGAGGTCCATGAACTTCTTCACCGCTTCACGGTACTCCGGAGCCACCGTCTGGTCACAAGCCTTCCGGAGGGCTGCCGATGCCGTCTTCTCCGACTGCGCGATGGCCTCTGCATAGCCACTGATGCTGATCTTCTTTAAACGATCCTGCACGAGGTCGATGCGCACGATGGTCTTGTAGGCCTTCGCGATCGCCGAGATGATCTCATAGCGAAGCTGCGCCTCGTCGAGCGCCGTCTTCAGCTCCTGCTGTACCGCCTTTTCCCGCTCCATGATCGGGTCAATGCAGCGGTAGCCGATCAGCGCGTACATCTGTCCCTGCGCATCATACGTCCGGACGATCTGCGCCTCGAAGAAGCGCTGCCCGGACGGTGTCGGCATGCTCTCGTAGTGCCCGGTCACACGCGTCTGCTCCGACAGCATCTTCCGGATATTCTCCACACGAAGCCAGGAGCGGAGCGCTTCCCGCGCTTCCGGATAAAGATAGGCCTGCACATAGCGATTCGTAAATTCATCGTAACTGGCGTAATCCTGACCCATCAGACGGCTCGCATTGGTGCCGGATGCGAGATGCAGAACGTTGAACGCCCCGGTGTCGACATTGACCTGATATACAGCGGTGTAGTCGGTACAGAGCTGGTCCAGCACCTTCTTCTCGTCCGCGAGCTGCTGGTACATCTCCTGCAGCTGCTGGTTCTGGCGCTCCTTCTCGATGATCTCCTGCTGGATGTTATAGAGAATGCACATGCAGTAGCCGGTCTTTCCGGTCGGCAGCGCCTCGATCCGGAGGTAGGTGCCGGTCCGCTGCGATACGACATCGAACGCCTGGTAGCTGTCCTCGTAGGCTGCCCGGTAGTAGTACGGCAGCCACTCGCGGCTGCTGTTCGGATGCAGCTCGAAGTAGCTCTTCCCGCGGATCTCCTCCGGCGTCGTGCCCTCTGCCCGCGCAAGCGCAGGATTACAGTAGTCGAAGCACCAGTCGTACGGCGCCCCGGCCTCGTTCAGCAGCACATGCATCACACATATCCCGTGCGGACTGCGGTCGTTGATGTCTATATTCCAGAGCTGACGCTCATCTGTCGTTTCTGCTCGCTTATTTTCCATCGTGGTTTCCTCGTTACAGTTCAAGCAGGGGACCCGGAGGGGCCTGCCCTGCCTGAACTGTTACATTTCCTCTGCTCTGATTACAAAGTTTCATAAGTAGATAATAAAATACAGGCAAATGTGTGTCAAACGCGTATAAAATTTTAAGAATGTAGACAGAATTGCAAACGCCGCGGTCGGAGAAAAAGCTTCGGCCGCGGCGTGCATAATATCACGGGGGAGTGCCGCCCGAAGGGCGCGGGGGTCCCCGTGATGCCCAAGTGGCGAACGTATTCAAAGCAGTGCCAGAAGGCACTGCTTCTTTTTATCTGGCGTGCAAATCATCCTGCGTACATGATGCCTTCGAAGAGGCTGTCTTCTTCGACGCCGTTCACGTGGTGCGGCCAGCCGTCGGAGTGATCGATATGGACGCGGTAGATCGGCTTCGTGAGGTCGATGTGGTCAGTACTGCGATCCGCGATCTGGAAGTACTTCCACTCGCTTTCATCGTTGATTCCGAGGGCCGATGCGTCGATCGTCTGGAGATCCACGAAGCTCTCGCCATCGGTGCGCATATCGAAGAGGTAGGTGCCGGCCGGAACGGTCTTCGTACCGGTCTTCTTTCCGCTCGCGTCGACGACGTCGAGCTTCAGATCCTTTTTCGCGCGGATGGCGAAGCTGGTCAAAATCGTATAGAGCTCGTCATTCGCAGCCGGATAGCCATCGGCACCGACATGGCAGGAGCGATAGCCGTTCGTCGTTCCGAGGACTTCGAGACGACGTGAAAGCGAGATGTCGGCAGGATCCGTGAACGCCGGTCCACGGAGACAGCTCGTATCATAGCTGTCGCCCTCGTCCCAGGTATAGTCCACGCCACCCAGACCTGCATTTTCGGTGCGGCTTTCATCGAGGCTCTTTGTATCCACATCCACGACCTCCAGCATCGAATAGTCATTTTCAGCAGACGAGAAGGTATAGAGGTAGTGCTTTCCGCCGGCAACCACGATATAGCTGTCGGAAGAGTAGCTGTAGCCCTCCGGGCGGATGCGGGTGTTGCCGATCACGTACTCCCGGGCGTAGCTTCCGTACTCGTCGTTGTAGTCGAAGTCCACGTCGATCGACACACGCTTCCCGTCGCCTGCATTGACCTCGTACGAACGGGCCGGGAGCAGCGGAATGACGTACTCCGCGCAGGTGTCGAGGTACTTCGCGGTGAAGAGCTCCGGCGCCTCGTCGAAGTAAATGCTGACTTCCTGCGCGCCGTCCGCGTAGGTGCCGAGGACGTACGGCGCGAAGAAAAGGGTAATGCTTTCGGAATCCATGATCCATGGCGTGCTCGCATACTCCTCGTCCCCGAGGGAGCTGAGATACTCGCCTGCGTTTGTCAGCATGTACGAGTCGTTCGCGTACTTCTCTTCGAATTTATCACGCACGAGCTCGATGAATTTTTCCTTCTTCGATACCACATCGGAGAGCTTCAGCTCCCGACCGCTCGCCACATCATAGTTCAGTCCGTAGCTGTAGTAATAACCGTGCGCGCCGCCATGATAATCCTCGAAGTTGCAGAGTACGCTCACGATTCGGGAATCCGCGCGCATCACATGCGGCTTCACGCTCTCACTCATATGGCCCTCGTACTCGCTCCAGTCGGCGGTCAGCTCCTGGTACTCCGTGGAGAGATCCGCGATCGACTTCTGTGCGCGGGCGGTTTCGTCCTTCTCCATCTGCACGAGGGCACGCTGGAGCGCCGGATACTGCTTCGCCGTCTGCGCATCCAGTTCGAGGGTGAAGTAGTCGTACTGCGCCATCGTCGCATAGCTGTCCGGCTTGCAGGCGCTCAGACTGCGCTCTGCTACCGTGAGCGGAATGTGCTGCACGCCCTGCTCATCGCCGGAAGCGCCTGTTCCGTTGCCGGAAGCATCTGTGCCGGTACCGTCCTGTTTTCCTGCGGCGTCGCCCGACGCATCCTGCCCATTTCCGGAAGCATCGTTTCCGCTGCCCGGGGTCTTTCCCGTGCTGTCGCCCGCTGCATCCTGCCCGTTTTTCGACGCATCCTCATCCGCGCCCGGATTCTTCCCTGTCGCATCCGTCGCCTCGACTGCCGTCGGCCCTTCCGTCGCTGCCGGATTCTTCGCTGATCCTGAACATGCCGACAGTGAAATCGCCATCATCATAAGCCCCAGCCCGAAGGCAATGTCTCTCTTTCTCATCCGTCACCTCCCGGTGCCTGTATGGCACACTCTTCTGTTGGAAGTCCGCGCACGGAAGCGCGTACCTCCCGGTGCCTGCATTGGCACCCTCACGTACAGTTGTAAAATCTACTTATATCATATCAGATTTAAGCCTGGATGTGCGAAATACTGCGGATTTCTCGCTTGCAGGAGGCATAATTTCGGCAGACGCAGGCGACGATCGACATGATTCGGTGATTTACGATTTTGTGTATATGAAAGTTGCGCTCGAAGCCGGACTCAGAAGAGAAACTATACACGGAAGGGCTTTTTCAGAAATCGTGTCTATGAAAATAACGCTCTGAAACCAGATTCAGGAGAGAAACTATACACGGAAGCACTTTTTCAGAAATCGTGTCTGTAAAAATCGGAATCAGATGCTGATTTTCGCTGTCAATCGCCGATTAAATATACACGATTTAAGAAAAAGAACGTCCGTGTCTATTTTACCTGTCGATTTTCGATTTTAGGCAGGAAATCCATATACACGATTTTCGAAAAAAGCATCGCGTGTCCAGTCGTATCTAATCCACTTCGATTTTGAAAATACTGGATATGTTTTTGGCCCGGAAAAGTCGACGGCGGCTGCAAACTATCCAATCTCTGGCGATTTCAGAAAAACTGGATATTGAAAGCCTTGTTTCCTAAGAGGGCTTCGCCTTCATGTATCCAGCTTTAAAAAAAAGAAAGAATATTGGATATGCGCGCGAAGAAATGCTTCCCTAAAGCCTGAAATCCATATCCACTATTTTTGAAATCAAGGATTATTCGATAGTACGCTTTTAAGCGTATGTCTGATTTCACAGAAAACTATCCAATAAGTGGCCTTTTCTGAAATTGTGGATATTTCCGATCCGTGCGCAAAAGTGATCAAAGCTACGCAAACTATCCACGATTTCAGAATCCGCCCATTATTGGATAGTGTCCTTGATTTTCATGTATTTCGGCCGGCTCGTCCATGCAAATTTCCTGGCCGCGCGCGGTGGTTTGCCGGAAATCGAGCAGCATTCCCGCGCGGCGTCGCCAGATACCCACACTCTCTGCACCAAAAAGGGCGGTCGCAATCGTGCGACCGCCCCCATAAGGCTGAATCTTCTATTCAGGATGATTTCTTGTCAGATAACGGACTCCGCCGGGCATATACAGGTCTGCCACGAAATCCTGCAGGTCGTCTCATCCGATGCGCTTCCTGATCACTTCATCTGATGCATTTTCTGATCACTTCATCAGATATAATACTCCATCGGGTAGGTGAGGTATGCGTTCGGGTCGAACTGGTCGACGGTAACGTAGCCTGCCGGTGCGTTCAGGAGCTGCGGGAGACGGTTCACGATGGTCGCGCAGGTGTGCTCGACGGTCGCCGGCTTCACTACGTGGAACTCGGTGTCCGGCTCGCCGGAGATCTTCCAGTCACACATATCGCCGTCGTCCGGTCCGTAAACCTTACCGATGGTCTCCTCCTCGACGATGATGCCCTGCATGGTCTCGATCGTTACGACCGCGGACATACCGATGCACTTTCCGGCCTCGATGGTCTTGCCGAGGGTCTCGGAATAGAGGTCATGATCGATGATGTACGGCACATGCTTCTGCGTGATCGACTTGATCGTCAGACCAAGCTTGTTACAGATCGCCTCACTCGCGTTCCATGCGTAGGACGGCTCAAATGCTTCCGGATGCGCGATCTGCGCCTCGAACTCTTCCTTCGTGAGATCACAGCCATGTGCCTTCGCGAGTGCGAGTCCGTACTCATCGACATTGTAGCTGTATGCGCCCTTGATCTTCGTAATCTTGTTCATGCCACCTGCGACCAGGCCGACGATATTGATCCAGAAGATGTCCTGCATGCCGCTACCCGCGATGGTGCAGCCGGTCTCCTTCGCCAGCGCATCGAGCTTATTGATCTGTGCTGCTGCCGTGGTCCACGGATAAATCGCTTCCTCACAGGTGGTGATGACATTGATGCCACGTGCCACGCACTTCTCTACATGATCATAGATGTCGTTGATGAAGCTGAACAGCGTCACGATCGCCACATCTGCATCGCACTCGTCGAGCACCTTATCCGCATCGTTTGAGATGAGGATACCGGTCTTCAGACCGAGCCCTGCGAAATCACCGATGTCCATGCCGACCACTGCCGGATTCACATCGATCGCACCTACGATCTGAGCGCCATGCTCATACAGATAGCGGATGATGTACTTCGCCATCTTACCACAACCATACTGAACGACCTTAATCTTCTCCATATCTTCCTCCTTTTCAGACCCTGTGGGTCTCATCAACACGAACTTTTCTTATAGCTCCACTATAAGGTCTGCGGTCGGAAGAGAGTCAAGAGAATTTTGTTTGTTAATTATCAAACAGTATCCAGGACCAATGCTGTCGAGTCGTCACCGCCCGCGATGTCATTTCAGGCACCGCTGCACGAGGTATCGGCAGCGGGCGGGTACGTGCGTCCTGGGCGTCGACATTGGCGAAAGGAATCAGGCGAAGCGCACCGGCACCTGGAGGCGCATGAACATGCTGCGCTTCTCGCTGTCGAATACGTTGAACTCGGTGATGATCTCACAGATGTAGTCGCCGTCGAGGATCCAGCCCTGCGCGCGGCAGTGGTTGCGGAGCTTCAGCGCGTACGCGATCTCCTCGTCGAAGGAATCGAGGTAGATGCAGGCAAACATACCGCTGTCGAGAACCTTCACGCCCGGCACGATATCCCGGTCCTTATGGTCCACGAAAACGAAGCTCTCCTCCGGGATGAAACGCCCCGCCTCGAAGTCCACCAGGGTGATCGAGGTGCCGACATTATACGAGTGGACATGGAGGAAGCCCTTCTTCACGAGCTCCTGCCGAAGCCCCATCAGCTCCTCCTCGAAGGAATCCGCGTCCATCTCGTAGAAATTGTGGTGGCACGGGCGACCGTAGGTATAGCGGCGGTCGATGTACTCGAGCGACACCGTGCCGTTCGTCGGCGACTTCCGGTACTTCTCGATCGACGCGATCGCGCGCTCCACCGCCGCATGCCGGGACTTCAGCTCCCGCATCTGCTCATGCAGCTGTTCGTTTTTCTTCACCAGCAGTGTCTCGATCAGCGTGATATCCTCCTTCTCGAGGATGTTCTGGATCTCGGACAGACTCATCCCGAGCTCCTTCATATACGCGATCATATCGAGCCGCGCGTTCTGCGTGATGTCGTAGTAGCGGTAGCCCGTCTTCGGGTCCGTCCGCCGCGGCTTCAGCAGATTCATCTCATCGTAGAGCCGAAGCGTCGCCACCGTGATGCCATTCATCTCTGCCATCCGACCGATGCTCACCAGATTATTCATACGTCACCTCCACCTGCTTCCGCCAATGTCTCCGGCGTGACCTCATCACGTCGCCTCCGGTTTCGCCCCCGGCGGTCTCCTGAAACTCTGTTCCCGGATGAGAGTTTTCGTCGATATCCACCACCAGCTTACCATGCACTCCGGCGAAATGTAAGCCTGCAGGCATGGTAAGCGCTTTAAAATGAAATCATGCCTACGGAAAACCAGCATTTAGGTTTGTCTCCGTAGGCATGATACATCGGTTTTTATGACATCATGCCTGTATTCAGACTGATTTTTATGGGCATGACGTCTCGAAATCATCGAAAACATGCCTACAGCTTCAAATCATCTCCAGGAATGCGGCGAGTGTCTTCGACACGTAGCGGTTCTTCTTATAATAGAAGCTGATCTGGCGGACGGAGTCGCGGTTTTCGAGTTTATAGAAGAGGAGATTTTTCGCCTTCGGAACGTTCTTGATCAGGGAGTCGCCGACGAAGGCGATGCCCATGCCGTAGCAGGCGAGGTTGAGTTTATGGGGTCAGACCCCCTTACGAAATTAGACTCCTGCCATGAAATATTTATATAGTGATTTGTATTATAGACGACGCTCAAAATCCCCACTGATGTGAACATTCTCATCCGACGTCGGAATCATACAAAGAAAAGCTGCAAGCGAAGCAACACCGAGGGCTGTTCGTTCCAACATAGATTACCCTCCTGTAAAAAAGTCTTATGTAATAACCTAACTCACCTCGTTTAAATACTTGTAATATGGAATCATTACAATCGGAAGTGTAACGATCCATGCCAAGACAGTTGCCACATAGTAACCATATTCCCCGATAAACAGAGGAAGTACAGATACGGAAAAAACGCGCGCCAGTAACTGTAAAAATCCAGCATACATCGGATATTTCGGATGCCCCAGTGTCTGAATCGCGATTCTGTACAGGTACATCGGTGCCATAACAAACATCCCCAGCGTAATGACACGCACATCCGCTACGGCAACATGCAGTGTCTGAGTATATAGCGCATCCGTCGGTGACAGGAATATACCGACCAGCTGCGGTGCCAGACTCTGCACCAGGATATTTAAGAAAAAGGATAATACCAGACTGAACAATACCACCTGATGCTGTCCCGTCTTTACCCGATCCTTGAAACCCGCTCCCAGATTCTGTCCGATAAAAACAGAAAGTCCGGTCTGAATCGCCATGATGAGTGATTCCAGCATGGTAAATATCTTGGTTCCAGAAGAAATTCCCGCTGTAAAGTATGGGCCGATGGCATTCACATGGCGGGATACGAAGCTTCCGCCGATGGTGATTACGGCGCTGTTCACAAACATCGGAAGCCATAGACTTCCCATCTGTTTCAGGAGGCTCACATCCAGTTTCCAGTACGACAGATTTCTTGCAAACAGCGGGCTTTTTAACAGCGGAATCAGTGCAATTACCATCGATACAAACTGGGCAATCACGGTCGCCGCTGCGCCACCTTTGACTCCCCATTTTAAATACACGATAAAAAACACATCCAGCACTACATTGATTACAGTCGCCACTGCCACCGAATGAAAGGTCACGCGGCTGTTGCCTCCTGCCCGTAAAAGCGCAGCGGCGACATTATAAATGAGTACAAATGGAATGCCGAGAAGCACGATAGAAAAGTAGTCTCCTGTCATTTCCACAACTTCTGCCTGTACCTTAAACAAGCGAAAAAACAGTCCGAGATTTGTCTCTGCGAAAACAAGAAGGAACAGAGAAAGAAGGAGTGTAATCGTTCCTGCATTGCCGACGATTTTCTTCACTTTTTCCTGGTCGCCCTCTCCAACACTGTAGGATGCCATGATACTTAAGGTGTTGGAAAAATCTCTGGCTATGGCATTTAAAAGCCAGGTAATCCAGGTGCAGCTGTTTACCGCAGCCAGCGCCTGAATACTGATATATTTCCCTACGATTACCGCATCCGTAATGTAATACAGCTGTTGGAAAATATTGCCGAAAATCAGAGGGATAGAGAACAGTACTACCAGGCGCACCGGACTCCCTTCCATCATATTGATATTTTTATTCATTTTTTTTACTGCCGATGCCATACTTCATCTTCCTCTCTCGGATTTCCACAGAGTCTCATACGCAGTGAAGGCTACTGCATTTATCTGCAGCAGCCTTCACACCTTTAACGTTTCGTTTTCTTCTACTTACATTTTTGCCATTGCCTGTTCATCGGTATAGTGCTCAAACCAGATGTAGTAAACTTCCTTATCCGGATCCGCTACCAGATCATGATCCGCACCTGCCGGGATAAAACTCCAGTCACCTGCATGATGCTGAACCGTCTCCATGTTGTTTTCAGCCTTATAACCTACACTCATATGGAAATCAGAATCACCTAAGCAGTAGTTCCACTGATGAACCTTCGGATGTCCCTTTTCTACAGTACCTTCGCCGATGGCTCTAGTTGTTCCCAGAATGATTCTTCCATGCCACTTCGGACAGAGAATCATTCTCGCCTCAGTATTCGGGCCCTTGCAATCCTGGATGTACTGAACGCACTCGCTGTGGAGGCGGAAATATGGAAGACGGATGTGCCATCTGTCAAACGCAGCTCGATCATATTCATTCATCTCGATGACGTTGTAAACGAACTCCATATCCTCAATGGCATGAATCTCGTATTTCTCCTTATCCATAAACGGAACATAGAAGGCTACTTCCGTAATCTTATGTGTTCCATCACAGTCTGTCAGCTCACCTTCACCCTTTCCGAAGAAAAGAACCACCGACTTGTCTGCAAAAAGCTCCGGAGATACCTTATGACCAGCCTTTAAGAAACATTTATAGCTCTGAATACCACCATGATAAACGCCCGGAAGAAGCTCTACCTTCGCAAATCCGTTGTCATCATACTGTGCTCTTGCAGCGATATCCTCTGCCTTCTCTACATAAAAATTCTTCTCGTATTCTCTTTCCATTTTATTTACGCTCCTTGCATTTTGAAAAATAATTACTACTTCCTTAATGCTTCAGCTTGTCTTCCAGCTTCTCTCCCTTTGCCAGCGTAAGCATAAAGTCACGTTCTCTTGTATAGTGCTCATACCAAACATAGAACACTTCTTTTCCTGGCTTTGCAATCAGACTGTGATCCGGTCCTGCCGGAACGAAGCTGAAATCTCCGCCTCTCTGAATAACTGGCTCCTGATGATCTACACTCAGTTCAAATTCCGCATGATCAATGCTGTAATTCCACTGCGCGACCGTTGGATGGCCCTTTTCATCCGTTCCTTCACCGACCGCTCGGACTACACCCATCAGAATTCGCCCCATCTGTCCCGGCCCTACAACCAGCCATGATGTGGTATTCGGTCCTTTGCAATCTTGATCATATACCTGACCATCTGTATATTTCAGGAAAAACGGAAGATGCAAATGACTGTGATCGAAACGTTCCTTATCCCACTCATTCATGTCAACCACACTCATGATAAATTCCATATCATCGATGGCATGAATCTCGAATGGAGACTTATCAAAATCAGGAAGATAGAATGATAATTCCGTAATATTATGCGCTTCTACGGTATCCGTCACATATCCCCGGCCTTTTCCAAACATATACACCACAGTTTTATCGTGATACAGAATCGGTTTCACATCACTTCCTGCTTTCAGAAAGCATTTATAATTCCGGATGCCACCATCATAACTGCCAGCCAATACCTCCGTCTGAAAATAGCCCTGCTCATCATAGTGAATATCTATGTCTTCATTATTTACGATATAATAGCCTTCCATATCCCACCTCTACTCCATTTCGCCTTTGGCGAGCTTCACGATATAATCACGGCTTCCTCTCGTAAACTGTTCATACCATACGTAAAAAACTTCTTTACCTGGTTTTGCAATTAGGCTGTGGTCCGGTCCTGCCGGAATGAAACTGAAATCGCCGGCCTGTGTATGCGTCGTCTCGCCGTCTACCGTAATATCAAAGTCTGAATTTCCAAGGCAGTAATTCCACTGATGTACAGCCGGATGACCCTTTTCATCGGTTCCTTCACCGACCGCTCGTACAACCCCCAGAATGACATGTCCTAACTGCTTCGGATTCAGTACATGCCAGGATGTGGTATGCGGTCCCTTGCAGTCCTGATCATAACGCGGACATTTACTAAGTGGTCTGAAGTAAGGAAGACGCACATGAGACTTACTGTAATCTTCCCAGTCATAGTCATCCATTGCTACCACCGACTTAATAAATTCCATATCTTCAAATGCATGAATTCTATATGAATTTTTATCAAATGCCGGGAAATAGAAGCTGATCTCCTCTTCTATCGTATGAACCCCTGTCTGATCTGCTACATAGCCTTTGCCCTTACCAAACATATAGATAACTACATGATCTTTATAGAGCTCCGGCTCGATCTCGGCCCCTGCCTTCAGGAAACCTTTATAATTATGAATGCTGCCATCATGACTGCCTGCCAGCAGTTCTGTTAAGGCAAATCCATGTTCATCGTAATCCGCTTTGATTTCATTTGCTCTCGCAATATAAAACTTATCCATTTTTCACCTCATCGCGCAGGAGAAATACTTAGCCGTAAATACCATCCTTATAATCCTTAAAAATCTGCTGATATCTATCAAGGAATTGCTCCCTGTTTGAAACACCCGCTACGTACTTTGCCCAGTTCTCCTGCATATCGGTATAGATTGCAGATGGCATATAAGGGAAAATATTCTCAACACCCTTTCCAGCATCGATGGTATCTATTACATCCTTTGCGATAACCGGAAGTTTATCTGATACTTCCAGACCCTGAATAGCTGTTGGGCTACCCATGGTTTCCTGGTGCCATAATCTTGCAGTGTCAGAAGATACCAGCCAGCTTGCAAAATCCTTCGCACAGGCAACCTTGTTTGGATCATCATTCTTGGTAACACTGATAGCAATTGTAGCGAGAGCCATCGTATTCTTATTCGCATCGTTCGAAACCGGGAGAATTCCCTGCTTTACGTAATCCAGCATCGCTGGGTTTGCATTCTGGATATTCGGGGTCTCATAGGAACCTTCACCGATAAGCATTGCACACTCTTCTGCAAAGAATGCGTTACGGCAAGTCCACTTATCTGTCGAAATTGCACCTTCCTGTGCATATGGCATCAGAATCTGCTCATAGGTATCAAGGAGATCCTGCATATCTGAATCATTTGCCAGGTCTACATCTTCCCCGTTCATGAGCTTCGCAAGCGTCTCTTTTCCGCCATCCTCCTTATTTAACAGCCAGTAATTTCCGACATTGTTAAACAGATTTAAGTAGGTTTCCGCCCACGGAAGCATAAACGGCTGGATGCCCTTTGCCTTTAGATCCTTGCAGTACTGAAGCAGTTCATCTCTGGTTTCCGGCATATGATCCCATCCGGTTTCTTCCAGAATCTTCGTATTATAGAGAATGCCGGTTCCTTCCAGTGTCATCGGCAGCACCAGCATGCCATAATCACCATCGGTGCCATTTTTAATCTGGTCCTCTGTCAGCATGTCATACGCTGGACAACCAGTACTCAGATCTTCACAGTACTGCCACCAGTCCTTTCGCCTCACACCATAACCAATATTAATTATGTTTGGAAGTTCGCCTGCTGAAAGTGCGGATACGAGCAGGTCATCATACTTATCCGAGCTTGGGAAGGTAGCTGTAATCTCACCAATTTCCGGATGTTCTTCCTTATAAGCCGTGATGAGAGAATCAAAGTTATCTGTCCACTGTCCTAACGGAAGCATGATGGAGAGGTCTACAGAACCTGCCGGAAGACTTTTCACATCCATTGTGTCTGCCTGCGTCTCACCTGTCGATGCTACCTCAGAAGCCCCTTCCGAAGATGCTTCCGGCTTCGCTTCAGTGGATGATGCGCCACTATCTGAAGCGCCACATCCGGTCATTCCACTCATCGCCATCATGGTAGCCATACACAGTGCTACAAGTCGTCTTTTCTTCATAAATGTTCCTCCTTCATCAAATTAACTAGTAAATACCTATAAAAGCAAACACAACTTTCCGGACAGTTGTATATGTTTTTCATTATAAAATCTTATGCTGACTTATCCCTTCACAGCACCTACGGTGGCTCCGCTCATCACCTGTTTCTGTGACAGAACGAAGAAGATAAACAGCGGGAGAATCGAGAGTGTAACAGCTGCAACCGCAACATCCCAGGAGAAGAGTGCCTCATTAAAGAGTGACATCATCGCAATCTGGATCGTCCGCAGTTGCGGTTTCGTAAGAATGAACTGTGTCATCAGGTAGTTGTTCCAGTATTTCAGAACTTCCAGTGAAACGATCGTAAACATCGTTCCCTTCGTAAGCGGGAATACGATTTTCCAGTAGAGTGCCATCGGAGAACAGCCATCGATGACCGCAGATTCTTCGATTTCGATTGGAAGTGCTTTTACTGCACCTGTAACCAGAAAAACCGACATCGGTAGTGAAAAGGTCCAGTTACTTAAGATAACTCCGGTGTAATGATTACCCAGTTTCAGAAAACCAATCATTTTCGCAAATGTAATCATGATGCACTGGAATGGAACACTCATGCCACATAAGATTAATACGAAGCAGAGTTTCGTAAATATATTTTTGTGTCGTGCAATCCAGTATCCGGTCATTCCGCTTAAGATCACAGTACCAATTGCAGAAAAAATCGTGATGATCAGCGTATTAAACAGGACTTTCCGGTAATTCAGTCTTTTCCATGCCTCTGCAAAATTTTTCAAGGTTGGATTTTTCGGAAATGCAGCGATATTCGCAGCAATCTCCGAATAAGGTTTAAAGGAATTCAGCACAGTAAAGTACAGTGGTATCAACACCAGGCAGCAACTGAAAATGACAAACGCAAGTACTAGTGCTGTATTTAACATCTTTTTCTTTTTCATTATAAATTCACCTCATTTCTGGAGGTCAGCTTCATTTGTCCGAAGGAAACTGCCAGTAAAACTATAATGAAAAGTACGGATTTTGCCGCACCGAATGCAATCTGATTACTTCTGAAAGCCGTCGCATAAATGTTCATCATAACACCTTCCGATGTTCTATACGGATTTCCGTTTGTAAGGGAAATATTGGTATCGTAGAGAAGCATCGCCCAGTTAATTGCGATAAACAAGCATCTTGTGGTTGTTCCTCTTAAAAGTGGAAGTGTAATGGACTTAAGAATCGTAAACTTCGAAGCACCATCGACGGTCGCCGCTTCATAATAATCTCTAGAAATAGCAGCTAATCCAGAATTATAAATAATCATCAAGTATCCAGAAAGCGACCATGTCATTACAATAACCAGTGCCCAGAAGGACGATTCAGGGGTAGTGAACCACTGCTGTGCAAACCACTTGATTCCGCTCCAGTTTCCAAACTGAACAAATACATTCTGGAAAATAAATCTCCATAAAAATCCAAGCACGACACCACCGATGATACGTGGCGCATAGATCAGTGCTCTCCAGAAGTTCTTACATGGGATATCACCAGAAAGCACATATGCCCAGGCAAAGCCAATCACATTGGAAATAATTACCACAAAAGCAGAAAATTTTATCGTGAACCAGAATGATGTCCAGTAGGTTTCATCTTTAATTGCTCTCAGATAATTCTTAATCCCCATAAATTTAAATGTCGGATCAATTCCATTCCAGTTCGTAAATGAATATAAAATTTCACTGACGAGAGGAATCAGAAACAGTAGTGTGAACAGAACCATTGTCGGCCCCATAAAAAGTGCACTATTCTCAATTTCCGAAAATATTTTCTTCGTGTTTGCAGCATTTTTATTATTCATACAAAAAACGCCCCCTTCGCAGTCATCATTATGTACACCAAAGAATGATGTTTATCACTTTTTCATAGTGATATGTTATCATTCTCGATTTTTCTTTAGCACATACATTTTTGACTTGAAGGAGGACTTTTTTGACCTTCGTGAGATTCTTATCCGGGTATTTTTTTGACTTTCTGTTTCATGTTCCTTTTTATTTTATATACTCTGCCGATACTGCGCCGGTGTCACTGCACATGCCAGTTTAAACTGGCGAGAAAAGTACTTTGCATCGAAGTATCCAACCTGATCCGCGATTTCCATCACCGAAAGATTCGTAGAACGCAGAAGTTCCTTCGATTTCTGTATCCGTATATTATTCAGATATTTCGCCATACCGATGCCAGTATATTTTTTAAACGCACGGCTCAGATAGTCTTTATTCACATGGAAATAGTCTGCGATTTCCTGCTGTGAGATTTTCTTCATATAATTCATCTCCAGATAATCCACAATTTTTGCCATTAATCCAGAAACATTCTGTACCTGTCTACGGCACTCCATCAAGCGCGATGCACACATAAGAAAATAGCTCGACATTCGCTCTGATACCTCGTGCCACGATCCGGAAAGAATATCACCGAAATTTTTTATCACGATTCCAGAAAAAATCTCTTCCTCTGGTACATCAGAATCATTGCCCCATTTTTTATATATATTGAAGAAGCTATCCCACAGACTTCTGTAGATACCAACGGAGCATGGCTGACCGTCTGTCATGGAAGCCACCCACTCATTCAGTTTATCTTCGAATTCTATGATATTGCCCAGTATCACCGCCGAATACATCGCATTTTCCAGTTTTAGATTTTCTTTCAGGCGTATTTTTCCCAGACTTTCCACATACGTTTCCAGCATACACAGGCCATTTCCAGCCACATGGTCTGCTGCCGTTCTGGCTTCCTCCCAGGCCGTTTCCAGTTCGAATGGAAAACGATGAATTTGACTCATTCCCAGATGAATCATAGCATCTTCACTGATTGCTATCTTTTTCAGTTCCATGACTTCCGCCATGAAATCCATCTGCTTCGCCCCATATACCAGAATAACGATATCCATCGATGGCTTCATATTCTGGAAAACCGTTCCCTTTCCTTCCGTTTCCAGTTTATCCTGAATCCGATTGATAAAGCGGCTTAATTTCAGCAGATATCCCTCTTCATGCACAGGAAGCGTACTGCCACTACAGTGAAGGATACAGCAGGCATCTGCTTTCTGAATCGGTGTCGAGATGTTTTTCAGTTCTTCATACGCCCTATCCATGAGTTCCGGACGGAATAATTTACGTAAGAGACCGTGCTGATAATCCGGCGATATATGCTTAAACTGTTTATCAACTACAAATTTTTCTTCATTCGGTTCTGCTTTCATTTGTGAAACAGCTTTTTGCACGGCCGCTTCCAGTTTATCCTGTTCAATCGGTTTTAAAAGATACTCGGTTGCGCCCAAAATAAACATGGCTCTTACATACTGAAAATCGTCATGACCAGAAATAACGATGGATTTCGTCTCCATTTTCTGATCATTGATATAATTCAAGATATCCATACCGAGCACCGGTCCGATAACGACATCTACAATCAGAAGTTCCGGTTTCTGCTCCTGCAGAATATATTGCGCTTCTTCCACACTATCTGCCGTCAGCACCGTATCGAACCCATAGCTGTCCCACTCCAGGAGAAGCTGTATGGCATCCCTGACATGACTCTCATCATCTACAATCAAGACCTTCATTCTCCCACCTCTTTAAATACTCTGGCATTTAACGGAACCATAAATTCCACCGTTGTTCCGTTAAAGTTATTTGCATACATCTGAAAATCACAACTTCCGAAGTTTAACAAGAGTCTGGAAAATACATTTTCTATACCGATAAAGTGATGGTTTGCATCTCCTTCTTTTACAAGATACGAAAGTACTGCCGTCTGTTTCGATTCTTCGGTTACCGTACCATACAAAAGTTTTCCCCGAATCTGTTCGACACGTTCATCTACTTTTCGAACGGTTTCACTGCTTACAGGAACGCCGTTATCCCTTACCACGATATGCAGCCTTTCATCCGTCAGACGAAGCTTTAACTGAATCGCACCACCTGCCTTTTTCAGCAGATGACCATGCGTGATTGCGTTCTCAATCAATGGCTGGATCGTCATCTTCGGAATCTTAATTTCAGCTACCCGTGAATCTGCCTCATACTCAAATAACAGTTCCTGTTCAAATCGCATTTGCTGTAAGGCAACATAACGTTTTACATAATCAATTTCCTTTTCGATTGGCACCATGCTCGGTTCCAGAACCATCGCATAATGCAACATCTGTCCGAAGGAAGAAATCATCTGATACTGTTTGACATTTCTGTCTTTCAGCGCATTGGTCGCGAAACACTGTATTACATTATAAATAAAATGAGGATTGATCTGTGCCTGCATCGTGCGAAGCTCTGCTTTCGTATATGCCAGTTTCAGTTCATACTTCTGAATCGCATGCTCCTTCAGGGAATCCATCAATTTCTCAAACGAATCCATCAGCGAGCGGATTTCATCATTTTCATGATAAGTAATCACTTCGCTGATCTTTTTCCCCTTATCCCAGCTCTTCATCTCACGTTCTTTTTCCATATACTTCGTAATCTGGCGAAGCGACTTCGTGTACTTCAGGATGCGCGAAGACGTAATACACCATAAGAGTACAACCAGTACCCCAAAGATCAGCAGAATGGATACCATCTGTGTCAAGGTCAATGCATACACTCCATGCACTGGTATCGATTTTATAATTCTCCAGTTAAAATACTGCGAGTGAATCTCTGCTTCTGTCAGAAATTCCGAATTGTATCTCGTAAATACGCCTTTCTGATTCCATTTTGAATAAGATGGATAGTAGTCCAGAAAGCTCTTCATCTGAGCATCCGAATCACTGGAAGCTACGATCATATCTTCTTCATTTAATACATATACGGTTTCCGAGTGGTTATAAACCGTACTGCAGTTTTCCGTGATGAACGAAATCGGCAGATCGATTGCGATATATGCCATCGGCTTGGGATTCGCCGGCAAATCCGCAATCGGCAACCAGACCGTAATCACCTGTTCTGTCGCCGGATACATATCCATCGCAGGAATGTGATGTCCATAATCTGTTTTAATATGTGTTGGTTCAATGTAAACGTCCTGATAATTCTTCATTTCCGGTACAGAGAGGTGCACGCTTGATTCCCGTGAATAAAACTTCAACAGTCTCGGTTCATAGACCATGGAAAAATCGTTCTGTCCATCTACTGTACCGGGGATGACAAGGTAAATCTGGGATGCGACCGTCGAGGCATAATACACCGACTTAAAATAATCCACGATTTTATCTTCATTATTCTCAAGTTCTTCACTACTGTGATGATTCTTCAGAAAATCCATCAGCGGATGATTGATATATACCGATTTTGTCGCTTTAATCATACTACTGATATAGTGGTCGATATTCCTTCCTGAGACTTCTGAATTTACGATACTCTGATTCTCATACCGCTCGATGGCATTTTTCTGCATTGAAGAATAAATATACGTAGAAAATGTCACAGCAAACAGCATCGTTATAATCGTAATGTTCCATACGATCTTTTTCTCGATGCTAACATATTTCCTGTCCTTTTTCGCTACCATAAACCTCCTCCAGCATAAACCTCATATAATCTCTCGATTTCCGGGCACAGAACCTGGCTTCCGGTTTCGAAAAAATCTCCAGTGCGAGCGCACCATCATACCCTATATCTTTCAGGGCCTGAAGAATTTCGCGGAATTGAATATGTCCATGTCCCGGATAATATCGATCATTATCTGCGATATGCACATGGTTGATCCATTTTCCGCCATTCCGGATTGCTGCCCCCATATCACTTTCATCTATATTCATATGAACCAGATCTATATGAAGTCCGACATTTTTATAGTTATGTTCTTTCAAAAAACGGACGCCATCTTCTATACGGTGTAAAAAGTCACTTTCGTAGTGATTCATCAGTTCATATCCGATAGACACCCCATACTCCTGTGCCAGGCGATCCAGAATATCGAGGCTTTCTTCTACATGACCTACAAATTCTTCCGGTGAACCTGCATCCTTAAATCTTCCCTGCATTGATCCGATGATGATAACTCCACCATAAGGAGCTGCCGTAATCATATGCTCCCGAAGAATTTCGATGGCTCTCTTTCGAATATTCTCATCATGATCCGCGATATTCAAGTGCCATGCACCATATGCAGCCCCCGTGCCAATCGACGTAAGCGTCATTTGATTTTTCTCGAGTTCCATATTCAGTTTCGCACGGTCGATTTCTCGCGAATCCAGTATATGCATTTCCACCGCCTCAAATCCGTCTTCACGCATCATCGGCAGTATGGTCTCATAGGCGCCTCGATAAATAATCGGTGCATTTTCACCCGCTTTCAAGCTTCCGGTTACAGCAAGTTTCATAAATAGTCCCTCCCTTTAGAGTAATCTTTGGGATTATTATCTTCTATTTACATTCCTGCGATAACCAAGAATTTCGCGTAAAAAGTGTATTTTATTGACCAGTAGAATTTCCCTTTCTTTAAAAAGGCAGGCCTGCCCCCCTACACACCAGAAATCAACTCCAGGAACGCGGCAAGTGCCCGCGACACGTAGCGGTTCTTCTTATAATAGAAGCTGATCTGGCGGACGGAGTCGCGGTTTTCGAGTTTATAGAAGAGGAGATTTTTCGTCTTCGGAACGTTCTGTATCAGGGAGTCGCCGACGAAGGCGATGCCCATGCCGTAGCTGGCGAGGTTGTACGCGGTGATCTGCTGGTCGAGCTCGAGTCGGATCTTCGGGATGAAATGATTTTCCTTGCAGATCGTCATGGCGCGCTCACGTGTGTCGTTCCGCTCGTGCAGCAACAGAAAAGGGTCGTCGCGGAAGACGTGCATCGGTACCGGGGTCCGCTCGGCCGCGAGGTGATGTCCGGCCTTTATGTCCGCCGCGGTCAATGCATAAGGCACGACTTCCATGTTCGACGCGAAGTCCACCGGCACCGCCATGAGGAGATGGTCCTCCTGGATCACCTTCCGATCGAAAACCAGCGAATCGAGCTCACTGTTGTCGAGGAGCAGATCGAGGGTGCCCGCCGACAGCTTCTCCGTCAGCTCACTCGTCGAGCCCTCGACGAGGGTGATATGAATCGACGGATAGCTTGCCGTGAAACGACTGAGCAGGGGCGGAAGTACATAGGATACGAAGAAGTTCGTCCCGCCGATACTGAGCGCGCCATGCCGGAGCTCCGTGAGGTCACGCACATAGCTCTCGAAGCTGTTCTCCGCATCCATGATGCGCTCCACCGCACGGATGTACTCCTGACCGACCTCGGTAAGATGAATCGGGTTCGTGCTCCGGTCGAAGATCGGCGCGCCGATTCGCTCCTCCTCCTTTTTTACAGCGGCACTAAGCGACGGCTGACTGATAAAGAGCTTCTGCGCCGCACGGGAAAAGCTCATCTCCTTATAAACCTCATAGATATAGCGCATCGACTGGAACATATATCCTCCACTTCCTGCCCGGCACCACCGCGTCCCGGACGGACGACGAACTGTCCGGCAGACGACATTGGCCTGCCCAGGACGATGGGCGGTCCGGACTGCAGACGCACCGCCAAACGCGGCAAGTTATAGTCTACAGACTATAAGGCAGTTCATCATATAAGTATTTGAAAATAACATAACACGAAGCTATAGTGAAGACAAGAAGATTAACCACCATCAGGGAGGATATACACATGGCAGCTGTAAATTCAAATTTCCGTTCCGAACACGATTCCATCGGCGATCGCACCGTCCCGAAGGACGCGTACTATGGCGTCCAGTCACTTCGTGCTTCCGAGAACTTCCACATCACCGGACTGAAGATGCATCCGGAAATCATCAACTCCATCGTAGAGATCAAGAAGGCCTCCGCCATCACGAACCTCGAGATCGGTCTCCTCGACAAGAAGGTCGCGGACGCTATCGTACAGGCCTGTGACGAGATCGTCGCCGGCGAGTTCCGCGACGCCTTCATCGTCGACCCGATCCAGGGCGGCGCAGGCACGAGCCTCAACATGAACGCGAACGAGGTCATCGCGAACCGTGCGATCGAGATCCTCGGCGGTGAAAAGGGCGACTACTCCCTCGTAAATCCGAACGACCACGTGAACTGCGGTCAGTCCACGAACGACGTCTTCCCATCCGCCGGTAAGATCGCCGTACTCAAGCTCCTCATCAAGGCACAGATCCAGCTGCAGCGTCTCTATAAGGCGCTCTCCGACAAGGCCGAGGAGTTCGATGACGTTCTGAAGATGGGCCGCACCCAGCTGCAGGACGCGGTCCCGATTCGACTCGGACAGGAGTTCCGGGCCTACAGTGAGGCCGTACGTCGAGATATCGCCCGCATGGAGCGCGCACAGGACGAGATGCGCTGCCTCAACATGGGCGGCACCGCCGTCGGCACGGGTATCAATGCGGACGAGATGTACCTCCGCCGCATCGTACCGAACCTCTCCATGGTCACCGGCCTCCAGCTCGTGCAGGCCTTCAACCTCGTGGACGCCACCCAGAACCTCGACGGCTTCGTGGCTGTTTCCGGTGCCGTCAAGACCTGCGCCGTCAACCTCTCGAAGATGTGTAACGACCTGCGTCTCATGTCCTCCGGTCCACGCTGCGGCTTCAACGAGATCAACCTCCCGGCGAAGCAGAACGGCTCCTCGATCATGCCGGGCAAGGTAAATCCGGTCATCCCGGAGGTCGTGAATCAGGTGGCCTTCAATATCATGGGCAACGACTTCACCATCACCATGGCGGCCGAGGGCGGTCAGCTCGAGCTCAATGCCTTCGAGCCGATCATCTTCTGGAACCTCACCCATGAAGTGGAGTTCCTTACGTACGCGGTGAACACCCTGACCGACAACTGTATCGTCGGCATCACCGCAAACCGCGAGCGCTGCCAGAGCTACGTCGACCACTCCGTCGGCATCATCACCGCCCTGACCCCGCACATCGGCTACGAGCACGCCGCCGACATCGCGAAGGAAGCGATCCGCACCGGTGCCTCCGTAAAGGATCTCATCCTCCAGAAGGGCATCCTCACCCAGGAGAACATCGACAAGATCCTCGACACCCACGCCATGACCAGCCCAGGCATCTCCGCGAAGGAGCTGCTGGAGTAATCTATAAAATATACGATGATGTGCATCGTCTGCGCGCCTCGTACATCTCACAGTGTATACGAAATCCCCCTGTTCACACCCGAACAGGGGGATTTTATACCGCGAATTAATGGGGGGTCTGACCCCATTACGAAATTCTTAAGATGCGCTGCCGACGATCAGCTCGAAGTGCCGGCGTTTCGTTTTGAGTACGCCTTCCTTCTGCAGCTTCGAGAGTTCTACAGACATGGCGGCACGGTCCACGCAGAGATAGTCGGCGAGCTGCTGCCGGTCGAAGGGGATGTCAAAGGAGAGCGATGCCTGCCGGACGGATTCAGAGGAAAGATACGACAGGAGCTTCTCCCGGGTAGAGCGTTTGCTGACGTGCGTGATCTTATCATTGAAGACCAGCAGCCGGTTCGCCAGCACGCTGACCAGATTTCGAATCAGCTTCTGATGATGGTCGCAGGCGGTCGGGCAGCTCGTCAGAAGGCGCTTCACATTCAGAAATAGAAGCGTACAATCGTCCTCGGCGACAGCATTGACGTTCAGAACCGTGCCGGACGTCGCCGCATAGGGCTCCCCGAAAAAGTCGCCCGCCATGCACTTCGAGAGGATATTTCGGTGCCCCCAGAGGTCCTCCTGGAGGATGAGCACGGAACCGGACAGCACGAGACCCATAACCTCCGTCGTGTCGCCCGCGCGCAGGATATACGCGCCCCGCGGACGGGTGACCGTGGACGCCTGCACACAGTGAAGAATCGACAGAATCTCCTCATCGCTGAGGTCGGTAAAAAACGGACAGCTCCGTAATATCGGTAAATATTTCTGCATTGCCCCTCCGATTTGTTTGAAATCAAACATACAACTTCGCTTAAATATACTATGATCGGGTCACAAACGCAAAATCATCTTCGATGCCGGGCCAATGTCTCCATCGGGATGATGAAATCTGGTTTACATAAAACGGAGGATGACGAGATGATACGAAAGCTTATTCATATCGATGAGGATAAATGCAACGGCTGTGGGATCTGTGCCAGCGCCTGCCATGAGGGCGCGATCGGCATCGTGGATGGGAAAGCGAAGCTCCTGAGAGACGACTACTGTGACGGCATGGGCGACTGCCTGCCGACCTGCCCGACGGGCGCGATCAGCTTCGAGGAGCGTGAGGCCGCGGCGTACGATGAGGCGGCGGTTCAGGAAAACAAGAAGAAAAAGGAGCTGCAGGAAAAGATGAAGCATATGCACGAGGGCGGCTGCCCGGGCTCCAGAGTCCGGATGATGCAGCATGCAGAGGAGGCGAACGCGACCGCCGGCGGGCACACCAGCACTGTATCTCAGCTTCGCAACTGGCCGGTACAGATTAAGCTTGCGCCGGTGAATGCGCCGTATTTCGATGGGGCGAAGCTGCTGATCGCCGCCGACTGTACCGCATATGCCTACGCAGACTTCCACCAGGAATTTATCCGCGGCAAGGTCGCACTGGTGGGCTGCCCGAAGCTCGATGATGTCGATTACAGCGAGAAGCTGACAGAGATCATCCGGAACAACGACATCCAGAGCGTGACCATCGTCCGTATGGAGGTGCCATGCTGCGGCGGTCTCGAAATGGCCGCGAAGAAGGCACTGCAGGCCAGCGGAAAGTTCATCCCATGGCAGGTGGTCACCATCAGCATCGACGGAAAGATCCTGGACTGAGCGGGGTGCGGCCAGTGTATGGCGCCATGCGGCAGAACGGCCGACTATGATATGCAGGCGCTGTGGAACGCTAAGGAAGAGGTCCGCACGCTCAAGCTTCGCATCCTCGCCGACCTCCGCGAAATAGCAGCGCATATCGCTCACGCCCCTCTCTTTTCTATCTTCCCATCGCCGATTTGTATTTTACCTCCGCCTGAAAACATGGTAAGTTTGTAGTAGATACACCATGTTCGTGAATGTAAGCGTACACTCAGAAAGGAGGCTTTTATGAAACAGAAAATGAAGTTTTTTGCGGCGCTGCTCGCCTGCGCGATGACGATCAGTCCGATCGCGGCGATGGCGGGACAGTGGGTGCCGATGGGCTCAGACTGGGCCTACATGACCGACGACGGCGATTTCGCGAAGAACTGCTGGCTGTGGCTCGATGAGAATCACGACCAGAAGGCAGAGCTCTATCACTTCGATGCGAACGGCATGATGTCGAAGCAGACGATGCTCACCCTGAACGGAGATGGCGAGACCCTCTGCATCAATATCGACGAGAACGGTATCGCGAACTTCTACGCGTACTGCGCCGGCGCTTCATGGTACACGAGCGACATGATCTCCCCGGTGCTCATGCCGGCGTATGCGATCCATATGGCGAACGACCAGTACTGCTACTACCTGCCGGACGGCGTTCCGTATTACAACTTCGCCGAAGTGAAGGACTCGTATATCAGTGAGCTGACGGACTATGGCCCATGCTACGCGGCGGACGCCTTCATCCCGATCCATCATGAGGGCAGTGCCCCGGGCGTCTGGGAACCGATCGAGTGCGGCATCATCACGAACGCCCGCTTCGCGAAGAACTGCCTCGTAACCGTAAGCTATTATGTTGGTCCGGGCGACAACTACGATGACGTGATGTCGATCTCCGACTTCCTCGCCCGCCATATCGACTACAACTATATGAGCGTAAGCGCGACGGATGCAAACGGCTATATCACCGCCTGCACCATGATGGCAGTAGAATAACCCCGCGGTGCCCCGGCCTGTCCACAGCGACACACTGTCACCCGCCTGGCGACCGGCTCAGCCGACTCCCCGACGAAATTTCACAGAGTAGACGAATCCCCCTGTTCACACCCGAACAGGGGGATTTCATTACCACCATCTCTATAGAGGCCAATGCCTCTGCCCTCTACATCGTCATGCTGCAGCCTGGCCCCCTTCCCCGCTCACGCCGGATGCAACGCATTTTGTCTTTCGTCTCATTCGAATGAGACGAAAATTGGCATTCGGCTCATTTTGCGTTCCATTCATGGAGGCAGACCTCCTTACGAAATTCTTAAGATGCTGCTCAGGAACCGCGTCAGTACTTCTGCTGCCCGCTGGTGACTCTTCACGCCCGGGTGCTGCAGCGCGCCCATCGTTTCCGCCGTGGTGTCCGGCAGCTCCAGGAGGAAGCAGTTCTCATCCGAAGAGCGCTCCTTATACAGCGTCACGCCCCGCTGAATCACCGGCAGGATCTCGTTCCCCATCATATCGATGCACCAGACCAGCTTCGCGCCCGGATTCTTCTCACGGAGAAGCACCAGGAAATCCCGGACCCCGCACGCGATCCACTCCACATCTTCCGGATGGAAGTCACTGTTCTCCAGACGCCGAAGCTTATGCTGGACCCCGGTTTCCGGAATCGTCCATGCCGGTTTATCAAACGCCACCTGTTCATTGGTGCCCAGGTTGATGATGACCGCATCCGGCTGCCAGGAAGCGAAGTCATTCTCCTCCTGCGCACCCGCCATCACATTCTGCGCACCGGTCGAAACGCCGCTGACCTCTGTATAAACCGCCGGCATCACATTGCGCACATCGTTTTTCCAGTCGGATACGATGCCCCAGCCGCTCTGTGAGATGCAGCGAAACTCCGCATGCAGTGCATCCGCCGTCATACGGCTGTAGTTATTGACCGCCGAATAAAAATCCGCAATCTCATCCTCCACCTCGGAAACCGCCCCGACAGCACCGACACCACTCGTGATGCTGTCGCCGACGAATTCCAGGCGGAGCGCCGGTTCCGGAAGCGCCCGGAATTCACCGTCCGCATATTCGAGCCCGGTAATCTGCAGCAGATGCTTCGGATCCTCCGCCATCGCCTGCACTTCCTTCATCAGACGCACATGCTTCACAGTTCCTTCCGTCATCCCCCGAAACAGACACACCCGACTCTCTCCCGGATTCACCGGCATACGCGCGATCCAGGCACCATCGATCTCCACACTGATCCACGGCTGCATCCACTCAAAATCCGCATAAAAATCCACCCATAGCTCCGTCCCGGTGAACGCAAGCTCGATCCCGCTCGCCGTCCAGAACAGCGTCAGCGGATCGCGCCCCACATGTCTCCCCAGTGCCCGCACCTGCAGAAGCTCTGCAAGCGATTTCTTTTGAAGCTTCATCATAGTATCTCCCTCTGTTTTCATCCTGGGCCAATGCCTCTGCCCTCCACATCGTCACGCCTCTGTATAGACCATCGCGATTTATATTGATAATTGACCCACCCGGGTCCGTCTAAGACTGAATAAAAGAAGGCTGCCGCATCCGTGGCAGCCTTTCCCTTGTTTTTGCTGCAATTTTAAGGGAAAGGCGCCTGTTCTAAGGGAAAACGCATTCCCATCGCCCCTCACTTTCGAAACTCAAAAAATTTTTAAGTTTTGAAAGTGGGGATTTCATGCCATCCGCTACTTCAATCGAACATAGCAGGTCGATCTTCCTACGCCCTCCCTTCTCAGTTCGCCGGATGCAATCAATTGTCTAAGGGCCTCCTCGATCGAGCTCACACTCAGTGAGGGGCACAGTTCTCGAATATCCTGCTTCGTGAAACGACCGATTTTAAGCTGCACCGCCTTCCGCACCATATCCACTGCCGGCAGCTTTTCCTCGACGAGCGTAAACCTTTCCCCGAAGTCCTTATACGCAGCCAGAATCGTGCTGAGCAGATACTTGATAAACGGAACCACATCTTCCGTTCCTTCATGCCAGCCATGCTGCGCCTGGCCTAACGCTTCGTAATATAAGTCTTTGTTTCTGGCGATTTTTGCTTCCAGCGAAATATATTTACCAACATAAAAGCCAGAACGGTACAGAAGTAGCGTCGTCAGCAAACGACTCATACGCCCATTGCCATCATTAAACGGATGAATACACAAAAAATCATGAATAAACACCGGAATGGCGATCAGCGGCTCCAGCTCCATATTTCCGATCACTCGGTTATACTCCTCACAGATTCGATCAAGCGCCCCCGGCGTTTCAAACGGATCAAGTGGTGTAAATAGAATCTCCGTATGCCCATCAGGCCAGGTCGCACTGATATAATTCTGAACATTCTTCGTTCGGCCTGCCATCGGATTATTCATGTGGCTGCACATAATCTTGTGGAGCTGCAGGATATAATTCTGCGTCAGGGGAATGGCATCGAAGCTTTCATGAATGATCGAAAGGACATCGCGGTATCCTGCAATTTCCTGCTCATCTCGATTTCTGGGTGTCGTCTTATCCTCGACCAGCTGCCGTATCCGAGTACTGGTGGTTACGATACCTTCGATCGCATTGGACGCCTCCGTACTCTGGATCTTTGCGATTTCAACCAGCTTCTCCAGTTCCTCCGGGCGCTGCTTCAGATAAAGCTCCTGCTTACCAGCTTCCTTATAGATTGCGGCGATAAGCCCCAGCATTTCTGAATCCCACTTCTGATCCCGAATCGCTGAATAATTAAACCTTCTCATTCCCTTACCCTCCAGCTTTCCCCTTATTTTTATACATTTTTTAAGGGAAAGTCAATTTTTTAAGGGAAAACGCATCTCTTTCTCCAAATTTCGCCTGCATTTTGGGAGAAAGAGGGGCGCTCTGGGAGAAATCTTTCCATGTGGATCCACTATGTGGAGAACCCTCACTTTCAAAACTCAAAAGATTTTCAAGTTTTGAAAGCGGCACCACCGTCCTGCGCCAATGCCTCTGCCCTCCGCATCGTCACGCCTCTGCTCACAGATTCAGCTCATGCATATTCCCAGACGTCAGTACTCTATATATGCGCCGACAAATCCATAGTCCGTCGTCTCATCATCTTCATCATGCTCGATAATCCTTAACTTATCCCTGTTTTCAATGAGCGCTTCGATAAGATCTGCCAGCTCGCCAGCCTTTTCTTCATAGACTTCCGAGCCCTGGTACATGTGTGTATACTCCTGCCTGTCTTCTATCGTTTCCTCGGCCCGATAATCAAATACATACAGGTTCCGGTCACTCTTTTTATCATGATACTTCTCGAGAATCACTTCGTTGTAAGGAAGCGCTTCTGCATCATAAAGATCCGAATCCTCTACCGCTGGCACATCTTCCCAAATTGGTGTACGCACCATTTTCTGAGCACTGCGATACACCCGCCCATCTGGAAGACAGTCCAATCTGATTCGAGTGCACTCTATCTCGTCATCATTATTCGGCTCGCATAATTCCAGCTCACCGTTTTCCAGATCCTCCAGGCACCGGACATGCTCCCGCAAAAATCCATATACGATGCGCCTTCTGTCCTCCTGCCCCATCGTAAAGAACAGGCTCAGACTGCAGTTCATTCTTTCCGCCAGCAACGAAAGGAAGCGGAGCGAGCTGTCCAGCGCCGGCTTTTCATAATCCGGCCACGAAGAAAATACCTCTTCGCAGTGATGGATATCCGCATAGATATCCCGTTTCAAATGGATCGCAAGCGCAAAAATATTCGCAAAGACCGGATATATTTCTGAGGATAGATTTTCGATCCGTTCTCTATCTGCTTCACTTTTCATCAGCTTCTGTTCCATTTCCTTCATCACTATATCCTCGTCTTAAAAACATGCGACTCTATGGATTTATACCCAAACCTGATCCGGATCAAATTTAAGTATAAATCCATCACGCGCCAATGCCTTTGACTGCTACACCATCATGCCACGAAGCATCTGGCACCGCCACTTTTATATGTCATCCCTTCCTGAAGATCACGTTCAGCCACTTTTGGCTTCGCCGGTCCGCGCGCACATCCTCGGAGATCCAGCACGCTTCGATGCTTACGCCGTCTTCCGTCTGGGCCAATGCTTCTGCCCTCTGCTCTGTCATGTCACAGAACAGGCGGCCGCTCGACGCTTCGGTGCGCTCCGTTTCGCCGTATTTCCAGGACGCGTAGAGCACGCCGTCCGGTACGAGTGCACGTATCAGTCGGTAGAACACCTCGGGCTGCTGCCGCTCCGGTACGTGGAGCAGCGACGCGCACGCCCAGATGCCGTCGAAGCCCGCGTCGTAATCCAGCTCCTGGAAGCGCAGCTGCCGGACCTCCTGCTGCAGAAGCCGCGATGCAAAGGCACACATTTCCTGCGACGCATCGATGGCGGTCACAGCGTAACCGGCCTTCATAAAGTGCAGACTGTCCCGACCGCTGCCGCAGCCGGCATCCAGCACTGCTGCACCCGGCGCGAGGTACTTCTCAAAACGCTCGTAGATTGCGCTCATATCCGCATGGATCGTCTGATCCGCATAGGCGTTCGAAGGGTCATCGTAATATGCTATCGTCTGGTTTTTCTCGTTTGTCATCATTTTTTATACTTAAAACTGATCCGTTTTATACTTAGATTTGCCCCACCCTGCAGTAAATTATCCGGCATCAATCATTGTCCGGTAAGCTTTCTCTGGTTATCCACCTGCAAGCGCCCTGTTTCGCGTCTTTACGCTGCATGACCGGCATGTCTGCCCGCCAAAGCAACAGGGTTTCCCACATTTTTCTTACCGGATAACCACATAATCTGAATATCTCCACAGACCGTAGCCCTGCAGCTTCGCGGCGTCGTAAACCGGTCGCAGGTTGTGCTCGAGGATGTTCGTGAACTGCTCTTCGGTGTTGCCGGGGATGTACAGATTTTCGACCGCCCACATCGCATTGAGATTATCGCGGCGGCACTTCTCGAAAGCCTTCTGGATCTGCTCGTGGCTGAAGACGGTTTCATACATCTTATACTGGAGCGCCGCCAGATTGCCGAAGTAGAGATCCCACTCCGGGAGACGATTGCTCTTACTGGAATTCAGCCGACGCTCCATCGGGATGAGGTCCCAAAGCTCATCATTGGCGACGAAAGACCACGGCACGAAGTGATCGAGATCACTCTTTCGAACGTCGATCTCGTGACCGGAATAGATGTCGTGAATCGGCGTCGCGAGCACCTCCGCCACCTCTTTCCAGAGCGCCTTCGCGTTCGACAGCTTGCGACCGTTTTCATTCTCCGGCGCCAGCTTATAGATGATGCCCGGCACACCCGGATTGCGGTCCTGCAGGAAACGCACCTTCTTCATCTGGATCCAGCCCTTGATGATCGGATAGTTGTCGATGATCAGACGACGCCACTCCGGATGGATGCGGATTTTCTTCTCCAGGCCTTTGCCGTCAATGATGATGTACGGAAGTGCGGTGTCCTGGTTCAGCAGGCTGATATACCGGATCATCTCTCCGGACTTGTACCACATCTTATTGCTGCCGCCGATCTCATCGAGGAAGGAGGACAGCAGACGGTACGGAACATTGATCGTCAGTGTGAGCTTATCCGCCCGGATCTCCGCCTGATGCTGCTCGATGCCATGCATGATTTCATCCTTCGAAGACGCATAGGTCATCTGATCATCCCGGTTGATGACATTGATCGCACGCTCCAGCGCATTTTCGCACTTGCCTCGGATCGTCGGGCCGAGATGCAGCTTGTAGCGCGTCACGGAGTACCACGCGTCGCAGATCATCTCGTCGATGATCTTTTCGAAGCTGATGTCGCCTTCCTCGGTCGGCAGCAGGTTGAGAATCGCCTCCAGCCAGTAAAACTTGTAGCACTGCGACGGATCGTCCAGCATACGCGCGAACTTGCCCGTATCCAGATCGTTCCTGTAGGAAGCATCGGTATGTAGTACTAAGTCCATAAGCAGGCCTCCGGTGGTTAAAGATGAGCTACGTAAATACGAGATTCAATATGCTTCTGATTTTATCACATTCCTGCTGCTGTTTTGATACAGTCATTTCATTTTCTGATCGACTGGAAAGCGCTTTTTGCGAAAGCCAGTCACAGGAACTGCGGCGTGACGACGTGGAGGGCGGAGGCATTGGTCGAAGACATAGTAACGCCGGAAATTAATATAATCCAGATTATGATGATTTGAATTATATTAATCTCCGGCGCTATATTCATACCTCTTCGGGTATACGGGGTCTGACCTCATTACGAAATTTTCAAGAAGGTCATGTCGGTGATGGCATGCGGGAGGATGTCAGCGGGGTTTGTGGTCGGAGCAAGCCAGGAAAAAAGATGTTCTTCGGACAGAAGCAGCGGCATGCGGTCGTGGATGAAGCGTATGCTGTCTGCGGGTTCACGTGTCAGGACGATGAAGTGCGGGAGACCGGCTTCGATGCGATAGAGTCCGCAGAGCCAGGTCATGGTGCTGTGCACGGGATGGATGGCGTACTTGTCGCCGGTTTTTGGCTTGCTGTCCGGGGCGCTTAGGTGCTCCCATTCGTAATAGCCGCTTGCGGGGATGATGCAGCGGTGGCGAATCCAGTCTTCGCGAAAGGTCGGTTTTTCGGCGGCCGTTTCGACGCGTGCGTTAATGAGGATCGAGCGGGCATTGTAGCCCCACTGCATCGGAAAAATCGCGGGCTGGCCGTTACGGTCAGGCGCGATAACCGGCGCGAGGTCGGTCGGGCGGATGTCGAGAGGCGGGATTACGTTGGGTGTAGAAAGTGCCGTCGGAGACAAGGAGCCGTGAAGCTGTGCCTCTGGAGTCCGCGATGAGAGAAAGCTGGCCTGCAGAGATGATGTCTGGGCGTCGAGAGCAAAGGCTTCAGATTGTGTGGATGGCCAGCGTTGCATCAGCGGGGAGCGATTCATCTGCGCGATGATTCTCTGCATTTCCGGACTTTCTTTATCGATGTAAAAGCGACAGCACATAGACAACTCCTGTGGGGTGAATGCATGTTAAGTTCCTGCGGTGAGTGTTGTTTTTTACGCGGTTCACTGCGAGGATAGACTATATTTGATTATAGCTTGTTCGGTCAGTCACCACAATGTACTGGCAAAATGAGGTTTTCGCAAAGTGATGTTCTCCGGTCTACGTGACATTAACTTTTTTGGATTTTTACGCAATCCCCGTGATTATAGAAGCTGTGCCATTAAGTACCTTTCGCAAACTATGGATTTCAGATGCGCATGCCATTAACTTTTTTAAGTTTTCTCGCAATCCCCTCGATTTCAGAGATCGTGACATTAGGGAGCTTTTACAAAGAGACGATTTTCTGGTTGCATGACATTATGTTTTTTCGCAGAGGGGGCGATTCTGGAAGGTGTGACATTAAGTTCAGGGCGTCGAGAGCCCTTGCCGAAGCTTTTTCAGTGAGATGTCGTGGGGCAAGATAATGTCACTGGTCGAGAAGAGGGTATGTTTGCGTCAAAAACCGGAAATCTGCTCGAGAATTCTCTGCCGGGATTCGTCAGAGTTAATGTCATAAGGTTGCCGGGAGGCAAGTCTGCGAAAATACCTAATGTCAGGCGGATGATTTACGGCGAGTCTGCGAAAAACATAATGGCAGGAGCGACCGGAAAGCGCTTTTTGCGAAAGCCAGTCACAGGAACGGCGGAGCGATGATGTAGAGGACAGAGGCATTGACCGCGGCATTAGGCATTAAAAACATACTTATCTAAACGGGCAAAGGCTTCCTGTACTCTCGAGAGTGGAAGTGCGAGGTTGATACGTAAGTGGCATGGGCCGTGGAACATACGTCCATCCTGACATGCAACACCGACATCCCATGCAGCCTGCTCGACATCCTCGATGGTCTTTCCGTGCTTCTCACACCACTCGGTGCAGTCAACAAACAGCATATAGGTTCCTTCCGGACGGGATACAGAAACGCCCTCGAAGTGATCTCGGATATAGTTGCAGGCATAATCGATGTTACCGGTGATGACTTCACGGAGCTCTTCTACCCACTCATATCCTTCCGGCTGATAAGCACCGATCAGTGCGTGCATGGAGAGGACATTCATGCTGTTATAGTGTCCTAAGCTGGACTCCTTTTCTACGCGGTCACGGATATGCTTGTTATAGATGATGTGATAGCTTCCGATCAGACCGGCGAGGTTAAAGGTCTTGCTTGGTGCATAGAGTGCAACCGTACGCATCTTCGCATCCTCTGATACGCTCTGTGTCGGGATATGCTTATGGCCGGTGGTGATGATGTCGGACCAGATTTCATCTGAGATAACCATGACATCATGCTTCTTATAAATCTCCATGGCCTTTTCGATCTCCCAGCGCTCCCATACACGACCACAAGGGTTGTGCGGTGAACAGAAAATCGCTGCATGAATCTTATTCTCTACGATTTTCTTCTCCATGTCGTCGAAGTCCATACGCCATACGCCGTTCTCATCCTTTACGAGATCACTGTGAACGATGTGATAGCCGTTGTTCGTCAGACTGTTGGTGAAGCCGATATAGGTCGGCTTGTGGACCAGCACGTTATCTCCTCTGGAGCAGTAGACATTAAGTGCTGAAATCACGCCGCCGAGAACACCGTTTTCATAACCGATGCACTCCGGGGTCAGGCCGGTGACGCCGTTTCGGTTCTTCTGCCACTGGATGATGGTGTCGTAATACTCTTTGCGTGGGGAGAAGTAACCATATGCCGGGTGCTTCGCCCGCTCGATGATGGCTTTCGGAATCGTCGGAACGGTCGGGAAGTTCATGTCGGCTACCCACATAGGGATGATGTCAAAGCCCTCCTTCGGTGGCTTCGGTGCCATCTTCATCTGACCGAGTGCTTCTACTGCGATCGCGTCTTTACCGACACGATCCATGATGGATGTGAAATCGTATTTCATGATGAGTCTCCTCCGTGATTTTATTTTATTATATTGTCTCACATCTAATCATATCTCGTCAAAAGAATCGATTCATGTGAGGAGATATGATAGAGATAAAGGTCGGGTGACGATGTGGAGGGCGGAGACATTGGCCGCGGACATAACCGCCCGGCGCTGTATTTATACCTCTTCGGGTATACTTGGTCTGACCCCATTAATTTCCCACGAGAGGACTGGTCAAGCCAAGTGATTATATGTTATGATATGATGACATGGCATTAAAATTATATCATCGATGATGCGAAGGGGAGAGGAAAACAATGACGATCATGGATAGCAGCAAGCCGCTCTATCTGCAGGTGGAGGCGGATATTAAAAACCGTATCCTGTCGAAGCAGTACATGCCGGGAGATAAGCTTCCGACGGAGAACGAGCTGAGTGCCCAGTATAACGTGAGTAAGATCACGATTCGAAAGGCGATACAGAATTTATCCGATGAGGGATATGTCAATAAGGTACAGGGAAAGGGTACCTTCATCAATTTCAAAAAGGACAAGCTGTATCTGAATAAGACCCGCGGCTTCAAGGAGAGTCTGTCGAGCCGTGGACACGCGTCCAGACACGATATCATCCAGGCATCGTTTCTGTACGCGGATGAAGACATCGCAGAGAAGCTGATGGTTCCGATCGGGACGAAGGTCGTCTACATCGAGCGTCTGGTCTGGCAGGATGATGAACCGATCGCGGTCGATAAGATCTACATCGAGGATGCCCGCTTCCCGGACTTCATCACGACACTTTCGAAGGATCGCTCGTTCTACCAGGTGATGGATGAGTGCTATCATATCCGGCCGAAGCATTCCGTCCTCGAAATCGACGGCAAGGCTGCACAGAGCCACAGCGCAGATATTCTGAAGTGTAACGTCGGCGACCCGCTGTTCTCGATTCATAAAATCAGCTATGATCAGGATGATAAGCCGATCCACTACTCACTGACGACGGTCCGCTGCGATCGCGTCACCTATGTCGTCTCTACAAACGACTCCACGGTCATGGACGAGAAGATCAAGTCGAACTGAGCTTCAATCCACAGCAGAGGGACGCTTCCGTTAGAATCCGCATAAGCACAATCACCGATTTATCTCCATAAACGAAGCGAAGGGGCATCGACACATCTCGTGTGGCTGTCCCTTCGCTTCGTTTATGTATCTTCTGTTTTTCGTTCTTACGCCGTTACGCCATCTCACAGATCTTACTGCGCACGCCGAGCACCATGGATGGTGCGACACTCAGCTCATCGATGCCCATCTCGACGAAACGCTCCGTCAGTGTCGTGTCTGCACCGAGCTCACCGCAGATGCCGGCCCACTTTCCTGCCTTATGCGCGCCGTCGATGGTCATCTGAATCATCCGAAGAACCGCCTCATGATGTGGATTATAGAAATCGTC